>JAAVGM010000016.1 GCA_014800245.1 Bacteroidales bacterium | reverse complement strand
CCTGTATTTGTGGCAGTAGATGTCATATACATCATATCCTCCACACCGTTGAGTGACTCCTCAAGAGGCACGATGACACTTTTTAGTACCGTTTCGGCATTAGCACCGGTGTATGTTGCGGATACTCGCACCGTCGGAGGTGCTATATTAGGGAATTGCTCGATCGGTAATTGGATAAGTCCCAATATGCCGAGTGCAACAATCAACACTGAGATGACGCCCGCAAGTATCGGACGGTCTATAAAAGTTTTTACTGTCATGATTCTTTAATTTTACGACAAATTTAATGAATTAAACCTTGTTGTCTTATATCAGTCAGACTAATAAATGACCAACAGCATTATAGTAGTGGCTAATGATGACGTAGCGACTACTTACTTAATTCTAAAATAGTTAACTTTGCAGTGAAATTATAAAATGAAAAATCTCGCTCTCTATATAGACCTTGCGTTCTGCCTTGTCGTGCTTCCGATAATGGTGGCGTTATCACCCATTGAAAGGTGGGTGCACAACTTCACGGCCTATATGGTGCTTGCCGGCGTTTGGCTCTATTTCATCTATATCATTAACCGTGCTTTCACTATTCCATTCCTGTTCGGCGGTAGCAATAAAAAGATTTGTAGTGCCATAATAATTCTGATCTCATTTATTGTGACATTTCTCCTTTCCAGCATAGAATTATACATCCCGAAACCGAATATTCATGATAAAGGGATTGTGAGATATCTGCCTCAGATACTCCAATATCAACAAGCTCTATGGACTCTGTTTATGATAGTGGAAGCATTCAGCTTTTCTGTGGGGTTGCTTGTGCAGACTAATATACAGAAGGCTCGTCTCAGGGGAGCCGAAGCGGAAAGAGACAAAGCTGAAATTGAACTGTATAAGGCACAGATAAAACCTCATTTCATGTTTAACACCCTCAATTCTCTTTATGGGCTGTTCCTTACAGAAAACAAAAATGCACTCCCATCGCTTGAGAAATTTATCTCGATGATGAGATACATTCATACATCTTCCAATCGTGACCTTGTGGCCTTGGCTGAGGAATCTGAATATATTCGCGAATACGTTGAGGTGCAGTCTCTTCGATTGAACGACAGAACCAAGGTGGCACTCAACATAGATATTCTTAATGATAGCCTTATGATCCCTCCTATGCTTCTTGTGACTTTTGTCGAAAATTGTTTTAAGCATGGAGTGTCTCCGGTGGAGGAGAGCACCATATTTATCAGTCTGTCTGAGCATGACGGCTATCTGTCGTTTACGACCTCCAATAAAATATTTCCGGTAAAAAGAATCGGCGAACATATGGGTATCGAAAACTGCCGCAAACGCCTCGAATTGCTTTACCCCGGGAAATATGAACTTATAATAACCAATAATAACGGCATTTTCAATGCATCGCTTCAAATATATCTGAAATCATGATTAAATGTGTTGCAATAGATGATGAGCCGATAGCTCTGAGCATAATTCAAGAGTATTGCCGACGATTCGGCAATATTGAACTGCAGTGTTTCACATCGCCGATAGAAGGGATGGCTTGTATCAAGCACACCCTCCCTGATATCGTATTTCTTGATATTGAGATGAATTCCCACAATGGAGTGCAACTTGCAAAAGAAATTCCGGACGGCACCTGCGTAATATTTACAACGGCTTATTCGGAGTACGCACTTGACGGCTTCAATGTCGATGCCGTAGATTTTCTGCATAAGCCTATATTCTATCCGCGGTTTGAACGTGCAGTGCAAAAAGCGCTCTTACTTATCAATGCAAAGAGAGCAAGCGGATTAAGACGAGATACGCTAACACTGAAGGTAGAATATAAGACTGTTGTGGTCGAAGTCGATGACATCTCTTATGTGGAGGCAATGGATAATTATGTCAAGGTTTTCCGACCCGGATTGCCGGTAATAATATCTCAGATTACGATGAAAGAGATAGAAAACGTATTGCCCTCCAGCCGTTTCATCAGAGTTCACCGCTCTTTTATCGTCTCCCTTAATGCGATAGAGAAATTCTCCAATCGCCGGATTTTTCTTAAAAATTACGATAATTATATTCCTGTTGGACGCACTTACACAGAAGCTTTCAATAATCTTTACAATATTTTTAAACAAAATAATTATAGCAAATGAAAAGAATCGTTTTCATGATGCTTGTGGCTTTCACAGCATCGTTTCCGGCGCTTGTTTTTGCCGGAACACCTATCAACCAATCTCAACTTCCCAAGGCAGCTCAGACTTTTCTCAGCAAACACTTTCCGGGCGACAAAGTAAAGAAAGCAGAGAAGGACGAAGGACGCCGCGGAACTGAATTTGAGGTGGATCTCATCAGCGGTGCAGAAGTAGATTTCCGCGATAACGGCGATTGGAAAGAGGTAAAGGCTGCCAAGGGTAACGCAGTTCCGGCTGCAATCATACCTTCTGCCATATCGAAATATGTCGCCACAAAATATCCCGGTAAGAAAATCGTTGAAATCTCGCATAAACGCGGTGGATACAAAATTGAGCTCTCTAACGGTGTTGAACTCAAACTGACTGAAGATGCCAAACCTTTCACCGAAAATCGAGGAGGTAATCGCGGAGGGCGCCCCCGCAAATAATGTGTGAATTGTCCGACATATCATATACCTACTAAAAAAGCGAATAGAACACTACACGTATTCTATTCGCTTTTTTATGGATGAAACTCTGTGATTAGAGTTGTGCGGTCTGCTTGCCTGCTATTACTCGTGTGCCTTGCTTGTCACCGCGAACTTTTGAACCTTTACCATTCTCGCCTTTACGTCCCTTCATATTTTTAACGTGAGCGGAGTTCTTGCCTCCTTTATGGGAAGACTGCATTTTATTCTTTGCACCTTGAGAATTTCCATTTACATAGAAATTTTCGAGAAAAACAACATACTGCTCAGGACCGACGATGCCCTTCACCTCCTGAAGGTATTCCATCTTAGCAGCTTTACGAGCTGCCATACGGTCAGCATTCTTCTGCTGTTTTTCCGCTTTCTTTGCTTCAGCGTTTTCTTTACGCTGAGCTGCTCGTTTTTCATCGAGTTGCTGAAGTTGTGTCTTCTGAACGTCTGTTAAAGTGAGACCTTCGTAAGGGTTGCGTTTGTTCTGCTGCTTATTGGTTTTCTTACCCTTAACATTTTCGACCTTTATAGAATTGTCGTTGGCTATGGGTGTTTGAGCGAAGCTGTTTGCGGCAAATATTGTCATTGCAACGAATGCAATACCTAAGATTTTCTTTCTCATAGTCATTTCTTTTAGTTTATTATATTTGTTTTGTTTATTTGACCTCCAAAACTATCAATAGTTTAATAAGCAACTGATAATTAACCACTTTTAAGAATCTATAAAATTTATTCTGAAAAGTTATTAAAAATTCATTCTTCAATTAAACCTACATAATTTTCTATATTCAACACTCAATTACATATTGAATATAAAGATATTCTTAGAATGACATAACTGTNTCATAGGTTCAAATCTGATGGTCAATAACACCATTTTAATGGCTAACTTCTTATTTACTGTCTTAGCACTAAATNAAATATATAGGGATATTGATTCGCACTAAAGATCCAATGAATTTTCATTTAAAAGGAAGTCATATATACCTATAGTTGTGATCCCAGCCTCGTTTCTCAAAATAGGTGTGTCCTCGCCAATGATAATGATTTTCTTGAAGGAATCGTCAATATTGCGCAGCGAGGCTACTTCTTCATAATCTCCATTATCTAAAAGCGTGCATTTGCACATAAACTGATAATGCAAAGATAGTGAAAATTTGTCTAACTCACAAATACACTGCGAGAAAAGTCGCAATGACTATATCTCCATAATCAAGACGCTCTATCTTAAAAAAATATGAATATCCTCATAATTACCTTTAAGNTAGCATAAAAAAACTGAGGATTGGCAAATAGAGTTTATCCAATCCTCAGTTTTATTATGAATTCTTTTTTATTGATTCACGAAGAAAATTACTATGAAAGATATCAGACCTATCACGCCGAAGGCGAANGCGAACTTATCAAGCATACGAGCTGCCGGTTGGCTCATTTTGGCAAGATAGAGGGCTGCAAGATGCGAGAAGACCATCATGAAGATGAAAAAGATATCAATCAGCTCCCACCATTCTTTCTTCACTCCCGGTATTGCTAATGACAATACCAAAACTATTATACACAAAAACAATCCTACCCATGCAATCCCCTTAGATTCTCGTAGTTTACTCATATCTTTGTTACATTATCTATATAGCTTGAATCCATATATTTTTCCACTGTCGGAGAGAACAAGCCCCACATAGAAACCGGGGGTCAANCGCTGAAAGATCAATATTCACCACCGGCGTTTCCTTGAAATAACGCTCCATTCCCATTCCTCCGTTCATCCCATATACTCGCATCAATCGGATATCCTCCGGAAAAGAGATCTCAAAATGACCTCCTCCTAAAGATTTCACTATAGGTTTTGTAGGGGTAAGCATCTCCTCCAATGCAAGGTCGCGCGCGGCAGATTCTGCAGCAATTGTGGCAAGAAAATCCTCATAGAATGCAAAAGGGATCTCCTCTTCCTCCTCTGCCAAGACATCATCAAGAGTTATGTCGCGATAAGCATCCGGATCATAGATGGCAAATTCCACCGCCGTAGGCATCGCAATCCATCCGTTGCGGCGGTCGATCTCCTCTATCTTATCCTTTCTTTCTTCAGAAAGATTATTGAATTCAGAAGTGGCATAGGGGGTCTTTACAGTACGGTCAAGATAAGTGTTCATATTCTGCCATGCACTCAAAGCGGAAGTAGGAATCCGGCTATCGTATCGAATCATCTCAATCTCGCGCGCATACTGTTTCAGCAAATCATTCTCATCTTCGCCTAATTGGTCGCGACTGAAAGCAGTATTCTTACCGTAGGCTAAAATAGGATATGCCTTATTCTCGGCAGATATAATCACAAATCCTCCCTTGGGAGAATTGTAGATATAAAAAGGATTGAAAAGACGGTCGGTGGTAAGCTGACGNCCATTCCACACTAATTTTGGAGGAGCCGTAACCTCCCCATAGAGCGTATTGAAAAATGTCTGGGCAATCCCCATCGCTTGCTTTTGCGACACGGTCTCCCCCTTCATCCCTACGGGAAATAATCCAACTGCGCCCAATATTGCACTTATTATTCCAATCCTGATTTTCATATCATTTATATTTATAAACATCAGCTTCGACCACTCTGAATCATTTGCTGATCATCATATTTATCTGGTTTTCGAGCACGGCCTGATCCACCACCCCCTCTACCCTTTTCTGAACATTCCCTTTCGAATCAAGGAAGATAAAAGTCGGCACAGCGCGAATCCCATATTTCTGAGCCAACTCCGGGTTGGCATCTATATCTATTATAACGAAATTAATGTAGTCATCGTATGTGTCTTCCAATTCATTGACCACCGGTTTCATCATTTTGCAGGGACCACACCAGGAAGCAGTGAAATCAAGGAAAGATCCTTTCCCATTTGATGGAAGATCTTTCACCACCCCATTGTCTGTTTTCTTTTCCTCCTTATTATCTTTCGAGTCGTTCTCAACAACTTTAATTGTTGCGGCTGCAAGTTCTTTCTCAGTCTTTCCGCCGAGTAATGTGTCGGTGTCGTTTGCACGAGCGTCAAGCGACTCGGAGATCACGGTTGTATCAACGACGATTGAATCTTTCGTATCTTTTCCACCGTTCTTGCAACCAACCAATGAGAGGGCTGCCAATGATATGTAAACTAATTTATTCATCTTTCTTTATTTTAATCCGGTCTTTTTCATTATCTCATCGTCATCAAGAAGTGCCCGGGTCGGACCGTCAGCTGCCACTACACCATCTGCCAAGATTACCGATCGTTCGCATAGTTCGCGAGCCATATCAAAATCGTGGGTGGCAAGAATTATGGTGTGTCTGAATCTTTTGAGAATCTCAATTAATCCTCGTCTTGCCCTCGCATCAAGATTTGCGGAGGGTTCGTCGAGAAGAAGGATATCCGGCTCCATTGCCAATACGCAAGCTATCGCCGCACTTCGCCTCTGTCCTCCCGATAATTGAAATGACGCTTTCTTCTCTACACCTCTCAATCCTACCTCCTCCAAGGCCTTATTCACTCGCCGATTCACCTCCTCTTCCGGAAGATTCATATTGCGCGGCCCAAAGGCTACATCATCATAAATCGTGGGCATAAAGAGCATATCATCCGGATTTTGAAACACGAATCCTACCGAACGACGTATTGTCTCTGCTGTTTTCTTCCCTACCGGAATATCGCCGACGTTCACCTCTCCGGAAGACGGTAGAAGCAAAGCATCAGTCATGAGAAGAAGAGTTGATTTTCCAGATCCGTTTAATCCGAGCAATGCCACCCGCTCTCCATGAGTCACTTCAAAGCTAACGCTTTTAAGAGCCTGTGTGCCGTCTTCATAACGGTATCCGACATTGGTATATCTTACAAAATGATGACTCATCCTACAAAGTTCGTTATAATTTTTGAGAAATCAATAAATCTGAGCGCACAAATCACAGCTGTCCATATTCCCAAGCGTATAAAACAATCTGCTGTCCATACTTCCTTGCTTCCAAGCGGAAGTGTGCCTGAAAAACCTCTTGCTTTCATGGCACGATGAATGTTGGTGGCACGTCGCGTGCTCCGGATCAGTAACTGTCCGATAAATCTGCCCCACATCTTGAAAGGATAGGATTTACGCCCATATCCTCGTGCTTCTCTTGCTCGTTTCATTATAAGTGCTTCTTCTGTTATTACAGCTAAATAGCGATAGGTAAGAAGCAATTGGGTGCATAAAACGGAGGGAAATCCAAGGCGTCGCAGGAGATTGAATATATCCAGGAATCCTATCTTTTCTATCATCAAGACCACCGCCTGCAATGAGAGAAGTCCGCGCAATAATATCGATATAAAACTTATCCAACCCCTGTCTATCTTCAATCCATGAATCTCAATTGCTGTCTGCTTATCAAAGATTGGATTAAATATGCCTATCAATATTAAGAAAGGGATAATCCATAAGGATTTTTTCAACACAGCCCAATATCCTATTCCGTATGCCTCGGAGGCTATAATGGGATACGCCGCGAGCCATATCAGTTTCTGGGGTGCATAGATCGGCACACTCAACACGGCAATCAGATAGACAAGGGTTATAATGAGCATATCCGGACAGGTTTTATCTCCTGCCCGGCGTGTATCAAGACTTCTGATAGTCAGATATGCCTTTTCAAGNTTGCTCAATTTTATTTAGGTNTTATCNATTTTTCAAAGTGATTCCNGCGTAAGTTTAAGCGGTTTGTTTTCTTTTGCGGAAGAGNAGCGCACATATGCACCATAACATAACCATAACNATTGCTCCCCCTACTAATCCGGCAAATGTGGAATCATANTCNGGCATAAAGGCNGTNGAGGGAACTAAGGCTGTGCCAAGTTCGGTGTCGCCTGTGATTCTTGCTATCGACCATTCAAGNCCATCGGGATTGCTTGATGCAAACCATGTGAAGCCAACTGCCATCACAATAGCTAANGCCAAGAATGACCCCAGAACAACCTTTGTTTTCTTCGACATCTTATGATTTCCGGCTCTTTTCTCTTCAAGATAATTGGAATACAGCATATCGGGCTTGTATTTCGCCACGAAGGATAGAACNACNGCTGTNGCNACNCCTTCAACGGCTCCNATTGCAAGATGAATGGAAGTCATNAGTCCNANGAAATCTTTNGTGGGAAGTGCGGTTACACCGGAAAGCTCTGTTTCAGCTGTCACGAGGAGTGCGCCAAGTTCCAGACCGACGATGGATGCAAGAACTGCCCCTAAGGTAATTTTCCATACACTTTCACCATTCCCGGCTATCGGTCGGTAGATAAGAGGAGCTGCCACAAGGCAACTCATTGCCGCCATATTAATAATATTGCACCCCAATGCCATCATCCCGCCGTCGGCAAATATAAGACATTGGATAATCAGCACGGAGCATAGTGTGATGAAGGCAGCCCACGGACCAATGAGAGCGGCAAGCAATACACCTCCGATGATATGTCCGCTTGATCCTGTGCCGGGAATGGAGAAATTAATCATCTGAGCTGCAAACACAAATGCTCCCAACACTCCCATCATCGGGACTATATCATCTCGCTCGATTTTCTTCACTTTATTTGAGGCCACTGCGATTAGAGCCACTGCTACGGCTCCTGCCGTTCCTGCCACCGCCGGTGAAACCAGCGCATCTGCCATGTGCATACCTTTTCTATTTTAATGTTACATCTTTTTTAACAATAGCTTTTGCGCCTTTGTTTAAAAATAAAATACGGGTTAATGCACTTTTACTATATTTTTTAAAGGAATGGCAGGATAAAAGTCAGGATATGTGTATTGGCACGAAGAGTTGATGTGGCTTTGGCAAGCTGATTTTCAACTGTCTTTATTGATATCCCTAATTCCTCGGCTATGGCTGAATAGGTCATCCCATCGCGCTTGCTCATAAGGAAGATTTCTCGTCGTCGAGGAGGCATGGAGTCTATCGCTGTCCATAGTCGCGCATCTCGTTCAGCTGTATCAATATCCTCCTCCGCCACATCCTTCTCCTCTTCCGGAAGCGAAACATAGCGCTGTTCGCAACGCAACAGCTGCAAAGCTGCGTTGCGAACAGTGCGGAACATATATTTTTCAATTGCATCTATCTCATATCCTTCTCTGATCATATCCCAAACTTGCGCAAAGGAGTTCTGAACCGTATCGTTTGCTACGGCTACATCCTCCGTGATATGCAAGGCATACATACAAAGAGGCATATAGAGTTTCCTATAAATGCGTTCAAATTCGCGTGCTGTCATTTTCAACTGCAAAGTTAGTTTTTTTATTTCTTCCCGGCAATGCGAATCAGATCCACCATAGGCAAAGTAAGCTCCGACACCGCGTAAGCAGCAACCACTCCGGCTTTTGTTGAGACATTACTATAAGGATACACTGCCGGTGCAAGCCCTACTCCTCCGAGCGATCCGACTATTGCATCATTCGCTTCCCAAACTGAGATTACATGCTTATAATATGTCGGATCCACATGCCGGAGAGAAACTTTTATTCCATATTCTTTCGGTCCATCCAAGTTCGTTGGATTGCGATAGTAGAAAGAGCAATCATCATAGCTGATGCGTAGCGGATAGGAATGACCGTTTATCTGACGATCTGAGAAGATTGTATAACCACTGGTATCCGCAATAACTGACTCCAATATTGAGACATGCTCAGTGAATAGCGGTTCGCCGGTGAAATCAGGGAAAAAGGAACTTAGATAAGCTTCCGCCTCGTTGTCATAGTTGACATATCGGGTTGGGCCAACACTCAGATCATAGTAATTCACCGACTCTCCCGGATCTGTGAAATGCACGAGCAATTTAAAGCGCATGATAAATTCGCACCTATTGGCAACCGCAGGGAAACCCGTAGTGTCACCCAAAGCAGTAAAACTCTGAATCTGGGGTTCTAATCTATCAATAGGCACAGGATAAGGAACTGTAACCTCTGCGAAAGCTTCACCATACTTAGGAGAGGAGGCTTCAAGACGTATTTCATCGCCGCTTTTCGGACGATATTGGCTCTGATAGCATTTCCGCTCTTTAGGCATGGGATAAACAATATGTGAAGGTTGCAATATACCAGGACGGAGTGTCTCTTTATATTCTCCGTTGACTATCAAGCGCACATCAGCGTCCGTAACGTCGAGGTCGAGGCTTTCATCCCTACCCTCGCTCCAACACCATGTGCGAGTCAGGAAAACATTGATGGAATCTCCGGGAGTGATCTCCGAATTCATACATAATACAGGAACCGACTCAATATCGGGTTCAAAATTCTCATAACATGAGGTCAGGCTCATCGCCAAGGCTGAAATGAGCAGGAGAAGATATATTTTTCTTAGAATAGCCATGTGTAGGATACTGAGGGGATTATTGGAATAAGTTTAAGTTTCTTGAATACGGGCTTGGTATAGTTATGAGCATTCTCATCCCAAGAAGTGTCCCAAGACCCGGGATAGATATCATCGTAATCGCGCACCACTGCGATAGGATTCATGTTGCAGTAGGCATTGTAAAGGGAGAAATCCCAATAGCCGTGGCGTGTGGTGCGACGAAAATTAAGATCGAGACGATGATAGAACGGAAGCCGGTAATTATTTTCTTCCACAGGAAGCAGCATATCATAATTCCATGGCCCTAATGAGGGATCCTCCCACATCTGCGTAGGAAGGGTGATACGATTGCCGCTCATCCCTATCCATGATGCCGATACATCCCATTTCTGAGATATCTTCCAATTTACCATCACATTTATCTTATGACGGTTGTCGAAACGTGCAGGAAATTTCTTTCCACCATTCTTATCAGGATACTGACGATCAGCCCAAAGAAGAGAATAGGCAATATGACCCGAAATCTTTCCGTAATCTTTGCTTATTTTGAAATCTATCCCTTTTGCTGTTCCACTTCCGGCAGTTAGTTTAGAGTTCCATTCTTCATCAGGAGGAAGAAGATAATACTCATCAGCATATTCAAGAAGATTCTTCATCCACTTATAATAGGCTTCTACCGAGAATGTGAACTGATTGTTGAGAGAATAGTATCCTCCTATTGCAATCTTGTCAGCAATCTGCGGACGCTGGTCGCCGACAATAGGCACCCATTGGTCGGTGGGAAGAGAGATAGAACTTTGCAAGAGTTGATGCACATATTGCACCGTGCGCGAGTATCCTCCTTTTATCGACCAGTTTTTTCCTGTCTGAAAACGGAATGAAACACGAGGCGAGAGGGTGTTATGTGTCTTGCCGTCGATATTGAATATGGAGTAATGCAGACCATAATTCAGGCGCAGTTGCGAGAAGGGTGTCCAATCGGCACCTGCATAGAGATTAAATTCATTTGCTCCGTAGGAATCCACGCGATCTTCCACTTCTGCCGTAAGATCACCGCTTATCAGCGTTCGCTTGGTCAATGAAGGAAGGAATGAATGGCGCGTATATCCTCCTCCGAAAGTGACACGATGAGCAGGATGAGGTCGCCAGTCAAAATCACATTTAAGAATCCAATCCTGAATGTAATTTCGCGTACTAACCTTATCGAATGTTTCCTGAGTGTAATCCTTATCATCATCTTCTTTTTCCAAAGACTCTTCTGAATGCATCAGGTTGGATGAATATCGGCTGAATGCTCCTGTAACTTCTCCGAATAGGTTCGGACTTAATACATAGTTCCAGCCTGCGGAAGCAACGATATTACCCCATCGAAGATTCGACTTATCTATATCCTTTTCATTATTCCAAGCATAGCTGTTTTTCAGATTGAGATAATCCTCCCCATAATAGAACATGGCATACACTCGGCTTCTATCGGAAAAACGATGATTAATCTTTGCGTTGATATCGGTGAAGGCATATCCGAAATTAATCTTTTCATCATCTTTGTCCTCTTTGAAGCTGTTTATTATAGCGCAGACAGGGAATGTGAAGACGTCATACCAAGAGCGTCGGGCAGCAATTGAATAGGAGGTGTGACCCTTCCATATCGGGCCATCCACATTCACTGCAGCGGAGGTCAGACCGATCTTCACCCCTCCATGATGCGATTCCATACTTCCGTCTTTGGTGTTGACATCCATATATGAAGAGAGACGTCCGTCATATTTTGCGGGGAATGATGATTTGTAGAAATCCACGTTTCGGAGTGCTTCTGTATTGAAGGCTGAGAAGAGTCCTCCTAAATGATTCACTTGATACAGCGGGATATTATCGAGCATATACAGGTTTTCATCCGAACCTCCACCGTGGACATTCATTCCTGCCATCCCTTCAACACCTGCCGATACTCCCGGCTCTAATTGCAGGGTCTTTATCACGTCGCTTTCTCCGAAAATAACGGGAGTGGCAAGTATCGAGGCCCGGCTGACGTTCAATGATCCAATCTCGGCGGAATTAATGGCTCGTTCTGTGTTTAGATTACCTATCACTGTAACCCCCTCTAACATTTTTGAATCTTCGGAAAGGGTAACATCCATCTTTTTAGATGCAGAAAGCCTTACATCTTCCACTTTGTGGGTTTCATATCCGACCCCACTGAAATTAACTGATACTTCACCGGCCGGAAAGGTCACGGAATAGAAACCCTGGGCATTTGTGGCAGTACGTATATTTGAGGGAAGAACTGTGATAATCACACCGGGAATAGCCTCTTCGCTCCCCTCTTCTCTTACGAATCCACTCAATGTTACCTTTCTTGGTTGCGGTTTTTCTTTTCTGAAAAGCATCACGTTATTTCCGCGGATGCGATAGCCAATCTCTGTTTTGGAAAGCATTTTATTGAGCACCTGCTCCAATGGCTCATTATTGGCTGTAACTGTCACCCTCAATGATTTCAATAAATCGGAGGGATAGATGAAATTCTTCCCACTACGATTCATCAGCTCGGCAAACACTTTCTCTGCCGGAAGATTATTAGCCTTTATGCTTACCTTCTGAGCTATCATCGAGAAGGCTATCATTGTCAGCGCGAGAAACGCAATAATTCTTAGTCTTATCATTTTTTCGTGATTGTCAAATTAGTGCCGAGCAGGTCGTTGATTGTTGCAACAAGATCTTCTGCTGTTCCATGATAACTTAAAGTTAGACGAGGCTGTCCCTCGGTCGGCCCCACTACTTTCACTCCATACTCTTTTTCAATAGCTTTCACCACATCAGAAAGTTCGGCATCTTCAAACACCATTTTCTTAACTTCCTCCGCTGCGGGGCTTTCTTGTATAGTATCTATGGGCGCTTCCTGCACCTCTTCCTTCGCAGGGATTTCCTGCTTTGGTTCAGCAGGATTTAAAGCAAAGTATGTGGTGACAGCGGCAGCTGCCACAAGTGCGGTGCCAATAAGCGAAGCTGCCACTGCGTGTCGTTTCCAGAAAGGGGTATCCTTCATGATGAATGAAGAATCGGGATGCAAGATCCCGGGGGTATAGAATCTCGTTACAAACTGCAACGATTTTTTCATTTGGTCAGTCATAATTCATTTTCGATATAAATTCGAGATAAATGCTGTTTTAATCGCGATTACACTCTATAGAGTATAAAATATCTAAATACCCCTATTCGGATTTAAAAAATTTTTTATGTTTATCCTTATAAATCCCCAATTAGATCTATTTATATCTCTGTCTTAACCCATAGAATTAGATCTATTTATGTCTCTATCTTAACCCATAGAAAGACCTCAAACCCACGAATGTGGGTTACATACTTTGTAACCTCGGGTTCCGACGACCGAAGGGAGTGAACCCGAGGCAACTCACACAACGAAGCGCAACCTGCGGAGCAGGTTGCATTACCATTACTTTGTTGGATTATGTATGGGAGGCCGCCATTCGCTTAAAGGAAGGAATTGAATTAATCCAAGCGCAGAACTTTAGGCTGCCGCCTACGCTTGAACGAGCAGGAACGGTCGGGGAAAGAAAAATCCCTCAGCCTGCGCTGAGGGAAAAGATATGTGTTATCGTTAATTTCTATGTATATTATTGTTTTGTTATAAAATCTAATATAATCTGAAGAACTTCCGGAGAAATAGTTTCCTTGATTTCAGTATATTCTGTTGTTTCCCCTGTCTTGCCATGCTGCATAAGATGATTAAGTCCTTCCATCCTTTTGATTTGTGCAGTAGGTACATACTGTTTGAAAGCGGCAAGATTCTTCTCGGCATCAACTTGTGTATCAATACTGCCGTTAATAGCCAATACGGGACATTTTATTTTTTTCAAAGCCTCGGTAGGATCAAGACTTACAAGACTGTCAAAATATCCTGAGCGCATTGCGTTGTTATGTTTAATAGATTCAAGAACCAATGTAGGTACTTCTATTGAATTATCTTTGCATAGCTGGTCAAGATCTATAGGAGTAGAGATACCTTGATTGTATTGATCTATGATAGTATCAAATAATTTTTCAATAAGCTTTAAAGATGCATCTTTCTGCTCTCCTGAGATTCCCCATTGATCAAGTGTAAGCATATTCTGAGCTATCAGCGTTTCTTTAGCGGATATAACCATTCCTGCAAGGGAAACTATAAAATCGGGGTTACCTTCTGAAGCTATCAGAGAGGCGAGAGTACCTCCTTCAGAATGCCCGAGAATTCCGGCTTTCCCAAACTCTGGAAAAGTTTTTACAAAATTCAAGGCGCTTTCTGCATCACTTTTAAACGTATTAATGGTAGCTTTTGCAAAGTCTCCTTTCGATGAAGCAACGCCACGGTCATCATAACGGAACGATGCAATTCCATTTCTTGCAAGATAGTCAGCAATTACAGCGAATGGACGGTGTTCAAATAATTCTTCGTCTCGGTTTTGCGGTCCACTACCCGTAACCATCACCACGATATTAGGTTTTTTACCAATGGAATTGGCAGGAATGGTAAGTGTTCCGGCGAGAATTGTGCCGTCGGAAGAGGTGAAGACAGTATCTTTTACCTCGTAAGGGAATGGAGGTACGGGAGTCTGCGGTCGTCTCTCTGACAAAGGTAGCTCTTGAGAAAGGGTAAGCGGAAGATTAAACCCTCGTTGAGAGAAGGTTCCTTTTATTTCATTTCCAATTACTTTACCCGAATAAACGGCACCTATCATCTTGCATTCAACCGCTACACTATCTCCTTCGCAATATTTAACCTCAGCAGTGAGGTCCTTGACATTTTGTTGTGGTGAATCCAAGGTTACTTCGGTTGCACCCGCATCATTCACTTTGAAGTTGAATACCAACGGCACCTTGACCGGACCAACGGCAATATCCCCGCGCCATCTTCCTGAAAGGGCAACCATATTGGAAACACACATCATAATCAACATCAAGGGAAGTATAATTCTCAAATTCACTCTTTTCATAATTTTATAGTATTACTTGTATTATTAATGGACTAATTCCAGATATAACCATTTGAATATTGTGCAATGATACTATCATTTGTGTTGAATACGTATCCGTTACGATATGTGCCTGTGACATGATTGTTGGCATCTAATATATATCCATTTCTGTAATATCCGATTATCTCCTTATTTTTATCCATGATATAACCATTGCTTGCATATCCGATAACCTCAGATGAAGACAACATCCCTGCCCGATGCACCGATGAACAGGCACCGAGAATGACACACAAAAAAATTATAAAAACTGATTGTTTCATAGATTCATACAGAGCCAATATGTTGTTATACTACAATGGTACGTTTAACAAAATTACGCACAATTTGAGAATAATAGTCTTAGAAAATCCGGAAATCGTTCCCGAGAATACAAATTATAAACTTGGATTTATATTTTAGGGGTTTTACTACTTCGACATTACTTCGTGAAAAACGAAATAATTACAGCGATGACGATACATACAAGAGCAAATTCGTTAAACAAGATTCCAATAGTCTGTGGCTTTGAGTCCTTTTGTTTTTTTGACATAATAAGGTTTAGTCCGGCTATAACCCCAAGCACTCCCATCCATATATAAAATGATGTATTCATTTCTTTTTTTCGGTTGCTTATGTGCTGTTTATTTACGCGATAAGATAGGATTCCTACTATAACGACAAATAATGTCGCGCCCAATCCACAGCCACGCATTATAAGTATGAAATTTGAGGGAATCTTATCAATTCAAATAGCCATAGACAATAAAAGAATTATGACAATCGCAATAATTGTGATTGCACAATATTTCATCCGTCTGTACTTGGGAGCATTATAGAGATCCCTCAATTCTTCGCGTTCTCGCAGATATTTATCCATTATCTTTTTGGATTGAATATTTTGCTATACCCCGAAGAAAAAGGGGCAAAAAAATACAAGAGCGATGATTAAGCCAATACAGTATCGAATAAACCGGTACGATACTTTCTTTTTTAACCACGCTGAATCAGCTATGCCAATTCCGAGGAATGTGGCGATCATTGCTGTTACGACTGTTAAAAAAATTCCTTCTGCCATATTTTTATTATTTATGAGTAATAATTTTCAAAGCTTCTTCTATCACGTTGTCATTACCGAATATGACGCTTTCGGTTTCTTCTACGATCACATCGGGCTGAATACCGACCCCCATAAATTCTTTGCCATCGGCAAGTTTCTCGTGTCGGGTGCATATTCTACCGGTATATCCCCAACCCAAGTCAATGAAGATTGGGTTTCCGGTGCTTCCGCCGGTAGGCGTTCCAACAACTTTACCACGATTAGCATTTTTGAAAAGCACGGTAAAATCTTCTGCTGCTGAGAATGTTGTGCCATTGACAAGTAGGATTATCGGTTTGTCGTATTTCGGCATATCGTTGGGATGAGAAATGCAGAATGGTACGATAGAATCGGATGGAATAGCTTCGCGTTCCCACTTCTTGCCCCATGAGGCGTATGCAGCTTCATACTTAGGTGTTTCCCACGAGGCTTGCGGAATGGTGTCGGTAGCAAGCAACATCATAATAATCTGCCCGACCTGACTGTTACCGCCGGTATTGTCGCGTATGTCTATGATCAAGCCATCGGT
>JAAVGM010000015.1 GCA_014800245.1 Bacteroidales bacterium | reverse complement strand
TATTCAATAAATAGTTATTATCTTTGCAAAAAGAAGCGACACTCAGCGCTCTTCTTGACAGTCGGAAACTTCGCAAACTTCAGAATTGGTCAGGAAAGAGATAGCTGCCGGATGCCGTGTGGATTGTGTATTTCCACGCATCCCTTGACCTGATACGCGAGTATCGGGTCTTTGGGTGTGTATATACATATTGCGCAAGGTTTCTGCGGCTCTCTGTTCTACCAATTCGGGCAATGCGAAGGCCTCTGACTGTGGAACGGATAGCTGCCGAGACCTTGCGCTTCTTCGTTTAAGTTACCTTTAGCCTACTAATAAATACAAATACAAACGAAGAAAATTTTATTTTCTATGAAACGACTTTTTCTAACTGCCGGCCTTGCCGTCGCCCTCTGCGGAGTGGCGTCGCTCGTTGAGATGCCCGGCTTCGTTTCCGGCACATCTGCCGACGCCGCCGGAGATCCCGGTATCAGTGTTAAATCCAATTCCAAGAGTATTGCAAAAGCTCCGAGAAGTATAGCGTATGGCGACACAGCCATCATNGTTCCTGACGCTAACTCCGGGATATTTGCCGCTAACTACACCTACACCGACCCCAAGACCGGAGAAGTGTATGGTTTCAATGTAGATGCAGGCGAAAAAAACAGCTGGAGCGATCCCAAGGAATTTGAGGTAAGAAGTTGTGCTATCGCCGGAATCAAGACCTATGGTGAATACGCCTCCTTCCCCGAATATGTCAAGATTGTAACTCCCGACGGCTTCGTCGGTGCAGGCACTGACACACTCCGAGTGAAGATCACACAGGCTGCGTTCCGTCACGACCTTCTGAACGAGGGGTTGCAAACATCCTTCCCTCGCTTTACGGATGAAGAATTCGAAGCATTACAGGAGAAATATGATTATGCGTACGGTGCGTCAAATGTTGAATTGTCAAGAATTCAGCTCCCGGAATCCATCACCTCAATCAGCTGGACCGGTAAATTCAACACCTCGGCTCACAACTTCTATTTGGATAGCCCCGAGCCACCGACATTCTATTGCGATGAATATTCAAAGGGTAAGTTGGTGCTTTTTGTNGATGANGATCTTCTTACCACCTACCGCGAATATGTGAAAAATAANTATNCCAACTACACTCTTATCGTTCGTTCCACCAAGCCCCTTTCTCCTACGAATGTAAACGTAGAGGAGCCGGGTACGCTTGCAAGCGAGCTTTCAAAGATTGCACCCAATCTTCAGGATGTGAAATGGGTNGTGGTTACAGGTAAGCCTAATTCCGAAGACCTCCGATTCTTCCGTCGTCTTCCCAACCTTGAGATTCTTGATTTGAGCCAAACNACAGGCTTGACAGAGATTTCCGGATGCAACGGNCTTGAATATCTTCGCGAAGTTATTCTGCCTGAGACAGGAACTATCACTGAGATTGGATATGAGGCTTTCAAAGAGTGTCATTCTCTCCAGACAATAAATATTCCGGAGGGAGTAACTAAAATTGGAGGATACGCTTTTAATTCCACACTTTTAGATTCAATTCATCTTTCAAGTTCCGTTAGAGAGATTGAACAGTATGCGTTTCAAGAGTCAAAACTTAGAAAGATAAATCTTGATGAAATAGAATNTNTACGAGGTGGTTCTTTTATGGGGTGCNAATTGGAAAGTATAAATCTTAATAAAATAGTGGATATANGNGNAAATGCCTTTAACAGTAATAGGAATATGAAAGAAGTTAAGTTTGGGGAATCTCTTAGCAGTATTGGANTTTGGGCATTTCGNGGGTGTGANTTAAGAAGATTAATATTTCCTAATAGCAGTCATGAGTTGCGTATCAACCAGTCTTTCGGGGATAATTCAAACTTAAGTTATGTTGAGTTTTCAACAAATAATAACATTGATATACCCTATGCTCTGGACCTCTCTCCAGATACTATTGTAGTAAGATACCTATTCCCTNTAAGAACAAGTGGTTTCAGCTCTGATGCTTTGCGGAANGCCAAAGTATTTGTTCCTGCATTAACATATAATGATTTCCTCCTCAGCGATGCTTGGGCTGCTTGTCCCAATATCTTTGCCATGGATGAAGATCTGGATGAACTCACTTTGGATCGATATTTCAATCTTCGCAGCGAGACAGGTATTGCTGAAAAAGCTGATATCCAGCTAAATTTTGGAGGTCAGCTATCTGTGAAACGTAAAACTGACCTTAATGCCGGAAGATTTGAAATGACAGGTAAGAATTACGATCAGCAATATTGGACTGACAATGGATATGGCTATAGAGTAAATTATGAAGGTGCAACTTTTGTTCCTAACTCCAAAGTCACAGCCGATAACTTAACCTTACATCTATCACTTACAAGAGACTGTTGGCATTTCCTTTCCTTCCCCTTCGATATAAAGGTTAAAGATATCGAGGTTGAGGATGAGGCTCTATGGGT
This sequence comes from Bacteroidales bacterium, assembly GCA_014800245.1. Classification (GTDB taxonomy): domain Bacteria; phylum Bacteroidota; class Bacteroidia; order Bacteroidales; family Muribaculaceae; genus Lepagella. The sequence continues at coordinate 9,251 of JAAVGM010000015.1, read as the reverse complement.
TGTGCGTCATTATTCCGGCGAGAACCGCGCGAATATGAATGGCGACACATGGCAGAATCTTCAGGAGGAGGATGTGCTGAAAGCCGGTGAGGGTTATATCTTCCATTGCGCAAAGGAGGGGAAGAGCGAAGTGGAATTTACATTCAACCGCGCTCAGGGAACCGACAACTTCTTTGAGTTTAACAAAATCTCAACTCCTCTGAATTCCTATCCCTCAGAGTTTGCACATAATGCCAACTGGAACCTCGTGGGCAATTCATATCCTGCCTACCTTAACCTGAAATCAGTGGATTTCGATGCTCCCGTNACNGTTTGGAATGGAAGCACCTATATGGCTTATTCACCCGTTGACGATGAATTGGCATTGAATCCCTTCCAGGCATTCTTCGTTCAGCTTCAGGAGATAGAGGGAGGCGATGCCGTTGAGCTCAACGCTTGGGGCCGCGCCCACAGCNAGGAGGATGCACTCGCAATCGAGATCCCCGCTAATGATGACGAAGATCAGGGTGCGAACAAGGCACGCGCAGCCCGCAAGAGCGAACCGCGTTCTCTCTTCAATATCACAATCAGCAACGGAACTGTCAGCGACCGCACTCGCCTTGTGGTGAACGAACTCGCATCTGTGGCATATGAGTCTAACCGCGACGCTTCCAAATTCATGAGCTCAAGCGCCGACGCTCCACAGATCTTCGTGATGAATGGGAGCCAGCGCATGGCGATAGATGAGCGTCCCTTCGGCGAAGGGGTATATAACCTCGGCATCTATGCCCCCAAGAAAGGGGAATACTCCCTTTCTCTTGCAGGCACAGGCTTGGAAGGCTACACAGCTTATATCTTCGACAGCCTCACCAACACCACCACAGAGCTTGGCGACGTTGACTATATCTTCTCCGCTAACGGCGGGGTTGACGAAGGTCGCTTCCAACTCATCCTCCGTCCCGGCATCGAGACAGGGGTGGATGAAGTGGCAGCCGCCGGGATCGTGATTGCAGCCGACGGCAACACTCTCNGCATCGAAGCTCCCGCAGAGGTGGAGATCTCTGTAGTGGCAGCCGACGGAAAGGTAGTGGCAGCAGGCAGCGGCGCATCTTTCACCACAGTGCTCNCAGAGGGTATCTATGTAGTGAANGCAGGCGAAGCAGTGAAGAAAGTGATCATCCGTTAAACCGACATGTGAACCGAAATTCTAACGCAAACATCAAACATCGAAACTGATAGATGAAAAAGATAATAATGATGATATTCGCCGCCGTGAGCATAGCTTGTGCATGGGCAGTGACAGGAGGAAACGGACAGGGTTACGATCCTGTCAATCCTCCCGATCCCGAGGCTATGTTCAAGCTTGAAGTGGAGGTGAGCCCCGCCAAATTGGGTGGGGTGAGCCCCTCCGGCAAGACGATGCGCAGAAGCGGCGAGCAGATATATATTTCGGCCTCCGATCATACCGGCTACGATTTCCGTTGCTGGATGGAGGGGGATGAGGTGGTGAGCACGGAAAAGGGGTTCTATTACGAAATGCCCNACCGCAACGTGAAACTCACCGCATGGTATGACTTCAATCCATATTATAACCCTTCGAGCCCGGGCGACCCCTTCTTTGACGGATACACTCATCGCGTCAATGTATATTCCACTCCCGGTTCGGGCGGCGGAGTAAATGAGTCGAACTTCCTGATGAAGGAGGGGGAGACACGCCGTCTCTATGCCTATCCTAATTCCAACTATAAATTCTCTTGCTGGAAGCAGGACGGTAAGATTATCTCCGTAGATCCCGAACTCGAGATCAAGATGGAGAAGAGCGACCTCAGTTTCACGGCTCAGTTCGTATATAATCCGGTTAGCCCCGGCGATCCCGGCACAAACAACTGGAATGAAGCCTTGGGAGATCTCGTGATTGACGATTTCAGCGCAGGCGACCTCTGGAGCACAATCAGCCGGCTCACCAATGATCGCCCCGAGCTTGTGAACACACTCACCGTGATAGGGGAGATCTCTCCTTACGACCTCTCCGCCATCAGCAATCTCCCCAATCTCACCGTGGCTGATTTCAGCCGCACATCGGGAGCCGACTATGTGCCTAACTACACATGCTCCAATCATGAGGCGCTGACACGCCTTCTCCTCCCGGCATCCATCACAAGGATGGAATATTATGCATTCAATGATTGTCCCAACCTGCTTGAGACAGTATGCTATGCTTCAATGCCTCCTTCGATGGATTACGGTGTGTTCGGATCAGTGCCTGAGACTATGGTGGTGAAGGTGTATTCCTCTTCCTTGGATCTCTACAGCGATGCGGAGGTGTGGCGCAATTTCCGTCTGATGACCCTCGACGAGGAGACCACAACCCTCGGGGTGACTCTCCCTGCCGATGCCGCCGACGGAAGATATGTCAATGCTTCCTTGCAGCTCAATAATCTTGCCACGGGGCAGAGCGTACGCTTGATCGTTACCCCCTCGCGCACACGCTATCTCTTCGGAAACCTTATGCCCGGAATGAAATATTCCCTTTATGCGCTCTCCCCTTCGGGTCAGACATTGGGAAGCTTCACCGATTTCGAGATGCCCGAAGAGGGGATGGATTATGCTTTCGAATCGCTCAGATCGCTTCAAAGCGTATCGCTCTCCATTTTCGGCGAAAACGGCGCGGATCTCACCGGAATGGCGCAGATCAACTGGTTTGACGGTTTCAAGAACTTCATTTCAAGCGGCGCCGGAATCTCAGGAAGAGTGGAGGGGGAGACCCTTTCATATCAGATTATCCCCGGCCGCGAGATGGCTCTTGCCTATGAAGCTCCCGAAGAGGGGGAAGTGGAGGTGAAGAATGGAGAGAATGCCCATAGCATCAGGCTCAAAGCTATCTCGAAAGCCCTCTTCAAGGGGAGCGTAAAGGATTCCTCCACATCCGAGAATGTGAAGGGAGCATACGTAACCATCACGCAGACCATCAACGGAGAGACTGCATCCGCCACTGCCACAACGGCTGCCGACGGCTCATTCTCGATCAATATCCCCGATCTCCCCGGAACGATCACTGCCGGTTCGCCGGATCATATCGAGGAGACCCTGACATTCTCATCAATCAAAGAACTTGCAGGGATGGTGCCCATGGCTATCAAACCGATATATGGCGCCGACATCACTCTTTCGCTCCTCACCTCAGCCAATGTGGCAAAGGGAGAGAAACGAGTGGCAATCCCCTTTGAGGATACAGCGAATGTCAGCTTCAATATCACCGACCTCACCACGGGCCGCACCGTGTCGAACTATCGTGTGCGCTTCCCGCATCTTCGCTTGCTCGATGATGTGGCGGAGGATGCCAAGCTTCGCATNGTGGCTCTCCCCAAGGATGCGGCTTATTGTGCGGATGCTGCGGAGGTGACGCTCAAAGCGGGGGAGGGGAAAGCAGAACTCACTCTCCTCAAAGCCGGCGACATCTCAGTGAAAGCCGCGGCTGAAGAGGGGGTGGAATTTGCCGCTCTCCTTTATAACGAGAAAGGGGCACTCGCAAAACGAGTGGATCTCTCCGATGAGGGAGAAGCCTCATTCAAGTCTGTCGCTGCAGGAAGCTACACAATTGTAGGGATGATGAACAGCACCCTCTATTCCGGCGCCGGATCGCTCACGGAATTGGCCAACAGCCGACTCACGGCAGGAACCGACTATGTGATGAAAGAGTGTGTAGTGGATAACGGCTACATCACATCCCTGGATTTGGGATCGCTGGCTTCGTTCGACGAATCTCAGTTCTATTACACCGGAGCGGAGACAATGATCGGTCTTAACAAGACATCCGTTACGGTAGGGCAGAATGTTACAGTCCGCGCGAAAGTGGATTTCCTTCCCGAATATGCGGACAGGATAGAGAAAGTGAAGATCACATTCAATCTCCCCGAGGGGATCGACTATGTGGATAAATCCCTTCTCGTGGCCGGCGACGGTTCGAACTTCACTACGATCACCGACCGTTCAATTTCAGTGGACCTCCCCGTGGCNGATGCCACTCCGAGATTCTGCGTAGTGCCCCGCGAGGGTGGCGACCGCCGCATAAGCGCAAGCATAGAATTTCAGATCGACGGGGAGACAATCGTGCAGCCGATAGGATCAATTCAGCTTTCGGCTTCAGATTTCTCACTCTCCGCTCCCGACTATACATACGTGCCTAAGGTTACGGTGCGCGGTTGCGCCACCCCCCTTAGCGAGGTGAAGGTATATGACAATGATGTTCTCGTGGGCCGTGCGCGTTCGCTCACAAGCGGCGAATGGCGTCTCACATTCGATCTCTATGATCCCGCCGACGGCGGCGAGCATCTCATCTATGCCGACATAACCACTGCCGACGGAACGAGATACACCACCTCTGTGGCTCGCACCATCTATGACCCCGAATGGGCACAGCTCACCGACGTGCTGATGATCAATGGCGGATCCACTGTGGATTTCAATCATGTGGATGCCACTACAGCTCCCGGTTCGTACACCTATCTTCCCGGCGTTGACATGTTCACCTTCAAGGCTATCTTCCGCGACGGGAAAGCCGGGGATGTGAAGAGTCTCGACTTCCTCATCCTCCTTTCCGACGGAACAGTGAAGAGAATGGATTCGAAATATATCCCCTCTCAGGATGCTTGGGTATGCGCCGTGGGTTTTGATGATGTGAATCGCCTTCCNGTGAATGTGAAGGTGCTTTACAGCACCGACGAGGCCGTGGCGGCCTCCTCTCTCGCAGCCAATGAGGGAGAGACGATGCGTTGTCCGGATGCAATTCCGGTGATCGACCCTTCGGGATATGTATATGAAGCCGTTCCCTCCAATCGTCTGGAAGGGGTGCAGGCCACAATCTTCTATAAGGAATGGGCCGAGGATATGTATGGCGACGTATATGAGAATGTGATCAGATGGGATGCCGAGGCATACGCCCAGCAGAACCCTCTCTTCACTGATGCCGACGGAATGTATCAATGGGATGTCCCCTCCGGGGAATGGCAGGTGCGCTTCGAGAAGGATGGGTATGAAACCGCCTCTACCGAGTGGCTCCCCGTGCCTCCTCCTCAGCTGGATGTAAACATGGGATTGATCCGTATGGCAGCTCCGGAGATTGCAGAGGTGAAGGCTTACGAGAATGCAGTGGAGGTTACTTTCGATAAGTATATGCAGCCCGAACGTCTCACGGCGAAGAATCTTGTAGTGACTGTTGACGGCACTCCCGTTGAGACCACTGTCTCATTTATTGGCGAGGAGTCGGCTCCCGATGGAAAAAGCTATGCCCGCGGTGTGCGCCTTGAAGCAGCAGATCCTTTCGCTTCCGACAAGGTGAATGTGATGGTGTCTCCGAGCGTATGCAGCTATGCAGGGGTGCCGATGGAGAGTGCATTCACTCAGGAATTCGATGTTGAGCCGGAGGTTTCATCCATTGAACTCCCTGAGGAGATCTCGGCCTACGTTGGCGAGGAGGTTCTTCTTTCTGTTGCGGCTCTTCCGGGCGAGGCAGCNGAAGGGAAGATNGTGAAGATTGCGGTGAGCAGTCCGATTGCCACAGTAGAGCAGACAGCGACGCTGGATGCCGAAGGTCGCGCGGAAATCCGCATCTCCGCAGATCTTCCGGGAGAGGCTGAGGTTACGGTGACATTGGAGGATGTGAAAGGTGTTGAGGGTCGCACTAAATTGGTTGTAACCTTCGTGCCTGATCCTTGTGAAGCTCCTGTGGCGTCGGTAGCATCCGGTTCGATGGTTACGCCTGATATGGGTATCGAGCTTTCATCTCCCACCAAGGGTGCAGAGGTTTGGTACACTCTCGACGGATCGGATCCTGCTGAGAGCGAGACAGCAATCCGTTATGAGTCGCCGATCTTCTTGACAAAGGATACTGAGATAAGGGCCATNGCTCGTTGCGAAGGACATTTGGATTCTTCGGAGGCTCGTTTCAAATATACTATGGATATGGAGAATGGTGTAGAATCTATCATTTCCGCAGAGGGACTTATCAAGATGATTGATTCCGACACGATTCTTGCAATTCAGGATGTAACNATCTCGGTATATGATGTGTCAGGCAAGACGGTGATTTCATCCAAGGAGATTCGTTCCGGCGAGACTATATCTTTTGCCGGTCTTTCCTCCGGAATCTATCTTATNCGNGCAAACTCCAANATCATCCGNGTAGTAAGGTAGGAGATTATAAGATTATAAGNNTAACCGCGGAGCGGGCCGGAATCCGGCAGATAAATTNTACNAACCGCGGAGCGGTTTCACCTCCTATTAACCGAGGGTTTGGGCATCTGCCCATACCCTCGGTTTTTCATATGCGCGTCAGCCTCAGCCCGGGACGGGGTGAATCTTGAAAGCCTAAGTTACTCATAAACAGGATTAAGAAAAGGTCCGTACGCGGGATTGCCTTACGGCTTGTTGACGCGAGATTTGAGCAGATAGAACGGGGATTCTTAATTTCCTATNTGNATNANAANCAGATAAGACCTGTCGGTCTCCGCAGATNANNGCAGGATCNNGCGTCGNCNGTGTCCTGCTCAAATCCCGCGAACTAAAAAGCAAAGCTTTGATCTCGCGTACGGATTTTTTCTTAATCCACTCTATGCCTTACCTNTCTCAGCTCTGAGATCTCCATGCCAAGGCATGCTCTCCTCTGTGGAAATAACCCGAATAGAGCATAAGAAAANCTCTGTGNCTCCGTGNANCTCTGTGAGAGNATTNTACCGANTCATGGTATAAATNTAAATCGCAGAAATAAAAGANGNTCACCGAATTTTCGCAGAANTTTTTTTAAATNNGTAATNTGNAANGGAATAACAAAACCTGTCGGTTTTGGGAATCTTCTCAGAACGACAACGAATTTCAGGNATAAGGGCTTACGAAATTATGATAAAGATAAGTAGGTGGTTAAATTAAATGTATAATATCATCAAAATATCCAAAACATATCTCTTTTCTTTAATATATTCATAAATTTTTATTAAATTCGCAAAATAATGCAAAATAATTAAAACAACAATAAAACATTATGAAAGAAAACGAAGAAGTTTANACCACCGACACCGGTCTGCCCGAGAACGCCTTCCGCGAACTCGCAGCCGANGAGAAATATGTGCCGGTGATGCATCCTGCCCGTGATCAGGAGGAGGTAACGCTCTATTCCGTATCNATGGGTCTGTTGATGGCAATCATTTTCAGTGCGGCNGCAGCCTATCTGGGTCTGAAGGTCGGACAGGTGTTTGAGGCAGCTATCCCTATCGCCATTATCGCAGTGGGTCTCAGCGGCGCCTTGAAAAAGAAAAATTCCTTGGGCCAGAACGTGATCATTCAATCCATCGGTTCATGCTCCGGCGTGATTGTGGCAGGTGCGATCTTCACNCTCCCCGCCCTCTACATCCTCAAAGCTAAATATCCCGAAATAACTGTAGAATTCTATCAGATCTTCCTCTCCTCCCTCTTGGGCGGCATCTTGGGTATTCTTTTCTTCATCCCCTTCCGCAAATATTTCGTGAAAGATATGCACGGAAAATACCCCTTCCCCGAAGCCACAGCCACCACACAGGTACTCGTGTCGGGTCAGGCAGCCGCCAAATCAGGCGACAGCGGACAGGCCAAGACNCTCATCGTGGCATCNNTNATCGGNGGNATNTANGACTATATCGTTGCCACATTCGGATGGTGGGCTGAGACAGTGCAGACCACAGCCGCTTCNTGGGGNCAGACCGTGGCGGAGAAAACAAAGCTTGTGCTTTCATGCAACACNGGCGCCGCTCTTCTCGGTCTNGGCTATATCGTGGGTCTGAAATACGCCTTCGTCATCTTTGCCGGTTCGGTATTCGTATGGTGGGTGGTGATTCCATTGCTCGGCACCTACGGCAGCCCCGAATTTCAGGCGATGGTGCCCGATGCACTTTTCTCTGAATATGCGCGCAAGATGGGTATCGGCGGTATCGCGATGGCCGGAGTGATCGGCATTGTAAAATCATGGCCTATCATCTGCCAGGCTGTAGGTCTTGCAGGAAGAGAATTCAAGGGTGGAGCCAAGGCTGCCGCTGAAATGCGTTGGCAGCTTGATATCTCGATGAAGCAGGTGGTATTCTTTATACTGATAGCCTTGGTGGCTGTGTTCCTCTTCTTCTGGTTTGGCGTGATCCATACTCTTTGGCAGGCTGCGATTGCATGGCTTGTTGTGACAATCATTGCATTCCTCTTCACCACCGTTGCGGCTAATGCAATCGCTATCGTGGGTAGTAACCCTGTGTCGGGTATGACACTTATGACTCTTATCATCGCTTCTGCCATCTTCGTTGGAATCGGCTTGAAAGGTCAGCAGGGTATTGTGGCTTCGATGGTGATCGGAGGCGTGGTCTGCACCGCGCTTTCAATGGCCGGCGGATTTGTTACCGACCTCAAGATCGGTTATTGGCTCGGATCCACTCCCAAGAAGCAGGAGACTTGGAAATTCCTCGGCACACTCGTTTCGGCTGCCACTGTGGGCGGAGTGATAATTGTGCTTAACAAGGTATATGGTTTCACGGGCGACAATGCGCTCGTGGCTCCTCAGGCCAACGCTATGGCAGGAGTGATCGAGCCTTTGATGATGGGTGGCGAGACTCCTTGGATTCTTTATATGACAGGTGCAATTCTTGCGCTTCTTCTCAACTGGCTTGGTGTTCCGGCATTGGCATTCTGCTTGGGTATGTTCATCCCCTTGTCGTTGAATACTCCGATGCTTGTCGGCGGAGCCGTGGCACATTTTGTAGGCAATTCATCAAAGGATAAGAAGACTAATGATGCGCGTCGCGACCGCGGCACATTGATTTCATCCGGTCTGATTGCCGGGGGCGCATTGTTTGGTGTATTTGCAGCTATCACCCGTTTTGCAGGGTATGAGTATCAGAATCCTCTTGGCGTGGGTACAACTCAGATTCTCGGCTGCGTGGCCTACGCTCTTCTTATCTGCTATCTCATGTGGGACAGCAAGAGAGCGAAATAATCCTGGAATCTGAATGATTGGATTTATCAGAATTATTAGAATTTTCGGACTTTAACCGCGGAGCGGTTTCACCTTCTATTAACCGGGGGTTCGGGCTTAGCCCGTACCCCCGGCTTTCATATATGCGTCAGCCTCAGCCCGGGACGGGATGAATCTTGGGTTATTATGGATTAAGAAAAACTCCGTACGCAGGATTGCCTTACGGCTTCATGACGCGGGATTTGAGCAGATGGTACGGGGATTTTTTCTTAGAGCGATTAAGATTTTT
>JAAVGM010000014.1 GCA_014800245.1 Bacteroidales bacterium | reverse complement strand
TGGCTCAAATATCCTTTTTCATCAGTCGCAACGCAAAGGTTGCTCCTTCTGAAAAAGAATATTTTAGCTCAAAAATAGCCGCCCTGGCATTTTAACATATTTTAGTGGATGGAGCCTAAGGGGAGGTGATAATTAATTATGGAGCAGAAAGCAAAAATTTCAGTAATTGTTGTTACATATAATCAAGAGGCTACCATCGCAAAGACTCTTGAATCGATACTATCTCAAAAAATTGATGTCCCATTTGAAATAGTGATTGGTGATGATGCCTCCACCGATGGCACGGAGATGATTTGTCGAAAATATGCAGAGGCTCATCCCGACCGAATCCGTTATTTCCGCAGAGACAGGAATATGGGATTAGTGAAAAACTATTACCAATGTATAGAAGACTGTCAGGGAGATTTTTTAGCTGATTGTGCGGGAGATGATTTCTGGATTGATGACGATAAGCTCCGAAAGGAATATGAAGTCATGATATCGGACCCGGAAGTGAGCATTGTCCACACAGATTGGCGGTGTGTGAATCTCGAAGGAACCGACCCAAAGGAGTCNGATCTATTTCTCGGTATCGATCGAACTAAAAGGAAAGAGTATCCTAAAGGCACATTGACCCCTAAAGTNCTCAACCATGACCCGGAGGGGATGATCCATTTATGCACGGCGATGTTTCGAAAAGATATGCTGATGCGTGAATTGAAAGCCAATCCATCTCTCTTCATCTCCGATGAATACGGATGTGAGGATTTTCAGATAGAGATTGCGTTGGCACAGAAAGGGAAGGTGGTCTATCTTCCTGATGTCACTTTGAATTATAGGGTATATGAAGACTCCATTTCGCATACTCCCGATTATTATAAATTATTCAGGCGAATAAAAGGGAATCTCCTTATAGCTGAGCGTATGCGCAGGCATTATGGCATTCCGGTGAAAGAAGTGGAGAATTACTATGCCGGACAATTGGATTTCGTGAGCGCACAGGTATTTCATTCCGGATCCATAGAATTGGAAAAAGAATATGCAAATCTGAAGTCGATGCTTCCTCCGATGAAACTAAGGCTTAAGACACGCATAAAAGAATGGCTTATGCCTCATAAAAAGTTAACCTATTTCTTAAGGAAAGGATAGATGTCATATCTATCATACACCGCTTTAATCTGCGAATCGTTTTGCTGTTCGCTTCCTCCGTTAGAATTAAAGAGCGCTACATCCTGGATGTCATAATTGGTTACATAGTCGGCACCATCGGGATGACGAGAAACTGCCTTCACTATTTCTGTGCCGTTGAGCAACGCCATGGCATGAAACCAAACATCATCTGCCGTCGGAGCCAATTTGGTGAAGGCTTCCTGATTGAACACTTCTTCATTGAAAACTCCCGGCGGATAAAGCACTCCTCCCACTCCGGTAGGAAATAGAAGATTCCCTTTTTTATGCTTGTATGGCTTTTCAATCCAAGATAGATATGGCTTGGGTTTGCCTTCCTTATTAAGTTGGATAGTATGTGTGCGTAAAGCCGAAACGCAGTTTTTGTTGTGGAGGTATGATTTGAAAAGACGTTCCACCACATCACAATCATAGATGCAATCATCATCGATGGTTATGATAATTGCATTCGGAAATCGACGCATTGTGGGAATTAATTTCTTGTAACTTCTTATATGTTCATCCTCCACTTCCACTTCCAGTCCGCGTTTCATCTGTCGTTGCAAAGCGATAGGCAACGGCTCGTCAAGTGCATCCTTATCTAAATTCAGAATTATGCGGTTAGGGCGCATTGTCTGTTGCATGATAGATTCTATAGCGGCTGCGGCATCATAGAGTCTTTTGCCATAAGAAGTGAGCGAAACTATTATCTCATGTTCGCAATAAGCTTGTCGGTCGATTCCCGGAACATTGGAATTAAGCATTTTATCGATAAGCTGTGAGTAGCGAATCTCATATTGGAGTTTTAAATATTGAAGCTTTATCTCGGAGGCCGGGAAAAGATTCTTCTTTATTTTGTTGAAAAATTCGGAGCATTTCTTCTTCATGGCAGGTTAGTGTTGTATTGACTTTATGGCAGGTTAGTGTTGTATTGACTTTTAGTTATCTGAATTATGCCGGCCAGAAAAGATAGGCCGCTCTCCCTCCGGCAGAGGTGTAACGGAAAATAAATCGGAGCAGTCTCCTTTTCCATGCAGGAAGGTCGGTAGCATTCGACAGGGTTTCTTCAAGATACCTGTTAGCCTCCTTCTCAAAGCCCTCCCTATGATATAGAGCAGCCAAATTGATTTTGCGGTAAAGAAGCATATTCTCAATCCTCCTTCTCAATCTTTCCGGAGCTGATTCAGCATCCTTTTCCATAGCCTCGATTGCCTTTTCCCATTCTCCGGCTTTGGAATGAAAATCGGTTCCTGTGATGGATTCCTTTTGAGGATATATATGCACAAGAGTGCGGAAAATACCCTTCATATTAGGTTCGTTCACCAGAATCCGAAGACCCAGTTCCCAGTCGTTCCAGCATAGGAGATTGCTGTTCCATGCGCCGATACGCTTTATAAAGGAGGTGCGTACAGCATATGCCTGTGTGGCAAGCACCGCATTATACAGATGCCTTTTTATCAGATCAAACTTTGCAAATCTCTTAGGAATAACTTCCTCCTTATCATTCACCACCGCGCAACGCCAATACACCAAGTCGAGCTTCTTATTGCGGTCGAAGGCCTCCATCGCAGTGATNGCCAATTCCGGCAGCATCACATCATCCGAATCAAAGAAAAGCATATAATCCGTATCCACCTCCAGCAGACCGCGATTGCGTGCGGCAGCCGCTCCGGGGCGAGTCTCGCTCACAATCTTCACAGTGAAATCCTCACTCTCATGCTCCGCTTTCCAATCCTCCACTGCAGCCAGAGTGCCATCCGTGGAAGCATTATCCACCACAATCAGTCGGATCGGACGATACGTCTGATTATAAGCACTGTCAAGAGCCCGGAGAATCAACTTCTCCCGATTCTTGACAGGAATAACTATGGATAAAGGATTATAAATCATAATTTACTTCTTTCTTCTTCTCACAGATTTTGCCGCACTTGCATTGCCGTTGCTGCTCGAAGATGAAGACAATTTCGGTTTTTTAGCCTTCGGAGTCTTCTTCGCCTTGGAGGTTGAGCTGCGGCGCGAGCGCACGGATTTAGTTTCTGAAGAGGCAGATTCAGTATCGCTCACCATAGTGCGACCCGGAATAGTGTCGCCGGCAGCTATAGCCCTTGCAATCTCCTCCTCACGCTCCTTCTGAGCAAGATACTCCTCGCGTGTCGGCACATAAAGATTCTTGCCGTAGTTCTTCAAGCGATTGTCGATGCTGTCCTGAGCCTGTTTGAGCAGATCCTCATCCGGATACATCTGAGCCATAGAGAGATTGCGGAGGTTGCGGGTCTTATAGATTTCTCCGTCATACATCCCTAAATTGAAATAATCATCAAGGCTATATTGCTCAAGGTTATTATCATCCGAGAGGAACACATATTCCTGCGCCAAATAGGGGCGAAGCTGATCAAACTTTACCCAGAACATCGGGAATTTACCCGATCCGCCATAATCAGCATATCGGTTGAGCACGGGGCAGATAGCTTCTACGCGAGTGTTCATGCGGTTGGAACGGCGGTCGAACTCCCATTTCTCAAGGATATAATACGACTGCACCATATTTGTCGGCACATCCGCCTCCTCAATCACATATTTAGGATTCTTCGCAGTTCCATTGCCGCTCTGATAGAAGATTTCGAAGCGATCAAGCATCTCATCCACCTTCACCTTATATTGGTCGGTGAAAACCTCTCTTCCATCAAGATATTCATATGCGGGAATCTTCCCATCCACCACCAATCCGAAAATCAGGCGGAACAGATTCTGCTTTCCGTCGATCACATCCTCCGGATAATAGAGGGGAGTGTTTTCGGGCTTTGAAAGGTCGAGCTGACGATAGATCTCTCTCTTATACTGGAGGTCGGCATCGTGAGTCTCCTTGGCGGTGAAGAAATCCTGCATACGGTCGGTCACTCCGGCCGCATTCTTCTCATTCTTCTTCTCCTTGTCGGCACGACGGCGCACCACACCTCCGTTCTCAACCTGAGCCACAGCGGCTATCCCGGCTGCAGCAAGCAGTGAAAGGGTTAATATTTTGCGATATATATTCATGTCGGTTATATTTCGTTAATTAAGCGCCACTTCCATCGGGGAGATGTCGCGTGTGATACCATCCGGGCCTTTGGCCTTTATATTGGAGATAAAGAACGATTTGCCGGGTTTCAGACGGCGGAACTGTTCCTTCTGGCGTTCGGAGAATCGAGATCCGTTGGACACCTCCGGGATGAAGTTGCCCATCTGGTCGGTGAACACCGTGGAGAACGACACCACCGTATAGGCTATGTCAAGCACACCGTCGTCCAAAGCCGCTCCCAATCCCTCAGCCCCCATGAGAGCCGATTTCGAGATGCGCTTCGGGGTGCCCTTATAGTTGGTATTCCCGAGAGGGATGAATGCCGTCGGATCAGGAAGCTTCCTGACTCTGAAAGTCATTGCCCCCACATTCTGAGTGCGTCCGTCAAGTTGAGCTGATACGGAGATTGTGGCCTCCGTGCCCACTTGATTCACTCTCGCCACCCAATGATCGCCGCTTCTTGTGAGCGTGCCGCCTGAGATCGATGCCTGCACTCCGCTCATCGGAACGCCAGGCACAGATATCGAAATAGGGTTGTCGATTCCTGCATAGAGCACATTCATCATTGTCGGAGAGATAGTGGCCATAGGCTCTATCACGGTGTATGAAGATGAGAATGGATGCTTCTGCACCGATCCGTCTGCAAGAGGCAATTCTATATATCCTGAAAATTCGTGGCTTCCGGGCGCACCGGGCACAAATTCAAACAGACCGTTCGGGTTATTGAGACGCGAGCCATTCACATATACCGTAGGACGCTGTGTAGTATCCACTGCAGCCAATACAATCTGGGCCGAATATTTTCCGCCTCGGATGATGGTTCGCGAATTAGGGATCACATATGCTCCGAATTCATTCATATGCACATCATCCATATCCACATTCATCACCAAGCTTGAAAGCGCTTCCGATTCCGCCTGACGGATATCATTCTGCAATTTTGCAAGCATAGTCACAGCAGCCACAGAAGGCATATTCTCAAACATCTTCTGCTCCCACGACCCCGGACCACCGGCCTTCTTTTCGATAGTGGTGGAAAGCATATCATTCACAGCCTTCTTCTTATCGGGNTCGGCAATCATCTCCACCACGAATGCGCGATATGAATCCATCGCCTCGCGNAGTTTCTTTCCGCGCTCAGTGGCGGGATTGAGCATCGTCACTGAAGAAGCCTCAAGATCNTCAAGGTTTTGCAGATTATTGTAATCGGCTCCCTTTCCATCGGTGGCAACGGCAATNTCTACTTTCAATTGCTCGATCGAGGCATCAAGCTTTTTAGATCGGTCGCGCAATGCCTTCCCTTTTTCATACCATGCTCCCGCCTTTCCCGGACTCTCCTGATAGAGACTCTCCAGATAGCGGAACTGAGCCGCATTGCGCTCCTCCAGGTTTTTATTAGTGCGGCTTATGCTGTCGTGNACCTGGCTGAACCCGTTGAGCACATCGCTCGACACATTCAGTGCAAGCATGGCCGTGAGGACGATATACATAAGGTTGATCATCCTCTGTCGGGGCGACATGCGCGCCACATTATTTCCTCCTCCTGCCATTAGCTAAGATTCTCTTCTTTTAATCGTTATTCTTCAGCGATTCATCAAATGGATTGATTCCGCCGGCNGCTGCCGAGGCTCCCCCCATCATCGGATTGGCCATATTGATGGTCATCGCCGTAATCATCTTCTCATACACCGAATTGAGCTGCTTCATATAGCGTGCCATGCGCTCNGTCTCCTCGCAATAGCGTGAAGACTCAGCCGCTGATTTCTCATACATGTCGCGGATATCCTTCAAGCCGCGGTTCACACGGTCGATAGATTCGAGCTGTGAAGCCACGCTCTTGAGCTGAATCTCATATATGGTGTTAAGTCCGGCGATATTGCGGTTGAGATCTTGCATCTGATCCACATACCCGTTTGAAGCGCCTGAAATAGTCTCTGAATTCTGTGTTATAGCCTGATACGAACCAAGCAGCGTCTCGCACACGCGGTTGAGAGCTTCTGTGGTTTCATTCAGACGGCTCATCTGCTCCGACATCTCCTGCATCTTCGAGAGATAGCTTGATGTTGCATCGGCCATTGAAGCCACATCCTCAGGATTCTGCGTCAAAGGGATTCCGGAGACTACACCGCCGGCGTATGCTCCATTTCCGGGGGCTACGGCAGGAACACCCTGCTCCATCCCTTCCTCGGCGGCTGCGTTATATCCGCTGTAGCCACCGCCGGCCACTACCACTCCCGAACCTGTAGAGAAATCCGGTCGGTCGGCCTCGTCCTTGGAGTCAAGCACGGGGAAAACCTCTTCCCAAGCATATTCCTTCGGCGGACGGTCGAAGGCCGTGAGGATAAACATTGCAATCTCGGTGCCCATGCCGATGCAGAGAAGTGTGCTTCCTCCCTCAAGGTGAAGGATCTTGAACAGCGCACCCCAGATCACGATTGCCGCACCAATTGAATAGCAGAAGTTGAAGAAGCGCTGCCCTTTCTGTCCGTGAAGGAAGCGTTCGATGCCATTGGCATATTTACGAATCTTTACCATGATAATTTTTACTTTATGAAAGGGCTTTACTTACTTTGCTTTTTTGTTTTTCGTGCCGCGGGCGAATCCGATCTGCGATCTCACGCAGCGGAATCCGATATATGAACGCTGCTCGTTCTGATATTCCCAAGTGCGGAGGTCGGATCGGATATTTGAAGCCACATCCTTCCACGAACCGCCGCGCACAATCTTGCGCTTCATGCGATAGGGGTCTTCCTGCGCCGCGTTGTAGCGATATTCCGGATTGAGGTCGGAGGTGAGTTTCCCTACGCTCTCCGTATATGCCGTGGAGGTCCATTCCGACACATTTCCGGCCATATCATACAATCCGAAATCGTTGGGCTTGAACGTTCCCACCTGCGACGTGATTACATGGCCGTCGCGCACGAAATCGCCATCCATCGGCTTGAAGTTGGCATAAAAGCAACCTCTCTCATCCATCGGAAGAGTCTCCTCCCAAGGATATTGGCTCTCAGAATTGCCGGCTCTTGCGGCATATTCCCATTCAGCCTCCGTGGGGAGACGGTAAGGCTCCACATAGATCCCCTCGCGTCCGAGCGAACGGCGGAGGTAATCGGTGCGCCAGTTGGCGAAAGCGTTGGCCTGCTCCCAGCTCACACCCACCACAGGATAATCATTATATCCTGCATGAGAGAAATACATTCTTGTGTAAGGCTCATTGTAGGCATTATCGAAATCATTGATCCAGCAAGTGGTGTCGGGATAAATGTTCACGATATATGTGTTGAGGAAGTCAAAGTCTCCTGTAAGCGGACGTGTCACGGTCTCGCGCACAATCTGTCCCTCCTCAGTCATGAATGCCGTATCCTTGGAAATCACGGGAAGTTCGGTCGATACGGGGAGGTCGGTGTTATATTCGCGGCGAGTCGGGTCAAGACGGTTCTTTCGCTGAGCCGCTGCCGTATGGTTGTATATCTCATAGCGATAGTTGAGCTGTGTGGGATCGAGCTCACGCTGCCCTGTGATCGGGTTCACGCGGTAAACGCTCTCGATTGCACGCTGCTCATCCTCGTTGGGATTGCGCCATGGAATAGGTTTGTTCCAGTTGAGATAAGGCTTGATGGGATTCCCCTCCTTGTCTTCCTCAATCTTGAATGCCTCGTTGCCGCCATATGCAGGGTCGGCAAGACGCTCGCGGATGATGGAATCTCTCACCCAGAACACAAACTGCTTATACTTCGAATTGGTGATTTCTGTCTCATCCATCCAGAAGGCATCCACGGATACCCCCTTGGGGTTAGCCTTTACTCCGGTGATGGAGTCATCCTTCGCGGGGCCGAGCGCGATCGAGCCTCTATCCACGAGCACCATTCCGTAAGGGGTAGGCTCTGCAAACGAACTTCCTCCGACACCGGTCACTTCTCCGCCGGCACCGCTGCGGCGCATCCCGGCGCATGAGGCGAAGATGGCGCAGAAGAAAAGGACAGCCCCGGAGAGCATGACGCTGCGCAGCCCTCTGCCGGAGAAACCTCTTGATATTGTTTTGGTATTTTTCATTTTTGTCATGTCGCTACATTATTCGAATGGAACGGTGTTTATTTTTATTTACGCCGCTGAAATCAAGTTTTATCTGATATCCGGCGATAATCTCGTGGCTTCCCGAAGAGGCCTTTGAGATTGCGGATGTCGGGTAGTCGTAGGAATATCCGATGAAGAAATTTTTGAATTCTGCCGCCACCATGACGCTCACTGCATCCTTGTAGCGGTAGCCGATTCCGAAGCTCAGGAAGCGGTTGTAACGCGCTCTCATGGCGGCCTGCACATTGAATGTCTTGAAATCCGAGGCGGCCAATAGGGAGGGTTGCAATTCAAATAACGTGTTTTTTAGGGGAATATTGCTATCCGCTGTGAAATAGAGCGTGCGTGGCAGACTCGTTTCGTAATACGACGTTTCTGAATTCTGGTTCCCTTCCGTGTCGAGCTTCACTTTCGGATCAAGGAGATGAAGACCTGATATTCCGATCGAAAACCATTTATGGGTGTAGTGCAATCCGGCGGAGAGGTCGAATGTGTTTCCGGTCACATCCGTTGTCGGTATCGCCTCGTCTGTGCCTTGATGATAATCGTCGCCCTCGGGAAGCACCACTTCCGATCCCTTGAATTTAGAGGTGTAATATCCTCCCTGCACTCCTATAGATAGGGTCCCTTTCAGGAATTTTATCTTGTAGCTTGCCTGTATATTGATGAGGGTATTGGAGAAAAGACCCAATGATTCATTCATCATGTCGGCTCCGACTCCTATTCTTTTCTTTCCGATCTTCACAGGCATGTCGGCTGTGGCAAGAAAGCTCTTCGGGGCATTGTCGATTCCAATCCATTGCAGGCGCGCCCCCCCTCGGATGCGCAGGAAATCCACCTGCCCTGTGGTTGCCGGATTGTAATAGGTCGGCACAGCCCAGCTCTGAGTGAGCAGCACATCATTCTGAGCCCGAAGAGTGGGCACACAGAACAGCACCGCCATAAAGAGGGCGGCAAGGCTCAGGAGGTATTTGTATGCTTTTTCGGGTTGTTTATACATCTTTCAGAATGGTTGGTTCAGTATTTTGCTATCGTTTTTCCGGTTGCGCTTTCTCCAAATCTATTCGAAATAGAATGTCAGCACAAACATCTTGGATTTCACTTTCGAGAGAGACTGGGTGATCTTATACATCTCGGGATTCTCGTCGAGGTCGGGTCGGTCGTGGCGGAGGATGTCCGTAAGTCCGAAACAGAACTTTATCTCTGGATTCAGTTTGAAGAAGGGGAGATAGAAGTCGCAGCCGAGTCCGACGGTGAGGTAGGCATCGGTGGAGTTGAATTGAAGGAAATCCGATCTCTTTTTGCTCACATCGAAAGTGGCCATCGCTCCGAGCGTCACATAAGGACGGGAATTGTAGAGACGGTCGCCCGAAATCTTCAGGTCGAGCGGCACCACCACATACGCCGTCTTTATATCCTGTCGTTCCACTGCTCCTGTGACATGGTCGCGGAATTCCGCACCCTTGCTGCCGAAATACATACCCGGCGTCAGGCGAAGGTTGAAATATTTATGCAGTCGCAGGTCGCCGAGCACATTCACGCAGATTCCGGGATCAAACGTCGGCACTTCCACAAACCATTGCCCTCCGTCGGGAGCCACAAACCCGTTATGAGTGAAGTCAAGGTCCTGGAAATGTGTGCCCACCGAGAAGCCCAAATGCCATCTCTTCTGGTCGGCATACTGACGGTTGAGTATCTTGTCGCCCGGACGAGCAAGCATTGGAGCAGCTCCTCCGACGAGCATTGCCGCTAAGAGCAGATACCGGAAAATTATATGATGCAGTTTTTTCGACATATCTCTTTAACGAATATCATCTTGCTATTATTGCCATATATATTGCAAACCGGATTCCCTACTTTGTCAAAAATATTTAAAATTAATTTTAGAATGTTGATGGAATGCAGATTCTATTTGTTAAATTTGCATATACAATTATGCATAAATGAAAGAGAATAAAGAACTGCCCCCCATGGAATGGGACCGACTCATATGCGACCTCCGGCTTGGCATGGAGGAATATCACGACGGCACTCCCCATACTCGCTCTGATTTCCAGCGCGATTACGACCGTCTTGTGTTCTCATCCCCCTTCCGCCGGCTCCAGAATAAGACGCAGGTGTTCCCCCTTCCGGGCAGCATCTTCGTCCATAACCGTCTCACGCATTCCCTTGAGGTCTCGACCGTGGGGCGATCTATGGCTACGGAGGTTTCAATCCGCTTGAAGGAGAAATATGCAGATAAGCCGTGGGCCTACAAGCTCGACGAATTTCGCGATATAGTGGCGGCTGCATGCCTTTGCCACGATCTCGGCAATCCCCCCTTCGGTCATTCGGGCGAGAAAACCATCTCCTCTTATTTCTCCGAAGGGAAGGGGAGCAATCTTGTGAGCTGCCTTTCTTCTCAGGAAGCATCCGATTTTCTTAATTTTGAAGGTAACGCTAATTCATTCCGCCTTCTGTCCCATCAGTTTTCGGGAAGAAGAAAGGGGGGAATGGCAATGACATATTCCACATTGGCCTCCATTGTGAAATATCCTTACTCCTCTCTCCATGCCGGAGAGAAAGGTAAATTCGGATTCTTCAAATCCGAGGAGGGGATATATCGTCGCGTTGCTGAGAAATTGGGTATTCCCGAACTCGAACCGGGGCGTTTTGCGCGGCATCCTCTCGTGTATATAATGGAGGCCGCCGACGATATATGCTATCAGATAATGGATCTTGAGGATTCCCACAAACTGAAGATTATGAGCGAGGCGGAGGTGACGGGGCTTTTCCTCTCATTCTTCGAACCCGCTCGTCAGGAGCGTTGCCGCCGCACGCTCTCCCGCCTTGACGACCCCAATGAACGTGTGGCCTATCTACGTTCGAATGTGATAGGGGAGATGGTGGTGAGCTGTGCGGAGGCTTTTGTGGAGAATGAGGAGAGGATATTGAGAGGGGAATATGTCGGAAATCTCACTTCCCTTATGTCCGACCGTCTCCGCGATGCCTATGCCGCATGTTCGCGCACGGCCTGGAATCGGATCTATTCTGCCCCCGAGGTGATAGACATAGAATTGGGGGGAAACCGGATCATTACCTATCTTATGAATGCCCTGATGGATGCGGTGATACATCCCGAACGCAATTATTCTCAGCTTCTGCTCAGCATGATTCCGAATCAATATGATATCCATGCCGATTCTCTCTATGAGCGCATTCAGAGTGTGTTGGATCATGTCTCCGGCATGACCGATGTCTATGCCCTCAATCTATATCGCAAGCTCAACGGACATTCTCTTCCGGCAGTCTAAAATTAATTGAAAAATATGAAAATAAAGCAAATAATAGCGTTGATGGTTTTAGTGATCGCGGGCTGTCTCCCTGCCTTGGCGGAAAAGATATATGCCCCTGCCGATATGCCTGATGTGCAGATCTCCGATCGCTCCCAATATATCTCCGATCCCGCCAATCTCCTTTCTCCCGAAATCAAGGCGAAGGTGAATCAGCGGTTATATTCCTTGCGCCAACAGACCACAGCTGAGGTGGTTGTGGCTCTCCCTCCCGATATCGGTGACACCCCCATAGAGCAATGGAGCGAACAGCTTTTCACTCTCTGGGGGATTGGAAAGAAGGATAAGGATAATGGTCTTTTGGTGGTGATCTCTCCCGACTCAGGTAAGGCAAGAATCCAGACCGGCTACGGCGTAGAGGGGATTCTCCCCGATATTGCGTGCAAAAACATAATCGGACAGGAGATTGTTCCCGCAATGAGGGATGATGATATCAATGCGGCGGTGGATGGCGCCACATCTATGATTGCCCGGGCCATGACAGATCCGGCTGTGGCTGATGAATTGCGCAGCAGCGATGCCGATAATTATGAAGGGGCGATGCAGACCATCTCCTCCGATACCATCTGGGGGTTCGTGAGGATTGTGGCTTGGTGTATTTTCCTTTTCTCGCTCTTCTGCTTCTGCCGCGACCTTTATAATGGGCGCCGTCTGGATAGCTATCAGAAGACGATGCTCTGGCGACGCCATTTGCCCACATATTTCTGGTGCTCCCTTCTCTCCTTGGGTGCCGGATTGATTTTCTTTATTCTTGCGTTTTGGCTCTACCGATCCATCCGCACTCGCAAGCGTAAATGCCCCAATTGCGGACATAAGATGCGTCGCTTGAATGAAGAGGAGGATAATGCACTTCTCACTCCTTCCCAGGATTTCGAGGAGCGATTGAAGACGGTGGATTATGATGTATGGGAATGCCCGTCGTGCGGCACAGTGGAACGCCTTCCTTTCAAGGCCAAGCAGATGAAATATACCCCCTGTCCGTCGTGCGGCACGGTGGCAATGTGTCTCACCGGCAGCCGGACTCTTCAGCCGGCCACCACGAGATCGACAGGTGTCGGCGTCAAGACCTATGAATGCCAGTTCTGTCATCATAAGGAGGATCATCAGTTTGTGATTCCCAAGAAGGAGGATCCTGCAGCGGCGGCTCTTGCAGCCGGAGCCGTGATAGGGTCGATGGGCGGTCGCCGTGGTGGCGGAGGCGGCTTCGGAGGCGGAGGTTTCGGAGGCGGCTTCGGCGGAGGTTCCACGGGCGGAGGCGGCGCTTCCGGCAGCTGGTAAACTTGGCTAAAGGTTTATCTTGGCTCTGAGGGCTTAATGCGAAGCATTCCTCCCTCTGTGTAATAAATTATAAAGCATTGAAACTCTGTGTCTCTGTGTTCCTCTGTGAGAGCCTTAGTTATATGTGGATTTGGTAATTTTTGATGATATTCAAATAAAGATAATATTATAAAGAAAGAAATGAAAGGACAATTAATCGGCGCTGCCATGATAGGCTTGATGCTCTTGGCCGGTGCTTGTGGTTCGAAAGAGAAAAAGAATGAAAGCGGCGAAACACAGATAGAGAATCTGAGTTTCGAATCTTTCCGCTTCGAAAGAATAGGGGAGTATGAGGATTCCGATTCCCTGGCGTCCGACGGAGAAAAATATGTAAGATATATTTCAGAGGGTGTCCTCCCTCGCGACTTGGGCACAGGCGGTGCCGGACTTCTGCGCGATTCATTGATGCGTATGGCTTGGATTGTAACTGATGAAGAGGGCCTTCCCGCTCCAAGAATGCAGGGAGGGATTGTGAGAGGCTACAGCATCCCTGATTCTGTGATCAATTGCAGTTTCATATATTCATCAATGTCAACCACGCTCCTCACTCCGCGCGTCGTAGTTTGGGAAGTGGAGCGCGAAACCTACGCCTATCATGCAGCTCATGCCAACCGCTTCATGGGATTCGTGAATTATAACCTCACCACCGGCAAGATCCTCTCCCTCTCCGATCTGATGAAACCGGGTTATGAGGCGCCCCTCGCCGAGATGGTGCGCAATAAGTTGGCTGAGGATAGCGTGGAGCTGCTTGTTGATCCGAAAGAGATCGAACTGCCCCAATCCTTTGCCATCACCACCGACGGCATCCTTTTCAGCTTTAATCCCTATCAGATTGCTCCCTATTCAGAAGGGATAATCAAGGTGGAGCTCTCTCTCGATGAGATTTTCGATTATCTCAGCAAGGAAGGCCTGATAATATTGGAAGGCAATGCCGACTAAGAGGAAGGATTCTGCAAGCGGTTTGTCGAAGGTGATAAAAATCAATGCTTTTCTTTTCGGATAATCTTTCTCAGCCGGATGGAAGATGAATGATAAGGGAATTGTATGCTAATCAAGGGCTCCTCATAGCTTGCCTTGATATCCTTTGAAAGGAGTGCGCCCGTGGCATCATACCATTCCACATCCCACACCCCCTCAAAGCCGCTGTCGATCAGCTTCCCCTTTATCATCCCCGGAGCCCAATCCTCCTTCCGGATCTCAGCGCCCATGAGATAAATGAGGTCGTAACCCTCCGGAGATTTGACAATCGCAAAGATATAATCTCCCCCCATCCGGAGATTATCCTCATCAAGGGATCGGTCGTAAATCCTCCACATCCCCTCCATCTCATCCGAAGATCTTCTAAGATAGCTCTCCAGGATAGCGGCATTCCCATATTCCGATCTCTCGATGAAAGATCCTTCAGGATACTCCAAAGCAATGTTGTCGAAATCCACAGCTCCTCCGGGAGCCACGAAAAAGCCGATACTGTCTGCGTGTGCAATCCCTGCATCCCACGACAATATCGGCTTATATTCTCTATTTCCACCCATCAAAGTGGCTTCTCCCCGATCAAATGATAGGAGGAAAGCATTCCGGCCGGTGAAGAAATCTATCCCGGAATCTATTCTTACTCTCTTTTCCGATCGCCCCGCCTTGAAGCAAAGGGCAGTAGGGGAGTAGGTTTCATCCTTCGGATGATCGTCGGTGAAGATTGAGATTGTTTCCCGATCCCCGTCTGCCCCGGTTATTACAATCCCCCATCCCGGATGAGCGATCTTCTTTCCCCCCTCTATATTATATCTTTTCCCCGACCCATTGTGAAGGTTGGCGGCTCGGAAGGAGAAATCAAATCTGCCGCCTCCCCTTAAAGGGATAAGATTGCATATGGTGTCGGGAGTGGAGGCTGTAATGATAAGAGTTGAATCGTTCCCGTTGCCGAATCCGGAGAATCCGCGTGACCGGTTCATATACTCATTCTCTATCTTCGCAGGCGGATTCCCACGGGGTGCGGCTTCGCACATTGCCGACACTGCCGACACAATCCCCGCGATGGCAAAGATGAAGATGATTCCTCCGATAATCTTATTCACAAGCCACATCGACCGCAGATTGAAATGCGCCCTCAGCTTTGCCACGAGGAAAGTAACAAGCCACCACCATAGCAATGCCCCGGCGCCGATCGAAATGAACCCTATCATATAATGATAAAACTTAATTTCCGGCATAAAGAAATTAAAGCGGGCGAAAAGTCCGATTATCAAGAATATAATCAAGGGGTTGGAGAAGGTGAAAAGGAAGCCGTTCAGGATATTCCTTCCGTCGGAGATCCCCTCCTCTTCCGGTTTCTTAAGATTTCGGGTAGGGTTTGATTTAAATAGATACACCCCGAATCCTATCAGCACCACCGATCCGATGAGCTGTAAGATGTTATGGTTTCGGGTTAGAAATTCTTCTATGAAGGAGAGACAGAAGCCTGTGAGGAGGCAATATATCATATCGGAAATAGCTGCTCCGATCCCGGTGAAGAATCCTGTGCGCCGCCCCTTCTCCAAGGTGCGCTGCACGCAAAGAATACCCACCGGACCCATCGGGGCCGATATGATGATACCAATGGCGATCCCTCGCCAGATCATATATATTATCCCTTCAATGAAATTCACAATCTCTTATCGTTGTCGTTGTTCGTTGCAGGTTAATTGGGTTTTCCCTTCCGGTCAGTTGGTGATTAAATACCCCTGGCCGTTGGGAATGCATCTGTAGGCTCTCAATGCGTAATGATCCGTGGCTGCCGGTCCCGAGATTGGAGCGCCGGCTCCCATCGTCACATCATATTTCGAACCGCAATCAGGACAAATGGCTTCGAAACTATCCGGATCCACCTTCACCCTGATATCCGATTTGCGCTCCACCGGGCATGCCAAGTCGAAAGCAAGCGGCACCACCTCATTCAGACGATAATCAAAACCGCCGATAAGAAGCACCCCTCCGAATCCGGTCATGGTTCTTTCGAGATAAGCAAACCCCGAAGGCTGGCGCAGAGCCTTGATGAAATATTGCGGAATGCCGAACCCCGAAACCCCATAGCGGTTCCAGAGCCCGGCATCTGATAGATTTATGCTTACAGCCATGTTGGGGATACGCTCATCATCGTTGGTGTTGCAGCCGCCCAGCATCGCTCCCGAAAGGATCGATATAAGCATGGCTGCAAAGCCCCCCCTTGAGATTTTCCCTATATTCATAGCTGCTGAATTATAATTATCTGAAATGCAGATCTATTTGCGATTTAAAATTTGTCTCCGCTCAGAGATCTCCATGCCTTGGCATGTAAATCTCTGTGGAATAAACCCGAAATAAAAATTATCTCGGTCTCTGTGCCTCTGTGCTCCTCTGTGAGATATAAATATAATCTATAAATAGATCTCACTGGGGATTTATGAGGATAATCATAATTTTTTACTCAAACGGCAAATTGCGAAGCATCTCGGCAAATTGAGTCACCATCTTATTCAGCGGACCGCTCACCATCGGCTTTAGCATTGCCGGAATCTTGATATCCACTTCCACCTGTGCAGAGCAAGACACCTCCGTAGAAGGATGGATATGAAGCATAAGAGCCATAGGCACAGGAGCGCCCACACCCTCAAGACGGATATAAGTAGGCTCCACTTTCTCAGTAAGCTTAAGCGTAAGATTCCCCACAGGGCCTGCCGGGAAAGAGATAGTGTCTGCAGTGATCTGAATCTGATTGAAAAGGTCGCGCTGATCAGCCGGAATCTGATCTTCCGGCACGCGGGTGAGAAGTTCCTTCAATCCTTCAAGGTTTGAAAGCTTTCTATACACAGCCTCTGCCGAGGCCTTAAGCGGGGTTTCCGCACTCTTATATTCTGCCATATAAAGGGTTATAATTTAAAATTTAGTCTGTCTTGGGGCAGGAACCCAATTCGAGGGATCCTGACGCCATTCTTCAATAGTGTCGAGGTCGCGAGGGCGGATATAATCCATCTCCACGGCGGCATCAAGCATATCGGAATAGTTGATGAGAGAGATTGAGCGTAGATCTGCATCCTTAAGACGTTTCACCGACATCGGGAACTCATAGCTGAAGATGGAGATCAGTCCCAAAGCTTCACACCCTGCATTCTCCACCGCCACCTTGGCCTTCACCGAGTTGGCGCCCGTGGTGATAAGGTCTTCGATCAGAACCACCTTCCATCCGGGTTTCAGATTCCCTTCAATCTGGTTTTCCAAGCCATGGTCCTTCGGGGTGTCTCTCACATAAGCGAAGGGGAGACCCAGCGCATCCGCAGCAAGTGTGCCCAAAGGGATTGCCCCCGTCGATACGCTTGCGATAGCCTGCGTATCAGGGAATTTCTCAATTATTGTCTTTGCGATGATCACCTTCACCTGATTTCTCAAATCAGGATAGGAGAGGATACGACGATGGTCGTTGTATAACGGTGAGTTCCAACCCGAACCCCAGACAAAAGGAAGGTCCGGCTGAAGGGTTATCGCACTCACATGTAAGAATTTCTCGGCTAAAAGACGTTCAGGTTTCTTCATTTTTCTACCTAAGATTAATTAATTAGGAGGTGAGGAGATCGGATTGACCTGATTTCTGTTTCCTCCATAACAAACAACAAAATTACATACGCATTTCTAATTTTCCAAATTATATGTGCAAAAAAGAATGAAAAGTAGAGAAAATTGTAAAAAAATATAGTTCTGTCCTTCTAATCTCCCAATTCATTTTGCCTTATATGGGATTAAGAAAAGTCCGTACGCGGGATCGCCTTGCGGCTTGGTTACGCAAGATTTGAGCAGATTATACGCAGATTTTTTTCTCTAAAATATACTATTTTTAGGGATAAAAGCAGATTAGACCTATCGGTCGTGGCAGATTAGAGCAGACTCTTCACCGTGTCTGTGTCCTGCTCAGATCTCTGCTGACCGATAGGTCAGGACTATCTGCTGAAATAAATATAAATTAGATCCCCGTTCGATCTGCTCAAATCCAGCGTATTAAAAAGCAAAGCTTTGATCCTGCGTACGGACCTTTTCTTTATCCAGCCTACCCATACAGTTGCCGCTTATATTAAAATGTAACTCCTAACGTCAGCATCGACACTTTCACTCCCTGTGCCCCTTTGAGCAGGGTAGAGGCAGCCTCGGTCAGCGTGGTGCCCGTGGTGCAGACATCATCCAGGAGCAGGATATGCTTCCCATCGAGATTGTGAGTGGATCTTAGGGCGAAGACATCTTTAAGATTCTTCTGCCTTGCTTCAGTGGAGAGGGCAGTCTGTGTCAGATGCGGACGTTGGGCGCGAAGCGACATATCCACTCTTAGCCCCGTGGCTTTCGCCACCCCCGCAGCTATCTCCTCCGTCTGATTATAGCCCCGCTTGGCCTTCTTCAGAAAATGCATCGGAATCGGAACAATAACATCTATATCCGACATAAACCCCGTCATTGCCAATTCTTCCCCGACTTTCTCACCCATAAAACGGGCAAAATTGCGGAAACGGCGATATTTCAGATCCTGCATAAGTTGGGAAAGCTCCGAACCACCCGAATAGAAGAAATGCCCCGTAGCGCGTTCGAAGGGGATGAGTCCTGCGAAACGCATCTCCATCGGATTCCCCTCCCGCTGATGATAGAGCGTGCGCGGTAGGCGAGCAAGACATGAAGAGCAAAGAAACTCCTCCCTCTCCAAAGAACTGCTTATACGGGTGCCGCAAAGATGACACACCCGTGGGAATAAAAAGTCAATTATCATTCAAACATAATCTTAAAACTGATAACCTTATAACCTTATAACCTTACACAATAGATTGGATCGCTTTCGAAATCACCGATCCCTCGAATCCCCGCGAAGCCAAATGCCGATAAAGCTTCCCCTTATCGTTATAATCCGAAAGATCAAGATTGCGCGCCTTAGCCTTGGCGGCATTCACAGCCACTGCCATATATTCCTCCGGGTCGATCTCCTCCAAGGCCGAAGAAATCTCAGCCGAAGGAATCCTCTTCATGGCCAAAGCCATCCGGATCTTATTCTTTCCCCAACCCGAAAACTTCACCTTATCCCGAGCGAAAGCCCGCGCAAAACGGCTGTCGTCGATATATCTGTTCTCCTCAAGATACTCCACAATCTCGTTAGCGTCGGAAGCCGCCAACTGCATCTTGCGCAGTTTCTCCCTGATTTCGAAAGCGCAATGTTCGCCTCGCGCGCACAAGTCGGCCATCTTAAGCAGTGCCGCCTCCTTAGTTATCGGTTTCTTCCTTATCATCAATATACCAACGCCAAATTCTCCCTATTATTTTATTCCCTTATGATATGTATTTAGATGATATGTAATTAGCCATCGTGATCTGAGCGCAGCGAAGATCCGCCCTATAATTCTTCGCTCTTCTTGCGGGCAATAACAAATCGCTCCTTCCCATGCACATCCTTCACCGCCTCCACATCCTCGAAGCCATCCTTGAGAAGCAACCCCTTCAGCTCCTCGCAATGCCTTGGATTTATCTCAAAATACAATCCTCCCCCAGGCGTCAAAGCCTCCGAAGCGATTGTAGAGATTCGGGAATAAAAAATCAAAGGATTGTCGTCGGGCACAAAGAGAGCTGTATGAGGCTCATAATCCAGCACATTCCGCTCCATGCCGCTCTTCTCGCTCTCATCTATATAAGGAGGATTGCTCACAATAATATCAAACGACCCCGCTTCCGGCATAAAATCAAAAACATCCTCCCTCCGGAAATCTATCTTTGCTTTAAGATTCTCCGCATTCTCGCGTGCAATCTTCAGTGCATCCTCCGAAATATCTATCGCCGTAACCTCAGAAAAGGGGAGATTGCGCGAAAGAGCAATAGCTATCGCCCCCGATCCCGTGCCGATATCAAGCACACGAAGATCCTTGCAATCCTTCCATTTATCCACAATCATATCCACCATCTCCGCAGTCTCCGGGCGAGGAATAAGCACCGACCGATCCACCTTCAGATCCATCCCATAGAAATAAGCCTCTCCCACGATATATTGTATCGGTTCATCCTTCTGCAATCTGTCCAAAATTTCCCTTGCCTTCCCCTGAATATACTCCGACACCTCATCGGTCTCATGCATAATAAGGTCGATAGCATCCCATCCCTTCAGGCTCCGATAAATCAAACCGATAATAGCCCGTGCCTCATCATATCCATATCGCGGAGTAAGTTCCTCGCGCATCATCCTCGTAAAATCACTTACTTTCATAATCTCCTAATTTCTGAGTTATATATCTGCAAAGATAATAATTTTAGATTATTTTTGACAGGAGAAAACTCCAGTCCTCCTCTTCCCCTGTCAAAAAAATATTGCAATCCTCCTATCTGATGCTGCGTATAAGCATACTATTTGCCTTATCCACCACCGACCGCTCCAGCGACGCCAAATAAATCCGCGTCGTTTTCTCCGACTCATGCCCCATCCCCTCGCTTATCACACTCAGCGGAACCCCCTTCCTCTTCGCCGCCGACGCCCAGCTATGACGAGCCACATACAACGTCAGCGGATAATCACTCCCAATCAATCCCCCGATCTTTTTCAAGCAACGGTTGATCCGATACATCGCGTTCCTATACGCTGTCCTCGCATCCACCTTTCCGTCACATATTATAGGAAGAAGATAAGGAGACTCATGCTTAGGATATTTATCCAAGATAAGCTGCATCTCCTTAGTCCACTCAATAATCAGCAGCTGCCCCGTCTTCCTCCGTCGATAAGACAACCGGTTTTTATAAAGATCACTCTTTCTCAAAAAAGCCATATCAATAAAACTCATCCCCCGCATATAAAAACTCAGCAGAAACATATCCCTTGCAAAATCCATATTCGAATGCGCAGGAAGCGCCATCCGCTTCATATCCCGGATTAGATTAAGAGGAATAGCACGTTTCACAGTCTTATCCACCCCTGTATAGACATGCCGGAAAGGGAAGCGGTTATCGATAATCTCCTCTTCGACAGCCCGGTTATATACAGCCCGAAGGATACGAGTATAAAATGATATAGAATTCGGGCAGAGCCCTCGTTCTTTATTCCAAGCCTCATATTCCTCCATCAATTCCGAATTCAGCGCATCAAGCATCATATCCTTATTCATCCGAAATTTCCTGAAATTATTCAACGTAGCCTGATACGTCTCCGCAGTGCGCAGCTTCCCGGTCTGTTTAAGTCGAGAGATGGCTCTCTCAAAAAAATTAAAAAGAGTATAATCCTTAGAATAAGTCACAAACCGTTTCAGCATTTCATCCGCCGTTGGTTCCTGACCATTCACACACATCTTATTCATAAGTCGGGAAAAGCGAGCCAAATCCTGATGAATCGACTCCCGGATTTTCATCAAGAGATCCTTACGCTGACTTTTGGCATTGACGATCACATCCTCCCTTTTCTCATTCCATTCCGAAGCAAAGACATGGTGGCCCGATACGAATTGGCGGCACACACGATGATGCACTATCTGATAATAAATCGTCCCCTCTCGGTTAGGCACAGAGGAGGGACGAAACTTAACTTTTATTGTAGCCATACTGACTTAGGTTATTGAAATATAATTACGAAAACACTTACTTCAATAACAACAATCAGCCACCCTGATTATCCCTGAAATTCGTTGTCGTTCTGAGAACAATCCCAAAACCGACAGGTTTTGTTATTCCATTTCATATCACTGATTTAAAAAAGTTCTGCGAAAGTTCGGTGATTTTCTTTCAATTCTGCGATTCACTCGGGAAAATCCTCTCATAGAGACCCAGATATTACTTAGATGTGGATATTAAAGAAAAAATTGGAATCGCGGGTCTTAATCAATTAAGACTTTTCGCCGATTGGCAGCGGATTTTTTGCGGATCTTTTATATTTCACCCACTCGGTGCTTATATCGCTGCTGCAATCATGATATGATTGCAGTGTCGGATCGGAGCGGATTTTTGCGGCAGGCTGCGCACCGCAATGATCCGCTCTCATCCGCCTCTTCAAATTGCGAAGCAATCTGAACCGCGATAAGCCTATGATGACTTTCTTACACAATATTTTCTTTATCTATAATAAAAATCTATAGAAAAGATCCGCACCCCATCCGCGTATAACCAAGCCGTGAGGCTTATCCGCGATTCCATTAAAATTAATTTATAATCCAATAATACTACCCTCTTGGAGTATTTTAGGCTCTCACAGAGTAACGCAAAGGCACAGAGTTTTTCTTATCCCCGACTCGGGGTATTTCCACAGAGGGGAGCATGTCTTGGCATGGAGATCTCAGAGCCGAGACAGGTTATTTTTTTGATATGAGAACAGGAGGACAGGAGGTTTTGACAAAAGAACAGGAGTTGATTGGCAAAGGTGGGTATCACGGCTCTGTGGGCTTAATGCAGAGCATTCCTCCCTCTGTGGAACAATAATCGAAAGAGGGGTTATCTAAAGCTCTGTGCCTCTGTGTTTTCTCTGTGAGAGCTTTAAAAATCTTTCAAGAATCCATCATCCCTAAATTTCGTTGTCGTTCTGAGACCTTTCCTAAAACCGACAGGTTTTGTTATTCCATTCCAAATCACTGATTTTTAAAAAAGTTCTGCGAAAATTCGGTGATCTTCTTTTATTTCTGCGATTCACTCGGTAAAATCCTCTCATAGAGACACAGATATTACTCAGATGTGGATATTAAAGGAAAAAGAGAATAGTCGATTATCCTAAGTGTGCATCTCTTGCTAAGAGATACACATTATTCGCAATTAATTGGAAATCAAAAATATAGCTATGGGATAAAATCCCATTTGCTTAACAAAGCCTTATTTTATAAGAAGATAGGACGGCGAGAAAGAAAATTTTTACCCCCTAATGCGATAAGATTCATATATTTTTACTATATTTGCAACGACTTAGGTATCTCTTAGCAAGAGATTGCATATATCTTTTCGCTTAACTATCAGATACTCAGTCGCAACCACTTGGAAAGCTCCTGTATAGGCTCCTCCTTGAGATCCGAACTAATCCCCACATCCGGACGGTTGTGAATGATGCATCGTTCCCCCTCGCGGCCGCAATGCAAGAAGAAGAAATGTGCCATTATGGAAACTCAGAAAAAGAAAGAAGAAAAAATTGAATGGTTCGCCATAAAGACCCACCAAGACTTCCGCGCAGAAGAGCAACTAACCCCTCTCTGCGACGATCTGCTGTTTCCTAAAGAAGAAGTAAAATTGCCCGGCAAAAAGAGCCGCACACGCGCAATCATCCCACGGGTCCTATTTATCAAGACCACCCGTAGCCGTGCTCTCCAATTAGAACAAGCAGGACGCAAGCAGCCCGAACTCTCAGTGCCATTCTGGATCTATCGCTATCCCAAAGACAACGAGATCCAGGTGATCTCCCCATCATCCATAACCCTCCTCCGTCTCCTCACAGCGTCCGACACCACCCGATGCGAGATATTCACAAAAACAGATTTCAAGGAAAACCAGCGAGTCCGAATCATCGGAGGTCCCTTCCAAGGATATGAAGGAAGCGTGACAAGAGTAAAAAAAGACCGTCACGTCATCGTAAAGATAGAAGGAGTCTGCATGGTGATGCTCCCCTTTATTCATCCCGATCTTCTCCAAATAATTGATTAAATGAGCGGCTTAGCCCCCACCATATCCATTCCTGCAATAGAAAGGATCGACTTCTCCTCCTCAGAAGAAGCCATACGCTACGCCATGCTTCTATGCATCGCATCCCGCGAAGCCGCGGCCCTCATCCCCTCAGGCAACCTCTCCTCCATAACCCGTATCCGCCGATCCTCACGCCAATGGATTGAAAAAGCCGAGCAATCACTCCCCGGCTACACACCCGGTGAAGCCTTGGAGACAATCGTAGCCTACGACTTCATCCACCGCCTCGCCTACAATGCAGCCCCAATCCCCGACCTGATTGATCGCC
Organism: Bacteroidales bacterium; assembly: GCA_014800245.1. GTDB lineage: Bacteria > Bacteroidota > Bacteroidia > Bacteroidales > Muribaculaceae > Lepagella. The sequence goes on along the minus strand of JAAVGM010000014.1, from coordinate 77,227 downwards.
ATGTGCTCCGCGCCTTCGAAGCCATGCTCCAAGGCGACGCTACCATAAACAAATTCACTCTCTTCCGCCGGATCACCTTCGGACTCCGACGCAAATCCCCCCTCTATACCGGGCGACCCCTCAAATGGCAAAGCCATCAGCTTGCCCGCTGGCATAAAGAGATAAAGAATAATCTGAATCATCAGGGGGATATAAATAATCCGAACAATCAGAGTAATAAAGAAGATATAGAAAAGATATCCATTCTTCTCGAATCCGATCTCTTTCCCTTCGAAGGCACCAACGAGGTCGCTTTCAAGCAAACACTCTTCTCCACCCACCGCCATTTATTAAATCAGGCAAAAGAAATATTAGATCAGGCAAAAGAAAAATCACAAGGGAATAGTCGTCTCTCCCTCCTCCGTTCCCTTGAGCATCTCCTCTTCCGCAGCATCCCCTACCTTCCCGAACCCGAATACCTCCAATACAAAACCGAGATAGAATCGGCGATAAAGGAAGATATAATAGGGGAGAAGAATAGATAAAGGAAAATATAATAACTTATCTTAATGGAACAGAAAAAGAACCGTAATATAGTTTTTGATCTGTTGAAACTGTTTGCAATTTTCTTAGTTTTATGGGGACATGTTATTCAACAATTTACCATACTTCCAGGAGTAGAGAATAAAACGTATCAGATTATTTACTCCTTCCACATGCCGCTTTTCATGATGATTTCCGGATATTTTGCTGTCTCAATAATCAAGAAAGGCTTTTGGGAGGTAGTTTGGCAAAAGGTTCAACAACTTATTATTCCTGCTACTGTAGGTGGTGTTGTTATCGGACTTTTGCTTGTCTATTTTGAGTCTCAGTTTTCAGTTTTACAGATACCTAAATTTTTATTTGGATGTTTATGGTTCTTGAAAAGTGCCTTTATTTGTACTCTTTTTTATTGGATCGGCGCAAAGATAATTCCAACTCATCAATGGATAGGATTATTGGTTACGTTGCTTATTTCTCAATTAATCAATATATTTAGTATTAGATTTATGTATCCTTCTTTCCTATTGGGAGTTTGGATAAGACAGAACTATGATTTCTTTCAAAAATATAGAAAGAGTATAACGATAGTTTCCGGTTTCCTTTGGTTAGTCTTGGTTCTATCTTTTACTTCTGACACATATAAAGCGCAGTGGGGTGGCTATTTTGTTTCTTCAACAATTAACTCTGCTTCGCTTGTGCATATATACCATAGATTTATCACCGGATTGTGTGGGGCAGTATTCTATATAGGGCTTTTTGAGATTATTTTTTCCAAGATCTCTTCTCCAGTTGTATCCCGTGCTTCAAAAATTGGGCAATATACACTTGGAATTTATATACTTCAAAGCATAATCTTAGAAACTATTTTTTCGAGGATAATTCATGTCAGAAGCTCAGAAACTTTTTTTCTCGACATGGTTGTTGCACCTTTAGGCTCAATTATAATTCTTATTTTATGTTTGGTTATTGTTAAATTTGTAAAAAAATATAGAATAGGAAGGATTATGTTATTGGGTGAGAGAATTAGACGTCCTAAATAATTAAAATACTCTCTATAATATAACAAAAGAAAGATATTGATATACAAAGTGAGAAGAGGGGACGTTTCACTGATCTGGAAATTTAAGAAATGAATTCATTACGTTTAAATATCCTTTATAAGGGATTATTGACCTTTGCCAATTATATAATTGGTTTTGTTACATTCCCTTATATAACACGTGTATTGGGTCCTGCAAATTTCGGATTGGTAAATTTCGCCCAAAATACGGTGGATTATTTTCTTTTATTTGCCACAATGGGTATTGCAACAATTGGAACCAGGGAGATTGCCGCTGTAAGAAATAATCAAACTGAAATCTCGAAGCAATTCTCAAGCATATTAGGCACAAATCTATTTTTTACAATCATATGCTTAATTATATATTTCGGTTGTATTTTCATTGTTCCTAAATTTCATCAGCATATAGAATTATTTCTAATTGGTAGTGCCAAAATAATATTTACTGTTTTCACAGTGGAATGGTTGTTTACTGGACTTGAAAATTTCCGTTACATAACATTCCGGAGTTTAGCCATTCGAACCATATATGTCATAGCAGTATTTGTATTTGTCAAATCACCCTCTGATTATATTCTTTACTTTGCATTGACGATATTTACTGTTGTGGTGAACTCTATAATCAACTTCACATATTCCAGAAAATTTATTAAAGTAATTTGGAAGAATCTAAAGGATCTAAGGTTTGTAAAGCATAGTCTGCGGTTAGGAGTATATGCTATAATGACTTCTATGTATATCACATTTAATGTGATGTATCTTGGCTTGGTATGTGGAGATGTGCAGGTAGGTTACTATTCCACAGCAGTAAAGTTGTATTTCATTGCGGTAAGTTTATTTAGTGCGTTTACTTCTGTCATGCTACCTCGTATGTCGGCTGTCAATGCGAATAATGATTCTGACGCTGCTAATAAATATTTAAGGAAATCCTTCCAGTTGGTTTTCTTGGTTGCTTTTCCAATAATAATTCTTGCAATAATTTTTGCACCTCAAATTATAGACATAATGTCAGGAAAGGGATATATAGATTCCGTATTACCTATGCGGATTCTTATGCCGGCTCTTCTCTTGGTTTGGTTGTCTCAAGTAATTGCATTTCAAGGGTTCATCCCATTAAAGAAAGATAAATATTTATTTTATTCTGCTTTTATAGGTGGAGGCTTAGCCATAACCTTAAATATCATAATGACTGGAAAGCTTCAGGCGATAGGTTCAGCAATAGTGCTTTTAACTTGCGAATTTGTTGTAACCTCTTTTTATATAATAATTGCAAGGAGAAAGAAACTATTTTTATTGCCCTCCTTAAAGATGATTGGTTTGAGTGTAATTAGAGCAATTCCATATATAGTGATAGGGCTTGGTTCAGTACTTTTACTCAATGGCTTGATGGCATTTATAATAGCGGCTATTCTCTCCGGGATTTATTTTATTTTTACTTGGCGTCGAAGTCTTTCTTGAATTCCACTTTAACGCAAAAATGATTCCTTACTTATTACCTTTATTTTTCATTCTTTATGGAATAATAGAGTATGATATCAATAAGCATGTACGGGGACGTCTTGTGCTATGGATAGGAATATTTACATATTTTTTTCTGCTTATAGGATTAAGATATGAAGTAGGTGGAGATACAATAAATTATATGAGTGATTATTATTGGAGAGGTCCGTTAAGTTCCTGGCATTATAGCGTTTTTGATAAATTTGAGCCTGGATATTCTCTTCTTTGTTCACTTGGAAAGACAATCTCACCGGATTTTTATGTATTTCAGCTGATCCATAGTTTTATACTTAATACAGCACTATCTATTTGGATATATAAAAATACAAAGTATATTTTTAGTTCATTTTTGATTTTATTTCTTACTAATTATCTTTACTTTTCTACCGAAGTTTTGAGAGAAGTTATAGCTGTGATAATTTTCTTATTTAATTATAAAAATCTTAGAAATCACCGCTGGATAAGATATTATATAGGGGTAGTATTTAGTATGTGTTTTCATTTGTCAGCCATTATATTGGTTATGATGCCGCTGATTGTTAATTTAAAATTCAACAAAAAATATACATTCTTACTTCTAACTATGATTGTATTAGGAGTATTTTCAAATAAAATTTTCTCTATACTATTGTCCTTCCCTTTGATTGGAGAAAAGGTAAATGGATATATGGATATAGGATCAATCGGAATATTGGCAGGTGGGTTCAAGTTTCTTACAGGTGGCCTTGTACCTATTATTTTTGGATATATTGCAACAAATAAGGGTAAATCTGAAATTAAGTTTGAAGGAATGGTCGCTGGAATGGGATTATTAGGTGTGCTTATTTTGGTGAGCCCTATAGTATTTGGAAGGTTCTCAAATTATTTTATAATCTTTTTCTGTGTCTCTTTTGGCACATGGATAGGTACGTATATAAGATCCCACTCTCCTGTAAAGCGTCATAATACTATAATTTTAGCATCTTTGTTCTGTCTGGTTAGTCTTGTCGGCTTTAAGCTGTATAATAAGTATACCCTTTGGGTGCCGTATTATTCAATTTTTAATAAAGTGCATGTGAATCGAGAATATGCCGACAAAATGTTATTAAAACAATAGTAATAATGGTTTCAGTAATAATCCCCAATTATAATCATGCAAAATATTTAGAAGAACGTATAGATAGCGTTCTTAATCAGTCTTACAAAGATTTTGAAGTAATAGTATTAGATGATTACTCCACTGATAATAGTAAGGAGGTAATAAATAAGTATGCCGGTCATCCTAAAGTCTCCCATATTATACTGAACGAAGAAAATAGCGGTTCCACATTCAAGCAATGGCATAAGGGATTTGAATTGGCGAAGGGTGAGTATATTTGGATTGCCGAATCTGATGATATGGCTCATCCTGATTTCCTTAAGATATTAATGGGAGCCATAGGGGATGACAAATCAGTAACATTGGCTGCTTCCGGTATTACTCTTATAAATGAGGAGGGAAAAATAATAGGACATACAGGTATTAGCAAAAGTAAGAAGCCGAGAAAATACACTTCTTCCGAGTTTATCCGAGAGAATATGCTTCTTGGAAATCATCTTCTAAATGCAAGTTCTGCGATATTTCGAAAAGACGTTTTAAATAAAATCCCCAAAGATTATACTAAGTTAAAGTCTTCTGGTGATTATTTATTTTGGTTAGAAATAGCCAACATGGGAAATGTGATTGAAATGCCTGCCGAGCTTGATTATTTCCGCCGTTCCACTGCCTCCGTTACTCCACGTCTATATGCATCCGGGCATGCTTTTGAAGAGGCTAAAATTATCTATAAGCGTCTTATTGAATTAGGCTATATAAAAGGTATATATAAAAAACTGGTTGTAGCCTTCCGTTTAAATCAGATTCGCACCACTGACAAATTCACTGATGAAGATGTGAGAAAAAGATGCCTTCAGTTGTGGAAAGTGGAAACAAATACCCCAAAATTAGATTACGCATTATTATTAATGTGTGGCGCATATCGTAAGTTAAGAAGAAAAATTAGAAATATACTATGAAAAAGAATATAACAAAACTTAAGGATTGCTATGGGTGTGGAGTCTGCACGGCAATCTGTCCCGTTAAGATTATAGATCTTAAGGAGAATGAAAAGGGTTTTTATTCGCCAGTAATTGTAGATGAGAATAAATGCATAGAGTGTGGATTATGTCTAAAGATATGTGGATTTAATCATAAAGAATTAGCTTTAGATAATGCTGATCCAAAATGTTATGCAGGATATAGTGATGACCCTATTGTGCGCCAAAAATGCTCCTCAGGGGGAGTAGGATTTGAGATAGGAAGGCAGTTGTTAGGCAAAGGATATAAAGCTTGTGGGGTAAGGTATAACATAGGTAAGGAGCGAGCAGAACATTTTATTGCAGACAATATAAGGGATTTTGGTTTGTCGATAGGAAGCAAATATATCCAGAGCTATACGCAAGAAGCGTTCTTATCTATCAATAGAAAAGAGAAATATCTTATAACCGGAACGCCTTGTCAGATAGATTCCTTTAGACGATTGATTCAACATTATAAGGCGGAAGATAATTTTATTCTAATGGACTTCTTTTGCCATGGAGTACCTTCTATGCTATTATGGAGAGATTATCTCCATAGTGTAGAATCGAAAATTGGGAAAAGTAAGTATGTAGCATGGCGAAACAAGAGGAATGGTTGGCATGATTCTTGGAATATAAGCATTGATTCTGTCGAAGATGAGTCTTTTGATGAAATTAAAGCATACGATATCGAATTTGAAGAAACATCTCATAGGTATCAATCTCGGTGGAAAGGTGGGGATTGGTTCTATAAATTCTTTCTTGGTAACTATTGTTTAAACAAATGTTGTTACAAGAGTTGCAAGTATAAAATGATGGATTCTTCTGCTGATATTAGGATTGGTGATTTATGGGGAAAGGAATTTGAAAAGGATGAATTAGGAACAAATGGTGTTGTTACATTCACTGAAAAAGGGAAAGACCTTATTAAGGAAATGACATCCTGTTCTTTTCAATCTATTACGGAAAAATCAGTAGGAGCAGCGCAAATGAGCAAATGCCCCACGATGCCAATAATATATAACGGAGTAATTAAAGCTCTTGTCAAGGAAACTCCTTTAGAGGAGATTTATAAAAGATGGGTGATTCCTTATCGCATAATGCGAATTCCCCAGCGAGCGGTCAACATGATCTGTTATAAGTTGAATAAGAAACCTCTATTCCATTAAGAATGAAAAAGAAGGTAGGTATTCTCTCCATGCAGAGGGTAATTAATTATGGCTCGTATCTTCAGGCCTATGCCTTGAAGCAATTGTTATTAAAGCATGGAGCAGAGTCAGTAGAGTTTATTGATATTATCCCGGGTAAAGGATTGCCTGGTTATTCAGCATCCGGATTGGCTTATTATATTTCGAGATTTAAGGCGATGATGAAGGTGATTCTTGCCGGGAACGCTAAGGCAAAGAAGAAGACTCTTGATTATAGAACTCGGGTAGCGGATATGATGAAGAAAGCGTGGGGGGTATTAGGATTAAAGGATTATCCGATGGCGCCCCAGGTTGATTTAGCAGTGATTGGTAGTGATGAGGTATTTCATTGTTGTCAGAAAACCCAATGGGGCTATACCCCTCAATTATACGGTAGGATTCCTAATGCGAAGGAAGTGGTGAGTTACGCCGGCTCATTTGGAGCTACCAAACTTGAGATGCTTAAAAAAGCAGGCGTGGCAGATGAAATAGGGGAGAATCTAAAATGCCTGAAATCCATTTCAGTTAGGGATGATAATTCAAAGTTTATCGTAGAACAACTAACGGGAATTACGCCATTAATAAATATTGATCCCGTCTTAGCATACGGGTACAAAAAGGAGATTGATAAAGCCACTGAAGTGGATGAAAAAAATTACATTCTTGTTTATTCCTATCCTGATCGAATCCACGATAAAAGGGAAGTAGAGGCTATCAGGCAATTTGCAAACCAGAAAGGGAAAAAACTTATATGCGTGATGTCTCGATATGATTGGTGTGACCGAGCTATTATTCCAACTCCATTAGAACTTCTTGGATGGTTTAAGAATGCTGACTATGTAATAACTGAAACGTTTCACGGTACTATTTTTTCTATAATTACTAATCGTCAATTTGCCACAATCGGAAGAGTAACAGCGATCCCCAAATTGACTTCAATGTTAAGACCTTATGGCCTTGAAACACGCTTGGTGGCACCAGAGCGTTCTATTGAAAGCATATTTATGGAGGAGATTGATTATGATAAAGTCAATAGCTCGCTTTCCAATCTTCAAAAAGAAAGCGAACAATATTTGGATAAAATCTTAGAAGAATAAAATGGAAAAGAAAGGTATTATACTTTTCTGTGANGCNTTGAAGAATCGTGCNGGAATTGAGCGGATGACAGTAGAACTCTCCAATCTATTGTCAGATGNGTATGACGTTTNCATTGTGACTATNNNCCCATTNTCTTTTGANTCNTGTCCTTTTCATATAAACNATAANGTAAAGGTTATTTCTCTTAATTNTTCATTTAAGAAAAAGCTTTTTGATTCAAATAAAGAATCAATAAAAGAGCTCCGAAAAATTGTAAAAGAGATTAATCCCTTAGCATTAATTACAGTTGCTACGCCTCTTGTTCGGCTTTCAGCACCGGCTCTTCGAGGACTGAAAGTGAAGAATATNGGTTGGGAGCATTTTAATATATTTGCAGGAAGTAAGTTAGGCACAATCTTTAAACTTTCAGCGTCTTGGCGAACTAATGCAACCGTTGCTCTGACGGAGGCGGATGGCAGGGCNTATAAAAAATTCTTTTCTCCTAACGTCTTAGTAATTCCTAATTTCACATCTATTGGGGTAAATGAGCCATCGAAATGTGAAAATAAGATCTTATTAGCAGTAGGTCGCCATGCACCCCAAAAGGGTTTCGATATGCTTATCAAGGCATGGGCAAAAACTAATGCCCCCGGATGGACACTCCGAATTGTTGGATCCGGTGATGAGAAAACAAAAAATGAGGAATTAGCAAAATCGTTGGGTATATGGAATAGAGTTGAATTTAAAGAGTCCACTCCAGAAATTGTAAAAGAATTCCAGAATGCTTCATGTTTCGTTCTTTCTTCCCGATTTGAAGGATTGGTATTGGTTCTCATTGAAGCTAAGATGATGGGGCTTCCATGTGTTAGTTTCGATTGTCCTGAAAGTCCGAAAGAGGTGATTCGGAATGGAATTGATGGATGGTTGGTACCTCCAGAGAATATAGATGGACTTGCCAATGAACTGTCTCTTAGACTGAAAGATTTGAATAAACTTAAAGAGGCTGGGACAGCGGCTCGGGAAGATGCGAAGAATAGATATAGCCCGGAAGCTATAAAAAAGATATGGATAGATTTAATTGAAAAATAGAAACATGAGAATTTTACATGTNGTAAATACCATATATCAAGGTGGTATAAGAACGCTTTTGCTTGATATGGTGAAGTATCAATTAAATCAAGGGAATGAAGTGGCTATACTGTGTCTTATAGATAATGATAAGTATTTTACAACCTCTAAGGAATTTGCTGNAACAGGAGTTAAAATTATAAGAGGNGCAAGTAAAGATTCATATAGTCCCCGTAGCATTCTGAATATTAAAAAANATCTGGAAAATTATGATGTTGTGCATGTNCATCAGTTNCCCAATCAGTTATATGCTAAGGTAGCAAATAATTTGATTCCGTGTTCAAAACGTCCTGTACTTGTCACAACGGAACATAATACATATAACAATCGTAGAAAATATCCCGTATTAAAATATCTNGATAGATGGTTTTATAAAGGGTATGATGGGATAATATGTATTAGCGACAGTACGGAAGAAAATCTTAAAACCTGGCTTAAAAGCAAATCACTTAATAAAAAAATAAAAACTATAACCAATGGNATTCCATTGGATAGATTTGNCANNGCGGAGAATAAACTGGCNCANATATTNGGAGAACGATATCGAGAGGATCATAANTATCTGGTNATGGTTGCCAGAATGGAATATCCCAAAGATCCGCANACGCTACTTAANGTCCTNCCTTTAGTCGCTAAAAATATAGATATCATTTATGTCGGAGATGGGAACTATTGTGATGATATTCNGGAAGCAGCTAAGAAAATGGGAGTTGAAAATCGGGTTCANATAATGGGTAATCGATCAGATGTGCCTGAAATATTAAAAGGATCAGATATTGGAGTTCTTTCAACAAAATGGGATGGTTTTGGATTAGTGGCAGNAGAATATATGGCGGCNGGGTTGCCNGTACTGATTACAAATGTGGATGGCNTGCGAGATGTTGTAAACGACAAGGATGCTACATTTCCNTATCAGGATAGCAAGACGCTTGCAACGAAAATAACTAAGCTCCTTACCGATGAGGAATATCGTAAAGAGAAGGTGAGTCATTCCTTAAATAGAGCCCNGCNTTTCTCTGTGGATCAGATGAACGAAAANTATTTACAGTTATATAACGANCTCTNGAAAGATAAACAATCTTCCCAATAATTTTATGGAAGTGTTGCAATATGCTTTACATACAGTTTTATATTAGCAATATATGAGTGATTNAAATACAGATTTACGCCATCTTCAGCGTGTGCTTTTAATGATAATAGAGGAAATCGATGCTTTGTGTAGAAAACATGGAATCACCTATTATCTTAATGGGGGAAATGCCTTGGGAGCAATTCGTCATAATGGCTTTATACCATGGGATGATGATTTCGATATAATGATGAAATATCCGGATTATAAACGTTTCCTTGACATTTGCAGAAAGAAGTTGGATTCCAATAAATGGTATGTCCAGGAGGGTTGGAAAGATTGGCCGGGATGTTTCTCTAAGATAAGATTAAAGGGAACTTATTTGGAGGATGTCGGGGAATGGGATGGTATTTCTAAAGAAAATCGCGGCATATACATTGATATTTTCCCGATGGTGAACTCACCGGAAAATTCTTTCAAGAGAAAGACTCAATATGTGGCTGCAAAATTGCTGAATTCTTATTCTTTGACTCAGAAAGATTATAAGACTGATTCAAAACTGAAGAAAGCCGCTTTAGCTTCAAGTAAGATTCTGTCAATCCCTTTTTTCAATAAGATGTGCAAGCATCTTGTTTTCAAATATGAAAAAGATGCGGTTGAATCTTATGGGAATTTTTTTGGGATGTCTCGATTCAGGAATGCCTTCTATAAAAAAGAGATCTTTCAGGAGCCATTCTATCATAAGTATGAAGATGTGGAGCTTCCTCTCGCTTCTGACTATGATGCATATCTGACTCAATCTTTTGGAGACTATATGAAACTCCCTCCCATCGAACAGCAGAAACCTGCTCATTCGCTCCATATTGACTTCGGGGAGTATTAAATATCCTTATAATTAACTAAATATAGATTCCCACTTAATTTAATATATGCAAGCAATTATTTTAGCAGCCGGTATGGGCAGACGCCTTGGCGAATTCACTGCCGACAATACCAAATGTATGCTTGAAGTTAATGGCATTCGATTGATAGATAGGATGCTCCATCAACTTAAGAAGCTCAATCTTTCGAGAATTGTAATCGTAATAGGTTACGAAGGTCAGAAGCTTAAGAATTATATCTCAAAGAATTATCCCGACTGGCCGATTACCTTTGTAGAGAACAACGTCTATGACAAGACAAATAATATCTATTCTCTATGGCTTGCCCGAGGGTATATGGCCGAGGAAGAAACGTTGTTGTTGGAATCAGACCTCATTTTTGAAGATGCCGTGTTGGATGCAGCTGTCAATAGCGAATATAAAGACTGCGCATTGATTTCCAAATATGAAACCTGGATGGATGGCACGATGGTTAAGATTGATGATGACAACAATATTGTGAATTTCATCCCGAAAAAGGCATTCAAATACAGCGATACACAGTATTATTATAAGACAGTGAATATCTACAAATTCTCTAAAGAGTTTGTAGTGAACCATTACCTCCCTTTCCTTGAAGCTTATATTCGTGTATTAGGTGAGAATGAATACTATGAACAAGTGCTGAGGGTGATCACCCTTATCGATACCACCGGTATCAAGGCATTACCTATCACCGGACTCCATTGGTATGAGATAGATGATGTTCAGGATTTGAGGATTGCCGAAACTATCTTTGCTAAGCCGGAGGAACAGCTCAAAAAACTTCAGCATTCTTTCGGTGGGTATTGGCGTTACGCATCTTTGCTGGATTTCTGTTATCTCGTGAATCCCTATTTCCCACGTCAGAAGATGATTGATGAAATGAAGGCCAACTTTGNGCCTCTTCTACGTGATTATCCCTCCGGAATGGGTGTGAATTCTCTTTTGGCCTCCAAATATTTCGGTATTCGACATGACTATGCGGTAGTTGGTAATGGAGCAGCAGAGCTTATAAAAAGCCTTATGAGTCTCATAAAAGGGAGGGTCGGTGTGATTTATCCAACTTTTGAAGAATACCCCAATCGCTTGGATGAAGATCGAATTGTGAAGTTCCATCCTAAAAATGAAGATTTCTCATATTCAGCTGATGAATTGATAGAGTTCTACTCAGATAATAAGGTAGATAATCTTTTGATTGTGAATCCAGACAATCCTTCCGGCAACTTGATCAATCGGGAAGGTCTCGAAAAACTGATCTGCTGGGCTGAGGAGAACAATATACGCCTGATTATCGACGAGTCGTTTGTTGATTTCGCAGACGATGCTGAAAATCTCACTCTCATACATAATGAGGTTTTAGAGNTGCATCCCACATTGTGTGTNATGAAATCCATTTCTAAGAGCTATGGTGTTCCCGGCTTACGGCTTGGGGTTTTGGCAAGTGCGGACANGGATTTAATCTTTGCGATGCGCAAGGATGTAGGAATTTGGAANATCAATTCCTTTGCGGAATTCTATATGCAGATCTACGGCAAATATGAAAAGGACTATGCACGTTCATGTGAGAAATTCCGTAAGGAGAGAGCTATCTTCTTTGAGGAGTTGAAAACGATNCCTTTCATGCGTGTCATACCTTCGCAAGCAAATTATTTCTTATGTGAGTTGACTGAGAAGTTCACATCTCATGAACTTGCATTGAAATTACTCACAGACTATAATATCCTAATAAAAGACTGTTCTTCAAAGAAAGGATTTCCGAAGGATAAACAATATGTGAGAATTGCCATCAGAGATAGAAAGGATGATAGCAGATTTATTGAATCAATAAAGAAACTGATATGTGCAGAATAATATCCCAAAAAGATATNGAGGCNCTCTCTATTACTCCAGAAGAGAGTGTGGAATGGGTAANNGAGGCATTCTTGNTAAAACATGAATGTCAATTGCCTCCTAAAGTCTCACTTCANCCACGAGGGAATGATTTCTTCAATACAATGCCGTGTATTTTGCCNCCAAGTTACCACACCTACGGATGCAAGGTTGTGAGTAGGATAAAGGGTAATCATCCGGCGTTGAAGAGCGAGTTGATGGTATTTGATACCCTGACAGGAGATATGACAGCCCTGATGAATGCGGATTGGATCACTGCTCGTCGAACTGGTGCTGTAGCTGCCTTGGCAATAAATACTCTTAGAAAATCAGATGCTCGAATATATTCTTTCATTGGGTTGGGAGAAATGGCAAAGGCCACTCTTGATTGCTTTTTCGCCACCAATAGAGAAACAGAGTTGGTGGTGAGGTTGAAGAGATATAAGGATCAGGCAGAAAAGATAAGGGAATTGTATAAGGATATTCCCAATGTCAGGTTTGAAATATCAGAAACCATGGAGGATCTTGTCAGGGATGCAGATGTAATCGTTTCGTGCATTACAGAAGCAGATGGCCTGCTCTTGAAAGATATATCTCTTTTCAAACCGGGAGTTCTTGTTGTGCCAGTCCATACACGNGGATTTCAGAATTGNGATATGGTNTTTGAAAAAGTATTTGCAGATGATGAAGGTCATGTCAAGGGATTTAAATATTTTAATCAATTTCGTAAATTTGGAGAATTAGGAAATGTCTTAAGAGGTTTAATTCCAGGAAGGGAGAATGAAAGTGAGAGAATCCTATCTTATAATATCGGGTTAGGACTTCATGATGTGTTCTTTGCAAATAAGATTATCCAGTTATTAGGATAGGGTGTGTATGGGTTCGTTAAAACAAAAGACGGTTTCTGGAGAGTGTCTTTATTGAAATCAGGACTGTCTAAGGGAACCATCTCAATCCTTTTAGATTATTGATTTTACAATACATTTTGCAGAAGAGGCTTAGAGACCTACAATTCCGTATTCCATTCTATTATCTCTTAGCCTTTTCTGCAATTTTTATAATTATAATCTTTATCTATTATGGTCTCCATAATAACTCCTTGCTATAACGCAGAGGCTTATATCGCCGATACAATCCAATCAGTAATCAATCAGACGTATCAAGATTGGGAAATGTTGATTGTTGATGATTGCTCCTCCGATAAAAGCAGAGAAATAATAGAAGAGTTTCAGAAGAAAGATTCAAGGATTAGGTATTTCCGAACTGATGTACCTTCAGGCTCCCCCGCAAAACCAAGGAATATAGCTTTGGATAATGCCCGAGGGGATGTTATAGCTTTTCTTGATAGCGATGATATGTGGTTGTCTGATAAGCTTAGAATCCAATTGGATTTTATGCGAAAAGAAAATGTTCCTGTCTCGTATAGCTATTATGAAAAAATAAGTTTTGATGGGATGCGAAATCATCGGATTATTCAGACCGGTAAGGAGGCTGATTATAATTCTCTGAAATGGCATAATGTGATTCCGTGTCTTACGGCTATGGCTCGTAGAGAAGCCATAGGAGATACTCGTTTTAAAGCTATTCCTCAGGAAGATTTCTGTTTTTGGCTTGATGTCTTAAAAAAAGGATATAAAGCTAAAAATCTTTGTCAAGTAACAGCGCTTTATCGGGTAGCAGAGAATGCGAGATCAGCCAATAAATTTAAAATGTTTAAAGGCTATTGGGATGTGCTGCATAAACAGCAGGGGATTTGTTTTATTCCAACGTTTTTCTATGTTGCATCGTATGCTTTTCATGGGATTGTAAAGTATTTAAAATAAAGCTGTCCCACTTATTCACTCCATGCCGAAAAATATTACATTATGAAAATCCTTTTTACTGGTGCCTCCGGTTTCTTGGGAGCTAATATATTAAATCAGCTTAAGTCGGAATATGAGCTTGTGTCCACTGTGGGGCGCGATGGCTCTAATGATATTGTGGCAGATCTTGCTTCGCAGGTGCCGGAAATTAAGGAGGAGTATGATATAGTTCTCCATGCTGCAGGAAAAGCGCATATGGTGCCGCAGACTCCGGAGGAGGAGAAGGCTTTCTATGATGTGAATCTGGAAGGGACAAAAAATCTTTGCAAGGTATTGGAGAAAGCCGGCGTGCCGAAGTCGTTTATATTTATCAGCACAGTGGCTGTTTATGGATGCGATAGCGGCGATTTGATCACTGAGGAACACCCTCTCAACGGCACGACTCCTTATGCCAAAAGTAAGATTTTAGCGGAGGAGTTTCTTGCAGATTGGTGCAAGAAGAATGGGGTGGTGCTTACTATCCTTCGTCCATCGCTTTTGGCCGGTGTGAATCCTCCGGGAAATTTAGGGGATATGATCAAGGGGGTTAAGAGAGGATTTTATGTCAATATCGGTAAAGGAGATGTAAGGAAAAGCATATTGATGGCTGAAGATATAGCCAATCTCATCCCTTTGGTGAAAGACAGGGGAGGGGTATATAATATTTGTGACACGGATCAGCCTACCTTCGGCGAGTTGTCGCGTCTGATTGCATCGCAGCTTGGGAAGAGGTCGCCGATCTCCATACCTTATTGGATTGCTAAATCTTTGGCTTTGGTAGGCGATGTTGTGGGCAAACGATTCCCTATAAATTCGCGCAGGCTTGATAAACTCACTCAATCACTTACCTTCTCTAATCATAAAGCGGTAAAAGAATTAGGATGGCAGCCTCTGAAAGTGATTGAAACTCTGAGGGTGGAATAGAGAGAAATTATGATTGACGCTGGAAGTTATATTTGAAAAAGCCTATATCCTATATAATGTGGTGTGAATATGATTTAAGAGTAGATTTTCATCTTCTGAATTTGCGTAATATAATTTTATTTCGTAAATTTGGTAGATAAAATAATGGAATCGTTTAACATTAAACGAGATTATCATTAAATCAGACAACAATAGAGATAGTAAAGCGTTTCTTGTGTAAAACTGATTAATTCAAATTCAATAGACGATATGGAAAGTGTTAAAATCAGAATTACAGATATCCCATACTCTGAGCTTAAAAAGAGTATGGCTGATTATGGTAGAAAACAGGCTGCCTCGGTTCGCTCTTCTCGTAAGTATTTGCGTAGTTTGGGTATGAAAATTAATAATAATGGGGTAGTGATTAGTTAAATTTGAGTTCATGTTTGATTATCATGGATTAACAATAGGCTTCCATGGCTGTGAAGAAGAGGTTGCAAGAAAAGCTCTTCTGAATCAAGGTGAACTTATTCCAAGTGAAAATAAATATGATTGGCTCGGTAGTGGAATCTATTTTTGGGAGAATGATCCTATCCGGGCTTTGGAATTTGCAACAATTACAAAGAAATGTTCTAATCCATGTGTGATTGGGGCAGTTATGAATTTGGGGTATTGCTTGGATCTTTCTACACGTAGTGGGCTTGCAAGCATAAGATTAGTGTGGGAAAATATTGTTAAGTCATCCTTTGAAAAGGGTGATTTAAAATTAAATAAAGCGGGGAGAAAGGGAGAAAATGGAGAACTTATGCTTCGATTCTTAGATTGTTATGTAATCGAAGCTTTACACAAATATAATGTTGATAATGGGTATGAGGAGTTTGACTCTGTAAGAGCCCCATTTTGGGAGGGTGAGGAGATTTATCCTACTGCCGGATTCTTTAATAAGAATCATATTCAGTTATGTATTCGTAATCCTAAATGTATATTGGGTTATTTCCTTCCCAGAGATTTGGATGTCTCTCTTTAGTTTATGAAACCTAACAGTTGAAACCGCTTTTAGGAATCAAAAGAAAAGTCACAATAAATAATAGCAATCTCCGGAATCCACGGCTTCGTGGGTTCTGATTTTATATATACCTGCGCAATACAAGGCGCGCCCGCATGAAATTATTATAGCTAAATTTTAATTTACTTATAAATAATGTCTTTTCTTATCATCTTCCTTTTGCTGATTCTAATGGAATTGGCATACTTCCGGATTGCAGATCGGTTTAATATAATCGACAAGCCAAACCAACGGTCATCACATACCTCTGTCACCTTGCGTGGCGGAGGTATTATTTTTTTATTCGGGGCTTGGCTCTTCTATCTCTTCTTCGGATTGCAATATTCATGGTTCATGTTGGGACTCACCCTCGTTGGGGCTGTGAGCTTTGCGGATGATGTGAAGTCGCTGCCCGATAAGTGGCGATTGGTGGTGCAGTTTATAGCCATGTTCCTGATGTTTGAGCAATTCGGGATTCTGAATCTCCACGACTGGTGGATGGTGTTGGTGGGATTGGTGGTATGCGTCGGCATCATCAACGCCTATAATTTCATGGACGGCATCAACGGAATCACCGGCGGATATTCTATCGCCGTGATCGTTCCCCTTATCTATCTCAATTCACGCTACGATTTCATCTCGATGGATTTTCTCTATGTTGCGGGATTGTCGCTGTTGGTGTTCTGCTTCTTCAATTTCCGAAAGAAGGCCAAGTGCTTTGCCGGGGATGTCGGATCAATCTCGATTGCATTCATTGTGCTCTTCGCCTTGGGGAAGTTGATTCTCACTACGGGTGATTTCGCTTATATAGTGCTTCTGGCAGTGTATGGGGCAGACACGGTGCTGACCATCTGTCATCGCATACAGCTTCATGAGAAGTTGGGGGAGGCTCACCGCAAGCATGCTTTCCAGATTATGGCTAACGAATTGAAGATGCCGCATGTCACGGTTTCATCCCTATATATGGCGTTGCAGTTGGTGATATCGGCAGGGGTGATATATCTTCCGATCAACCATTATCTCTATTTAGGGATTGTTATTCTGCTCCTTGCCGCCGGCTATCTTCTCTTCATGAAGAAATATTATCATCTGCATGAGGAATATTTGAAAAGGTTATAAGGTTGATTAAGAAAAGGTCCGTACGCAGGATCAAAGCGTTGCTTTTTATTACGCTGGATTTGAGCAGATAAAGCGCAGATTTTTTACTTACGGCAAGATTAATTATATATGAGATAAAAGCAGATTAGACCTGTCGGTCTTGGCAGATGGGAGCAGACTCTTCATTCGTATGTGTCCTGCTCGGATCTCCGCTGACCGGCAGGTCAGAACAATCTGCTTTATTACTCTGCTCTCAATATATATAAAACCTATATAAAAATCCCCGTTCAATCTGCTTAAATCTTGCGTAAACACGCCATAAGGCGATCCAGCGTACGGACTTTTCCTTTATCCAATGGGGATTTTTGAGTATAATCATTTAGGGTTATAAGATTATAAGATATGATTATTGATGATAGATTGATTGACAGGGTGGAGGAGGAAGCGAAGGAATCCCCTCGACTGAGGATGAATTATAATTTCCATGAGAGCCTTGACGCGAAGGCTCAGAGATTGATGAATGTGCTGCTCCCCGGCACGATAATCCCGATTCATCGCCATCGGCATACGGCGGAGACGTATGTGCTGCTGAGAGGAAAGATGGTGGTGGCGTTCTATAATGATATGGGAGCGCAGACGGATCGTTTCCTGTTGGATCCTAAGAAGGGGAATTACGGTGTGCAGATTCCGAAAGGACAGTGGCATGGAATTGAAGTGATTGAGCCTTCGGCTATCTTTGAAGTGAAAGATGGGCCCTATATGCCGATCGAACCGGAGGATATGATGGATTGATACGGCTTCGGCGCACTTGCGCCTTACACACTTCCAGAAACTAAGAGAATATCTAATGGCGGAGGCTTTCAAGGGCTTCCGCTTTCTTTTTATTGCGGAGGCTTTCAGAGGCTTCCGCTTTTTTATTAAATCATATTAAATTTTTAATCAATTGTAGAGCAAAAGATGTTATCAAATTCGGAATATTAGAATAATCTGAAATTGGAATAATCATTTATAGCACTACGCGAATCTTTAATATATATCTTTAATACTGTTTAAAATGGAAAACACAAAAATCAAGGCGGTTGATTACGACCGCAACAAGACTAAGAGCGGAATCTTGCATATCGGCGTAGGTAATTTCCACCGTGCTCATGAGGAATTCTATACCGATCAGCTTTTGCGTCTCGACCCGTCACAACAGGATTGGGCCATCACCGGCGCTATGCTCCTCCCCTCCGATGAGCGTCTTTATAAAGCGCTCAAGAATCAGGACGGGGTCTATACCCTTACCATCTGCGGACGCGACGGCAAGGATGAAACTGTCGAGATCGGTTCTCTAAAGGATGTGATCTGGGCGCAGAAAGAACCTGAATTAGTGATTGAGAAGATTGCCGAGCCGGATACCAAGATTGTGTCGATGACTATCACCGAAGGAGGTTATAATATCGACAAGGATGGAAATTTCGACCTCTCCAATGAGGCTGTGAAGAGAGACCTTGCCAATCCTTCCGAGCCGGAGACTGTGTTCGGATATGTGGCCGAAGGTTTGAGAAAGCGTAAGAATGATGGTGCCGGAAAGGTAACGATTCTTACCTGCGATAACCTCCAGCATAACGGCAACACGGCAAAGAAGGCTTTCATGACATTCATGAAGGCTCAGGATCCCGAACTTGCCGCTTGGGCGGAGGAGAATGTTACATTCCCTAATTCCATGGTGGATCGCATCACGCCCGCCACACGTCCGGAGGATATAGATAGATTGAATATCAAGAACGGCACCGATGACAGGGCTCCCGTTTATTGTGAAGATTTCATCCAATGGGTGGTGGAGGATAATTTCGCCAACGGTCGTCCGAAATGGGAGGAAGTTGGTGTGGAATTCACGGATGATGTGGCTCCTTATGAGAATATGAAGCTCTCGCTGCTCAATGCTTCCCACTCCCTTCTTTCTTATCCTTCTTTCCTCAGCGGCTACCGAAAGGTGGATGAGGCTATGAAAGATGAGAGGATAAAGAAATTTGTGAAGGATTTCATGGACATCGACATCACTCCCTATGTTCCGGCTCCCGGAAATACCGATCTTGAAGAATATAAGCAGACTTTGATAGAGCGTTTCGCCAATAGCTCAGTGAGCGATCAGGTGGCACGTCTCTGCTTCGATGGTCTTGCCAAATTCCCGGTCTATCTTATACCGAATGTCACCAAGATGGTGAAGGATGGTAAAGATCTGACCCGTGTGGCATATCTTTTCGCCGCCTATTATGATTATCTTAAATATCATACCGACGATAAGGGGGCTACATTCGAAGTGGCAGAGCCATGGATGGATTCTACAGTGGAGAAGGCTCTTGCAAGCGACAACCCTCTCGACTTCCTTGATATCCCGGCATTCGCCGGAGCGGATCTGAGAGATTCAAAAGCCTTTACCGACCTATATCTCAAGTTTGTGAAGGAGATAAGGGAGAAGGGAGCAATGGTTACACTGGAAACCATAATCTCATAAGCCTATGTCGGATCGGAAAGCAAATAAGTTGGGACCATTCGTGGTCCTGACTTTTATATATTTCGTGGTAGGATTTCTCACTACGGTCAACGGACAGTTTCAGGGTCCGTTGCAGGTGGCATTCCTATCCCACGCACACGCCCTCCGCAACACGCTGACCACCATGATATCCTTCTTTTTCTTCCTCGGATATTTGGTGAACAGTTCATTGGGAGGGAAATGGATCGACAGCAAAGGCTACAAGCTTACCCTGCTCCGCGCCTTGATGATAATGATAGGAGGATTGGCGCTCTATTCATTCTCATCTGTGATTGCCACACAATGGGGCGAAGCCGGAGTGAGACTGGGTGAAGACTTAGTGCCGTGGGGATACTTCGTATTCCTTTTGGGATCATTCCTGATGGGCACATCGGCTGCAATCCTGCAGGTGGTGATCAATCCCTATATTGCGGCTTACGACCTTCCCGGCACAAAACCCGTGCAGAGGATGAATATCGTCTGTGCTATCAATTCAATCGGCACAACGATAGCTCCATTCTTCGTCACGGCCGTAATCTTTGCCGGAGTGGCAATGGAGGCCGTTCAGCCCGGGCAATTGCTCGTGCCATTCATTATCATAGCTCTGATAATGCTTACAGTGACTCTCGTCACGTCGCGCCTCAATCTCCCTGATATCAAAGGCACCCGAAGCGAGGAGGGGGAGAAGCTTCCGAGAAGTGTATGGAGTTTTCGTCATCTCCTGCTTGGAGTGATAGCCATATTCTTCTATGTCGGCACAGAGGTTTCGATTGGAGTCAATGTGAATCTCCATGCCATGAGCATGATAGAATCCGGACATAAGTTATCCTTCTTCGGCTTGGATAATCTGGAGGTCGGAGGAGTGAATTTAGGTATTCCGGCTCTTCTCGCCACACTCTACTGGGGAGGCATGATGATAGGCAGGATTGTTTTCTCCTTCTTCCCGAAGATACCGCCACGCCGATTGCTTATCGCCACGACTTCGATAGCGGCGGTGCTGGTGTTCTTAGCTATGGTGCTCGATAATCTATGGATATTGGTATCGGTAGGTTTGCTCCATTCAGTGATGTGGGGATGCATCTTCACCCTCGCTGTGGCAGGCTTGTCGAAATACACCTCGAAGGCTTCGGGAGTGTTCATGATGGGAGTGTTCGGCGGAGCAGTATTCCCTTTGGTGCAGGCCCTGATGGCCGATAGCCTTGGAGGATGGCAATGGACTTGGTCGATAGCCCTTATATGCGAGCTCTTCATGCTCTATTACGGCATTTGGGGCTGCCATGTGAAGGATAGCGAAGCCTTAGCTAACCTTCGCGCGGAGGCTCCCGGAGATCCGGGGATGTAAGGGCTGATTAAAAAGCAGCATAGATAGGGAAAAAATAGCCCATATAAGCTATAAAAGAATAAAAGCGGCACAGCCGCGGCGGTAACAGCTACGCGCTATAGGAGGCAAATTCGCCCCGCCATCGCGTAGCTGTATCCGTCGCGGCTGTGCCGCTTTATATAGGCTCGGCCCGGCTTAGAGCTTGCGGGCTCCGTCGCTGATGATCACATCATAGATTTTGGGCTCGTGGCCATATTTCTCATTGAAAGCCTTGATAGCTTTCTCTACGAATTGGTCGCGGAGATCCTTCTTCACGAGGTTGATGGTGCAGCCACCAAAGCCGCCGCCCATGATGCGAGAACCTGTAACGCCACATTCCTTAGCTACATCATTGAGGAAGTCGAGCTCAACGCAGCTCACCTCATAATCCTTGGAAAGACCATTGTGAGTCTCATACATCTTCTCACCCACAGTCTCGTAGTCGCCCTTCACGAGAGCATCGCAAACATCGAGCACTCTCTGCTTCTCGCCGATCACGAAGCGAGCACGCTTGTAATCCTCCTCAGAGATTTTATCCTTGATGCCGTCGAGCATCTCGAATGTAGCCTCACGCAAAGAGGGAAGACCAAGCTCCTTAGCAACCCGCTCGCAGCTCTCGCGACGCTTGTTGTAGGGAGAATCCTTAAGCTCATGCTTCACGCGCGAATCCACGAGCACGAGTTCGTAATCCTCAGGATTGAAGGGGAAATACTCATACTGAAGGTCGCGGCAGTCGAGACGCATGAGCTTACCTTTCTGACCCATTACGGAAGCGAACTGGTCCATGATACCGCAGTTTACGCCGCAGTAGTTGTGCTCAGTGCTCTGACCGATGAGGGCAAGCTCGAATTTCTCGATCTTGTTGTCGTTGAAAAGGTCGTTGAGGGCGAAAGCGAAGCAAGATTCGAGAGCTGCGCTTGAGCTGAGGCCTGCGCCGAGGGGCACATTGCCTGCGAATACAGCATCAAAACCTTTCACTACGCCGCCACGCTTGATGATCTCGCGGCAAACGCCGAAGATATAGCGAGCCCAAGACTCTGAAGGAGCATCCTCCTCGTTAAGACCGAACTCAACATATTCGTTGATATCGATAGAGAAGACGCGCACCTTGTCAGTGCCATTGGGGCGGATATCGGCCATGATCACTTTGTCGATGGCGCCGGGGAATACATATCCCTCGTTGTAGTCAGTGTGTTCTCCGATCAGGTTGATACGTCCGGCAGAAGCGTAGAGTGTGCCTTCTCCGCCGAATTTCTCTTCAAATACTTTTTTGATTTCTTTTTCCATGTTATTAGTGCTGTTATTGGTTTGTTAATAGTTTTTGATAATATAGGATTAACAATGAGTTGTAATTACGGTTCCTTTCCCTTCGAGCTTCACTTCAGTCAGCACAGCGGGAAGAAGCACAGATTCGCCTGCCTTTACAGGAGTGGTGCCCTCTTCGCATACGATATTCACCTCGCCCTCAACGCAGATCACTACATTGAATGATTCGCCGTCGAATTTAAGATCTGCTGATCCGTCGATGATAAGACGGTCGGTGACGAAATGATCGCATTTCACCAACTCTACCTCCTTCACATCCGCAGGAGCCGGGTCGCTCTTATAATTATCATATACCTCGAAATCGATAGCCCCCTTTGCAAGTTCGGTGTGAAGTTCGCGGGTATTGCCGTTGGCATCACGACGGTCGTAGTCGTAGATACGATAAGTGATGTCGCTTGATTCCTGGATTTCCAGGAGGAGGTTTCCGGCGCCGATTGCGTGTACACGGCCGGCAGGGAGGAAGAAGAGGTCGCCGGGGAATGAATCATGCACAGCAAGGAGATCCTGGAACTCTCCATTCTCCACGAGCTTCACATAATCATCGGGAGTGACCTTGCGGTTGAGACCTGCATAGATCTTGGCATCCTTCTCAGTGTCGAGGATATACCACATCTCGGTCTTTCCCAGGCATCCGTGACGCTCCTGAGCAAGTTTGTCGTCGGGATGCACCTGCACGGAAAGATTATCGTTGGCATCGATGAATTTTATAAGGAGGGGGAATTTGTTGTCGTAACGCTTTGCCACGCTCTCGCCAAGCAATTCGGATCCATATTTGGAGATTAGCTCGACAAGGTTTTCACCCTTATATTCACCCTCAGCCACAACAGATTCATGACCGGGCACTGCAGAGATTTCCCAGCTTTCGCCTATGTTGGGTTCATTTTGGGCAATTCCTTTATATTTGCATATCTTATTTCCGCCCCAGATCACAGATTTGAGATAAGGGAGGAACTTTATAGGTGCTTTCTTAATCATGTCTTAAAACTTTTTACTTATCAATCTGAGAGAGAGCGAATGCGTATGCTCCGGCAGAGATTGCCTTTGACGCACCGAGTTTTGATCTCATCACTCCGATACGCTTCATATCATCATAAGCCACGGTGAGGTTTGTGCCATATACGGTGATATCCTTCTTATTTCCCTTTGCGAATGCATCAAACTGAGCAGGATCATCGAGATTGAACACCTCCATCTGCACTCTTTTCACTTTATCGCCGGGGATAGTGGCAAGAGAGGAACGCATCTCTTCGAGAAGCGAGGGGAGGATATGATGATTAGCAGCAGTGATGCCGCCGCCGATCACGATCAGACCATCGATGAGCTGCGCCGCGATTGCCATAGCGTTTCCTGCCACCTGACCGAACTCAGCGAAAGCTTTCTTGGCAGCAGCCTGATCTCCTTCACGCTTGCCATCGGCAATCTCGCAGATCTCCTTGGGTTCGAGATTATGGTTATAATCTCCGGAAGCCTCGGCATAAACGCGCTTGATTGCACGGACAGCCACACCTTCCTCAACGATGATACCCTCTTTGAGCTTGTGGGGGAGACAGAAAGTCTCAACGCAAGAATTGTCGCCACGGTTAAGCTCGCCATTCACCACGATGCCGATACCGAAACCGGTGCCGAAAGTGTAGCCGATGAGATTCTTATATCTCTTTGAGCTGCCGGCTTCTTCGAGTTCCTTGTTCACATAAGGGAGTGCGCCGCAGAGAGCCTCGCCGAAAGCGAAGAGGTCGCCGTCGTTATTGATGAAGACAGGGAGACCGAACTCATTCTGAAGGAACGGACCGAGAGCCACGCCATCGCGGAATGAAGGGAAGTTGGGGAGGAAACCTCCGATAATGCCGTTAGGGTAATCTGCAGGGCCGGGGAAAGCGAAGCTTATAGCCACAGGTTTTTCATCGAGCGAATCGATGATTTCGTGGAAGCCCTTCACCATAGTCTTGAGACAGAGGTCGAGATCATGTGCATTCGACGGATAAGTGACAGGCTCCGTGATATACTCGCATCCACGCATTGCGCCGAACACGAAATTTGTGCCTCCGGCATCGAGCGTGATAACTATTCGATTGTCGTGTAGATACATTTTATAAATTCTTGTCAGGTTTATACACTTTTTCTATGCAAAGATAACTATTCTATCCGCAATATGGAAATAAAATCACATAATATGCAGTTAGAATAGTTATTTTTCACTTTTTAGATTTTTTTATCCCCTAAAAAAATGGATTTTTAGGATTCTATTACCAGATAAATTCCACGTTTACTCCTTCCGGACTGTTTTCAAACTCCACCAGATAGGTTTTGGATGCATTATCCCATTTTGAGGGATTTATGCTATCCTTTCCATCGATGAGCACCTGCTTAGGCATCTTTGGAAGAAGCACGCGGGATATGCCGTTAGTGTTTTCCGGGCTCTTTGCCACGAAAGAATAGGATTTCTTGGAGCTTTTCTCCTGATCTTCGCGGAAAGAGGCTGCAAGCACCTGCGGGCGCTTCTTATCTGCCACCTTGGCGAGATCAATCACCAATGCCTGCTGACCGGGATTCACAATGATTTCATTCTTCACCGGCAATGTCGGATCGAAAAGATCTATGAATGATCCTTTTCTTTGGAGAGGCTTATCAGAAATGCTTTCATCCACTACAGCCATCAATGTATAGGGACCGCGGTCGAGCACAAAATCATTCTTATATTCGAGCTTTGCACCCTTGTCGGCATAAAGAGCCTCCACCTCTGAGAGATAAGGAGCTTCGCCTCCCTCATTCATGATATATTCCTTCGGGTCTTTACGGATGATGCTCACTGTGCCTTTCCCTACCTTATACTGTCCGTCTTTCGCATTCGGATCCAGGCCGAGGAGCGTGAACAGATGCTGGGAGGGAGCAGTGAAATGATTATCGCCGGTTGACCACCATTCCTCGATATTCTGGAACGGATCAAGGTCAGAGCCATTGAATATGAGGTTTCCTCCATTCTTCACCCATTCTGCCAGATATGTATGAGCTTGCGGATCGAGAGGCTTCATATTGGAATAGGTCATGGAAAGAACCTTTATCCCTGAAAGTGTCTCAGGAAATGATAGATTCTCCATGTGGACAGTCTTCACAGGCACACCTCTCTTAAGCAAGGGGAGAGCCATCCCATAGAAATTGGCAAGCTGAGGATCCGAATAACCATCATGCTCGGGGAAACGCTGGAACATCAAAGAGTTTGCCATCAATACCCCTATGCCATCGCTTCCCGACAACTTTGAATCCGTCTTCGGCATCTTATTGAGGGAATTGACCATTATCTGCATCTGTGTGGAATAGAATCTCGGAATACGTGCACGCTCATCCGAATTAGCCGACACTCTGTAACGTCCTTCATAGATGCGTTCGGGCCAGGGCATCACTTCAAAAGCGTCCACCTCCGGATAGAGGAGCTGAGCGGTGAAGGTGGCCTGATAATTGCGTTTGTAGTCGTCCCAATCCTTTGCACGGTCCTCGATAGGGTCGGTGAGGAAGAACATCTTTCTTCCGGTCGGGGCGGTCATTGAGGCCATCGACCCATATTCGAGCATTGCGGTCTCGAAAGTGCGCTCCTTATATTTGCCGTTATAGAAATTCGGCTCGCGGGAAGTTCCGGTCCATACCTGTGCGATATATCCATCCACACAAGGGAGCGACGCCAGGCTTGCCTCCGGGCTCACAATCTGCCATTGCGAATAATTCACAAGTGAATGAGTCGGGACATAACATTTGATATCTTTCCCTATGCTCTTTCCATATTCCTTTGCATAAGTGAACACTTCGTTGAGAGCACGATAGTAGAGATGATATTTCAGTTTGTTTGCGAGATAGGTTGCCTCGGGCGATTCATGCTGCGGACGCCAATCTGTGCCATAATATTCTTTCCATTCCTTTTTGAAAGCATCGCTATAGCCCGAACGCGCCCAAAACTCCGGTTCTTCCATGAATATAGCCTCTGCTCCGGCGTCAATTGCGCGCTTCACATGATTCTCCTTCATATATTCGAGGAAATTCATTGAGGGCACGATATAAGGCACAAGATGACCATGCCAGATGGTGTCGCCATGCATTGTCACCTGCCCTTCGTCGAGGTGAGGCTTGCCA
The DNA here is from genome assembly GCA_014800245.1 of Bacteroidales bacterium. GTDB lineage: Bacteria > Bacteroidota > Bacteroidia > Bacteroidales > Muribaculaceae > Lepagella. The sequence continues at coordinate 50,627 of JAAVGM010000014.1, read as the reverse complement.
TCCCATTGGCCTGTGAAGTAATCCTTATATTCGCCCCATGCGATGCCGGTCATGTAATGGATTTTATATCCATGATCTGCCCAGCTCTTCACACGCTGTTCGAAACTGTTGTTACTGCTGCGGTCGCTCGGGTTGCCACCTATTCCATAGACCATCACTGCATCGCATCTTGTATCGATCGACGGACGCCATCCGCGGCCTGTCTGCATTGTGGTCTTCACATCATCTGCAAAAGCCGAAAAAGAAAAGGCAGCCAACAGCGCAAGGCTGCCGGCTACCATTGAACCCTTAACAACTTTTACCTTTCGATTAGTTAGCAAGGTCATTTTATAGTGTGTTTAATAATTCTGTCTTCCCTTCATTCATGAGTTTGACGATGAGTTCACCGAAGAGAGTGTTCTGCCAAGCAAACCATGCGCGGGTGAAATTCTTGGCATCATCCTTATTGAACGACTCGTGCATGAATCCGGTCTCTGCATCAGTGGCGAGGAGCATACGGAGGCAATCCTGAATCTCCTTGTCGTCGGTGCTTGTGAAAGCCTTCATCATGATACTCATAGGCCATACCATATCGTAGCCGATATGCGGGCCTCCGATACCTTCGCCGGCCTCCCCTTTGAAGAAGTAGGGATTGCTGTCGCTCCATACGAAGCGGCGAGTGTTCTGATAGATCGGATCGTTCACGTCAACATCGCAGAGATAGGGGAGAGAGAGAAGGCTCGGCGCGTTGGAATCATCCATAAGGTAAGCATTGCCGAAACCATCCACCTCGAAAGCATAGACCGGGCCATACTTGGGATGATTCACCACTGCATTCTTCTTCAACGCATCCTGCACCTCTTTTGCCAAATCGGTGCATTCCTTGCTGAGGTCGGCACGCTTGTTGACAGTGTTGAGAATTTCAGCCGCCTTGTTCAATACCGAAACAGCGAAGAAATTGGAAGGAACCAGGAACTGAAGGGTTGTGGCATCATCCGAGGGGCGGAAGGAGGAAACGATAAGACCGCAGGGTTTCACGGGCGCTCCGAGACCGTCATTGTTGAGAGTGTCGAGTGCGCGCTCAGTCTTGCGCTGGAACTTATAGCTTCCCACACCATTCTTGCGTTGCTGCTCCTTGAAAGTGGCGAGGATGGTCTCCATAGCGGAGATCCACTGATCGTCGAAGATTGAATCATCGCCGGTAACTTTCCAATATTCATAAGCCAAACGGATAGGATAGCAGAGAGAATCGATCTCCCATTTGCGCTCATGCACATCAGGCTTCATGTCTGTGAGGTCGGTCATCCATTCGCCGCCTGTGGGGCCGTCATTGAAAGCGTTGGCATAGGGATCGATGAGGATACATTTGAGCTGACGGCGGATCACGCCTTCAAGCATCTTCTTCAATTCGGGATCGGAATTGGCAAACTGAACATAGGGCCACACCTGCGCTCCTGAATCGCGGAGCCACATAGCGTGGATATCGCCTGTATAGACGAAAGTGTCGGGCTTGCCATTCTCATCAAGACGATAATGCACGGTTGTGTCGATAGTGTTAGGGAAACAGTTTTCGAACATCCACGCCAATTTCTGATTCTTGATCTGCTTCTTGGCCTCTTCGATTTTCTTGTCAACGGCTTTTGATTTGAAAAGACGCTCGCCCACGGCAGGACGATTGGTTACAGTGTAAGCCGTGGCATCAGCCGGGCAGACCTCCTTCGCATAGGAGGCAGCGGGGATTGAAAGCCCCACGCCTGCTATGAACAATGAAATATATAGGTTTCTCATTTCTTCTTTGAGTTCTTGAGTTCGTTAGAGAATGAATAGGGAGCAGCCTCCTTGGAAGCGCCTCTTGATTTGTTAGGCTCGGCAGTCATATTGAAATCGAGCACAGCGCCATTGGTGAGCATATCATGGTTGAGATAGTTCACATCGTAAGCCTTGCCATTGGCGTTGAGAGAATTTACATAACGGTTCTTGTCGCTGTTGGCGGGAGCATTGATCTGCACCTTCTTGCCATTCTCAAGATTGATTGTGGCTTTCTTGAAGAGAGGAGCGCCAAGGGCATACTCGCCGCTGCCGGGGCAAACGGGATAGAAACCGAGAGCAGAGAATACATACCACGCGGAGGTCTGACCGTTGTCCTCATCGCCGCAATAGCCATCAGGGTTGGCGTTATACATTCGATCCATCACTTCGCGTGCCCAATGCTGAGTCTTCCAAGGCTCGCCCGACCAGTCGTAGAGATACACCATATGCTGGATAGGCTGGTTGCCATGAGCGTAGTTACCCATGTTCATGATCTGCATTTCGCGGATCTCATGGATCACGCTGCCATAATAGCTGTCGTCGAATACGGGAGGAAGGATGAACACAGAGTCGAGCATGGTGTTAAACTCTGCATCGCCGCCCATAAGATCGATAAGACCCTGAGGATCGTGGAACACACTCCAAGTGTAGTGCCAAGAGTTTCCTTCAGTGAAAGCGTCGCCCCATTTGAGCGGATTGAACGGCTCCTGGAATTTGCCATCCTTGTTCTTTCCTCTCATGAGCTTATGAGAAGGATCATAGAGATTCTTATAGTTCAATGCGCGCTTCTTGAAAGGAGCGAGTTCTTTATCCTTCTTGCCAAGTTTCTTGCCGAGCTGATATATGCACCAGTCGTCGTAGGCATATTCGAGAGTGCGGGCAGCATTCTCATTGATACCTGCATCGTAGGGCACATATCCGAGAGTGTTGTAATACTCATGACCGAGACGGCCGGTAGAGGGAACGTCGGGATGCACGGCAGTGGTGCCATGTTTCACAGCCTCCCAGAGGGTTTCGATGTCGCCGCTGTCAACACCTTTGAGATAAGCGTCGGCCACAACAGATGCGGAGTTATTGCCCACCATGCAGCCTCTATGACCGGGGCTCGCCCATTCGGGAAGGAAACCGCTCTCCTTATAAGCATTCGCAAGACCTGCCTGCATCTTCTCGTTCATTGAGGGATACATAAGGTTGAGCAAGGGGAAGAGGGAACGGAAAGTATCCCAGAAACCGGTGTCTGTGAACATATATCCGGGAAGCACTTCTCCATTATAGGGGCTGTAGTGAACAGGATTTCCCTGAGCATCGATTTCATAGAAAGAGCGGGGGAAGAGCACAGCGCGATAGAGAGAAGAATAGAAAGTGCGCTTGTTGTCGATATCCTCATCCTCGATTTCGATAGCACCGAGCACATCGTTCCAACGCTTTTCGCCTTTAGTCTTCACAGCCTCGAAATCATCCTTGCCAAGCTCATTGAGATTGAGGATTGCCTGCTCGGGGCTGATGAAAGATGAAGCCACGCGGGCATTCACCTGATCGCCGCGCTTAGTGTTGAAGCCCACGATGCCTCCGGCATGGTTTCCGGTAGCGGAAAGAGAGGAGGCATTGATGTTGCCGTTGTCAACGGAAGCCGTGTAAGTAAATGGGCGGTCGAACTCGATAACGAAATAATTCTTGAAATTCTCAGGCACGCCGCCATTATTCTTGGTGGTGTATCCTGTGATACGGCGGTTTGCCGGATCGATAGTCACGCTCGAACCATTGTCGAAAGCGTCAACCACAATATAAGCGTCGTCGGTTTCGGGGAAAGTGAAACGCATGATTGCAGCGCGGTCGGTAGGAGTGATTTCGGTCACTACATCGAAATCGGCGAGATATGTTCTATAATAATAAGGAGTGGCAACCTCAGCTTTGTGAGAGAACCAGCTTGCGCGTTCATCCTCATTGAAGATGGGGCGTCCGGTAACAGGCATGATAGCAAACTGGCCATAGTCGTTGATCCAAGGAGATGGCTGATGAGTCTGCTTGAAGCCGCGGATTTTGTCGGCATCATAGGTGTAGGCCCAGCCATCGCCCATTTTGCCGGTCTGGGGAGTCCAGAAGTTCATACCCCAGGGCATTGCCACAGCGGGATAGGTGTTACCCGTAGAAAGTGAATGTTTCGACTGCGTGCCTACGAGGGTGCTAACGTAGTCAACCGGATTTTTCGGCATCTTTGCCGATGCGGAGAGAGCGGAAGCAGCCATAAGAGTGAATACTCCTGCTGCGTAAAGATGTTTATGAATCGGGTTAGTCATTAGAATTATTTTTTTGAGGTTAATGTGCGGGGTTCAACTCCATCGAAGGTCATTCTCACGGGGAGGATATTCCCTTCAGAATCGAAATACATGCGGTCGATGCATGTCACGCGATTGTTTCCGTCGGTGGCACCGATAGGATGACGATGATACACCATGTAGTAATCATCCGTTCCGGGGATATGGATCACGGAGTGGTGTCCGGCTCCTGTGCCTATCATCTCATCGCGTTGCAGAATCTTCCCTTGATTATTAAACGGACCGAAAGGGGAATCTGATATAGAATAGGCCACACAATAATCCGGGCCTGTCCATCCTCCCTGGCTCCACATGAAATAATACTTTCCGTCGCGCTTGAACATGAATGGACCCTCGACATAATCTTTCGGAGTCACCTCCTTATACATTTCGCCGTCGGGGAAAGGGACGATACCGGTGAAATCATCTTTCAGCTTGACGATGTTGCAATGTCCCCATCCGCCATAGTACATATAGTACGAACCATCATCGTCGCGGAACACAAACTGATCGATAGGCTGAGCGCCATTCACGATATCATTGATGAGGGGCTTGCCGATAAGGTCTTTGTAAGGACCCTCGGGACGGTCGGCCACAGCCACGCCGATCCCTCCGATTTCCCCTTCATGCACATCATTCGCGCCGAAGAAAAGATAATACTTTCCATCCTTGCTGATGGCAGCGGGAGCCCAGAGACATTTAGTGGCCCATTTCACGGCATTTGTGTCGAGCACGGCCTCATGCTTGGTCCAATGGAAGAGGTCGGGAGAAGAGAAAGCGTCGAGCGCAACCTGCTCCTCATAGGGGAGACTCCTTGTGGGATACACCCAATAGGTGTTGTCGTAGATAATAGCCTCCGGGTCGGCATACCACCCTTCCACAATTGGATTGGCGGCGCTCATGGAGAGTCCACAAGCGCCGATCAATGCAGAGGCTATGATTAATTTATTCATAGCTATAGGTTTTATTTTACCAAAACTTTGGTCACAGTTCCGTCGGGGTTGACAATTATGTTAATCCCAGACACCGGAGCATCATGACTCACCCCTGTGATGTCATAATACTTCTTGGCACCGGTGTCATTTCCGAAAGGGCGTTTGGCAACGCCGTTGATTTCGTTGCCGAAAAGCTTAGTGAGTTCCTCAGCAGCCTTGCGGATGCGATCCTCATCAAACTTGATCACCTCGCGGTCGTAGGTCATAATGCCGTTCACCTCGGTCTCAACGTCAGTGGTCTGAGTATATACAGCTGCGCCGTAAGCGATCTTATTGCCATCTTTCTCATAACCGTTGGCGATATCCTTGATCTGGCCTGCGAGCTCTACATAAGCGTCAGTGATAGCCTTTTCGCTGTTGTAGGTGTTGTAGGTCTGAGTGTTGCGCTCATACCAACGGTGGTTGGGAGTGTTGCGACCAAGACCGCCATACTCGCCGAGTACGTAAGGACGTGTGGGATCTACAACTCCTTCATATACCACGATAGGCTGGCCGTAGTGGTGCTGGTCAACGAATGTGCCTTCACCAAGCTTGTAGTGGTTGCCACCGGAAGCCGGGTTCACGAGACGTGTATTGTCGAGAGCCTGTGTGAAATCCACCATTTCAGCGGTCTTGAACTGACCCCAACGCTCGTTGAACGGAGTCCAAACCACGATACAGGGGTAAGAATAGTGCTGGTTGATGATCTCTTCCCATTCATTCTTGAAGTTCTTCTCGATAGTGGCATCAATGCGGCAAGTGTGGTCGCGATACCAGTCGCCGGTGTTCCAGTCGCCCTCATCAGTAGTGAATTGAGAAGGCATATCCTGCCAAACGAGCAGACCGAGTTCGTCGCAATGACGATACCAGCGCTGGGGCTCCACTTTCATATGCTTGCGCACCATATTGAATCCCCACTCCTTAGTCTTTTCGAGGTCGTAGCGGAGAGCTTCATCGGTAGGAGCAGTGAGGAGACCGTCGGGCCAGTAACCCTGGTCGAGCAGACCGAACTGGAATACGGGCTTATTGTTGAGATAGAGTCTCCAATAGCCGTTCTCATCTTTCTGCTGAGAGATTTTGCGGAGAGCTGCGTAGCTTTCCACAACATCCTTGTTATCTTTGTCGTCAGTGTATGTCACTGTTACGTCGTAGAGGTTAGGAGTAGTGGGGCTCCAGAGCTTGGCGTTAGGGATATCGAGAGTGAGTTCTGTCTTTGCGGCAGCGGGCACGCTCTCTTCAGCCACAACCTTATCGCCATCCTTCACCTCAACCTTCACATTTCCGGCGGGAGTGCCTTTGAGGGCCACCTCGAAAGAAAGAGTGCTTTTGTCGATATCGGGAGTGGTGCGGATATCTGTGATGTAGGTCTGGGGCACAGCCTCAAGCCAAACGGTCTGCCAGATACCGGAAGTGGAGGTGTAATTGATATCACCACCGCCGTTGGGGTATCTGCGCTGCTTGCCCACGGGCTGACGGCCCTCATTGGTTTCATCAATCACCTTCACATAGAGAGTGGCTTTGCCATCCTTGAGGGAGTTGGTGAGATCCACAGAGAAAGAAGTGTTGCCGCCGAGATGATGAGCGAGCTGAGCACGGCCGGAGATAGTGTTGGCATATACTGTGGCATCATAGTCAACAGCACCGAAGTTTAGGATCACTTTCTTTCCATTCCAATCAGCAGGAACTTCGATTTCCTTCTTGTACCAGAGGGCTTTGCCCGGCTCAAGAGGTTTCATCACTCCTGAGAGAGAAGACTCGATAGCGAAAGGAACGAGAATCTTTTCACCATTAAATTCAGGCGACAAGGAACCTGCGTCGGTGATAGTGTAATCCCACAGACCGTTAAGGTTCTTCCAATCGGCACGCTCCATGATGGGGCGTGGATATTCGGGAAGAGGGCAGTTGGGATCCACTTCAGCGGCCCAGCGGGTCTTGATGTGGTTTCCCTGCGGAGCCCAGGCAGTGGTGCCGGGAGCGGGAGCCTTGGGAGCGTATTTGTCCATAAGCACCTTCATCCAGAGACCTGCGATCACCGAACGTGCTGAGAAGTTGCAGCTCACGCCATTGTCGGCCCAATAGAAGTCGCTCAAAGGGATGCGGCTCGGGGTCTCATTGATATAATCATAATGCTTGTCGGAGAATTCGAGGAATGTATCAGTATCGGGAGCCATTGCAGCGGTCCACATGATCCAGTCGCTCTTGGTCATCTGGTCGCGAGAGTCGAGGGGGAGACCATAATGCGACTGCTTGCCGAGGTAGAAATTTATTTCGCGGTCGAGCACTTCCTTGGGGAAGACGTTGAGACCCCACATCTTATCCCAAGCGAGGTTGTATTTCTGGCTCCAGCTTCCGGGCTTGTGGAACTCCATGCGATAGTGGTCGCCATCGCGGGCGTCAGATTCCCAGATGAGGGCCATATCCTTGGCATACTGATGGAATTTCTCGATATCGCGGCTGTTTCCGCCGATATAGGGGATGAGGTTTGCGTAAGCCTCAACAGCGAGGATAGCCTTGATGGAAAGGTTGGTGTTCTGTTCGCTCGGACCCTTGAAGTCGTCGGTGCAGAGCTGATTTCCGGGGTTCTGGCCATTGTTGCGGCAATAGTTAGCCCATGTAGTGAGCACGTTGCGGTAAGGCTTGAGCCATTCGCCGTCGCCGGTGATTCTCACGATAGCGTCGCAGAGAAGAAGGATGTTGGCGCTCTCCTCAAGAGGCATAGTGTCGCCATACACCTGACCGTTGGCCAAAGGATACTGACCGAGGTCGTGGGCCGCACATCCCGCGTTCTTTCTTTCTTCAGAGAGGGCATAGTCGAGGATAGAGAGGATCATACCCTTCTGGAGCTCCGGATTATACATGAGGTAGAGCGGAGACTCGGGATAAGTAAGATCGACAGTGTTGACACAGCCGTTCGACTTATTCTCCTTAGAGAAATAGAGCATCTTCCCTGTCTTGTCCTGGAAAAGCTTATGAGCAGCCATTGCGTGGCGGTAAACGCCGGAGAGCTGCTCGGCATATTTCTCGTTTCCTGCAGCGAGACCATCATCATAGATCATCTTGTCGAGATCCTTGCAACGCTTCATAAGAGATTCATAATCCTTTTTGAATTCGTCGAAGGCCTGGAAGATAGTCTTGCCGTTGCGGGCATAATAAGCCTTGTAGTTCTGCTTCATATACTGCATATCCCACACCTCATCATAACCGATCATCATGAAGTTGCGATAGTCGGAGATATTGCCGAGATCGTTCACGAAGCAGAGAGTCGGCATATTTGCGCGACCTGTGCTTTCAAGGGGAGTAGAAGAATTTTCGGGAAGTTTGCCTGTATTAACGAAGTAAGACTCAGCCTTCTCAGAGGGACATACGCTAACCTCACCATTCACAGCCGGGATATAGAGATAACCCCAGTCGATAGAGATCATATCGCCCGAGCGTCCGAGATAATTCTGATCCTTAGAACCGGCCTTGGCATATTTCACACCGTTGTGATCCTCGGTGGTGCTCACGGTGGGCTGGTTCATCTCGTTGACAGTGAGCTGGGGAGTTGTGCCGAGATAGAACTGCACGTCATGCTTCTTGCCGTCGTTGCTCTTCACCTGATAAGAGATGAAGTTGATCGGAGTGGAGATGAGATCCGGATCATCGATAAGCATGGGGGCAGTGAACACGAGGTCGATGTTCACCGGGCCGCAAGTGAAATTGTAATAAGAGCTTGTAGCCAAAACATCAACATTGTTCTGCTTGGCGTTGAGCACGGCGGGACCCTCCTCCATTATATTCTCATAGAGACCGAAATCGATGTAAGCTCCACCGGCAGTGTTGTGGCAATGCGCTGCAATCACATTGTCACCGCTCTTGAGGAGCTTCTTCTGCTCGGCAGTGAGCTGATGCTGCTCGCCCTGTTTCCAGGTTTCGCCGGTTCCGATCACCTGTGTTCCGTTGATGTAAAGCTCGAAAATGTCATCGTGAGAGAACTGAATCCAAAGATCCTTGTCGAGGTCGGCGGGATTCAGCTTGACAGTGCGGCGCACATAGATATCCTTGTTTTCTCCGGTCCATGGGTTGGTGACGTTGGGGTATTCACCGGGAGTTCCCCAGGCTGCGGTCTCTTCTTTCCAAGCGCCGTCGTTGAAATTCTGCTGCGCCCAGTTTGTACCGTTCTGAGGGTCGTAGTTCACCTTTCCCTTCCACATATCGCCGTCGAGAGTCATACCGGCAATAGGCTTCAGGAGGTTCTGCTGACCGATCCCCATGAAACGATAGGAAGTGCCGTCCACGCGGAGGATGCCTTCGATGGCTTTTTCATGTTCGCACCACATTCTTGTCGGGCCTGCGTTCAACGCATCGTAATTGCTCCAGATGGAGAAGTAAGGATCGTTGACCAACAAAGGCACCGACGGAAGTCTCAGGTTAGTTTGTTTGTAAGGAATGAAATCCTCGGCAGTCTGTGCCGACATTGTCAATCCTCCTGCACCTGCAATAAGGAGTGAAAATGCCGTCAGACAATGTCTGAAATTTTTCATGTCGTTGTTGTTAGTGTTGTGTAATTAGGATTTATATCGCAAAGTTAATTAAAGGAAATATATAAGGATAAAAATATTTGTTCATTCATCAGTTTATTTTGTGCAGAATTGTCTGCTCAAAGTGTTAAATGCTGAAATTTAGGGGTGTTTGAATAGAAATTATTGTTTAATGAACAGAAATTTTCTTTCCGCTAAATATAAAAGCAATAATTTTGCCTCCGTAAACGATGCCATGAAATCGGTGGATGAAAAACTCAAATTAGCAAACCTGACTCACGGCACACGACACACTGCCAGAGTGCGAATCCGCTCGGCAACCTAACCAAAAATAAAAACCAAAAAACAATAATTTTTTACTAATCTAAATTTATGAAAAAACCTTTTCTATTTGCGTTAGCCCTCGCAGCGGGTCTTCCGTTGTTTGCGGCTTCACCCTTTGAGGGAAGCGCACCTGCAGAGGGTAAGTATTACCTCTATCAAGTAGAGAGTGATCAGTGGCTCGAACCCAACATGTGCGAGTTGGATGAGTGGAACACTCATGCCGCACTTGGTAAAATCGGTATGGAGGTCGAGCTTAAAAAGATTGAAGGCTTCGAAGGCTATCAGATTTTCTGTAACTTCACCAACAATGGAGAGCTAAATGGTTCTGACGAAGATCGTTTCTTCCTCGATCAGGGTAATCGCGAGCTTTCCGACTGGATCTTCACTCCCAGCGGCGACGGCTACACCATCATGATCAAGGCTCGTCCGAGATATAATGAGGATGAGACTCCCAATATGCGCAGCCATATCGAGAATGACACTTTCATCGGTTATAATGCTGAAGCAATGTTCGGCGGTCTTTCCGATAATCCTGAAGGTAAGACATGGCAGCTCGTAAGCCGCGAAGAGCGTCTTAAGAAGATGCAGGCAGATGCAAAAGCTAATGGATCGGTTGACGCTACATGGTTGATTCCATGGAACGACCGTAGTACAAGCAACATGCGCGACCGCCTCTACAATTATTCCGATGAAAACAACGGCAGTGGAATAGTACGCAGCGGTGGCGGTCTCAGAGGTTATCCGGTAGCAGAATATTGGCATCAGGCTCTTATGAGCGAGTCGATCACCCTTACAGATCTTCCTAAAGGAACGTACGCATTCTCAGTACAGGGTTACTATCGCGACACAGAGATTGAATCAGAGGAACTTGCACAGCGTATGCTTGAAGGCACAGAGGTTCTCGACCGTTGCCAGTATTATGCAGGTGCCGACTCCAAGAATTTCATGTCAATCTATGCAGATGCAGCCCCCGAGCAGTCAGAAGGGTTCTCATATGAGATAGCAGGGAAATGGGTTCCCAATAGTTTGGATGATGCTTCCCGTGCGATGTTTGCAGGTCATTATATCAATGATTGGGCAGTAGCTCCGGTGGCAGACGGCAATCTTACTATCGGTGTGAAGAAGACAGCTGCAGATCATCGCGACTGGCTTGTATTTAAGAAATATATGCTTGAGTATCGTGGCGAGAAGCTCGTTGATGAGGATTTGACAGGTCTTCAGGCACAGCTTCAGGCTCTTATCGATGAGGCAGCCAAACTTCCCCAGACTCCTACATTCGTAGTTTCAATTGAAGAAGCTAAGGATGCGCTTGCAAATGAGGATGCCACATCAGCATCTTTGTTGGCGGCTATCGAGTCGTTCGAAAAGGATGTCAAGGAGATTAAACGTGCTGAGAATGATATTAAGGCATTCTGGGCAACTCAGGATTTCATCAAGGATGAAAAAGCCACTGAGCAGTTTAATGTAGCCAAGACAGCCGGCGAATATGGCGATGCTATCCGTACTCTCCGTTACGCTCGCCGCGTGCAGGCCGCTGTAACAGAAAACCACGAATTCAAGGGCGCTAAGCCTGAGGAGGGTAAGTCTTACTACCTCTATAATGTAGGTCGCAAGCAGTTCCTTACAGGTGGTAGCGACTGGGGTGCACACGCAGCTCTCGGTATGCCCGGCACAGAGATCACTCTTGATGAGCTCGTGGGTCCGTCAAAGGGTATGAACGAAGGGTTTGACAGCTTCGTGATCCGTACAGGTCTTAACAATCCCAGCGATGACCAGCCGATACACGACTATCTCTCTTACCGTGGTTACATGGACGGCGATTGGAATAACAGCCAGGGTGGCTGGGCATTCGTTCCCGTTGATGGCAAAGAGAATGTGTTCAACATGGTTCAGGGCGACTATTCAGATGTCTATGTGATGTGGAATCCTTACGGATCAACAGATGCAGGCAACAATGATGAGCAGAATGTATGCACTGAGTCTCACGACGTGGATCCTGAAGATCTTAACGCACAGTGGATGCTTGTGACTCGCGAGGAGCGCGACGCACTCATCGAGAAAGCATCTCTTGAGAACCCCGTGGATCTCTCTTACTATATCCAGAACCCCGGCTTCAACCAACGTGCAGATGTATCCAACTGGGAAACAGGTGAAACTTGTTCAATCTGGGAGCGTGGCAACAACCACTATGACTTTGCAATAGAGTCTTATAACACAGATAACTGTGCACTCAACCAGAACGTAGAGGGTCTCCCCGGCGGTGTATATGTAGCATATGTTCAGGGTTTCTACCGTAACGGTAATCATGGCGATCAGGCTAACCTTGAGCCTCTCCAGAATGCATTCTTCTATGCAGGCAATGACAGCGCTGACGACGTAGCACTCCCCAACATCCTTGCTGAGGCTAACAATGCTCCGGGTGAGGGTAACAATGCAGTAGCCGATAATGAGGAGCAGACTGTATATAACATCCCTGATGGTATCGTACAGGCTACTCACTTCTTCAAGAGCGGTCTCTACACAGTTTACACCGTGATCAATCATGAGGATGGCAACGATCTGCCTCTCGGTATCTATAAAGATGAGAAGGGCGAAGAAGGCGACTGGGTAGTTGCTGACAACTTCCGCGTAGTTTACTACGGTGCAGACACAACAGTGGATGCAGTGAAGGATGCTCTTGAGAATCAGAACGGCGTTGAGGAGATCGTAACAACTCCCGCGGCAAACCAGTTTGATGGCCGCATCTTCAACCTCCAGGGTGTTCAGGTGAAGGACGCAACAGTTCCCGGCATCTACATTCAGAATGGCAAGAAGTTCATCGTGAAATAATCTTGAATAGAGCTTAAATATTAAGCGGCTTCCGAAAGGGAGCCGCTTTTTTTATTTGATTTTTAGGCGAAAAGAATAGAAAATTCTGTTTTATGAATAGAAATTCTCCTATTTGGGGGCAGAAAAAGACTAATTTTGCGTCAGTGAAAAGCTCTAATAAGAAAAGTATATACACATCTATACCATACTTATTGAACAACTTTACTTATTATAAAACCAACTTACTATTTTAACCAACTTTTTATGAAAAGAAACCTACTCTTTGGCTTAGCCGTGGGGACAATGGCCTTCTCCGGGTTAGCCAACAATGGCAGGATTGAACAAAGTTTCAATCGTGACAAAGTGATTCTCCCTTCTTCACATTATACGGGAGATCAGATTTGGAATGCAGATGCCTGGATCATTAACACCCATGTGGCCTTTGGAGACCGAAACCGTGATGACGTTTACAATCATGTATGGGGCACTCCTGCAGATGATGCCAACGGAAAGAAATGGTATGAAGAGGGTTATACCTTGACTTCGGGTAAAGCCGATCCTTCCGATCTCTACGACTACAAAGATGAAGAAATAGAATGGACTAATATGTCCTCTCCGTTTACCACAGATAAATGGATTGCCAGCGAAATCATGGGAGATATCTATCTTCGCCGCACATTCACTCTTGATGAAATTCCCGAAGGAGGGATCTATCTTCAGTGTGGCCGCGATGACGCTCCATCAGAATGGTATATCAACGGAGTAAAGGTTCATACAGAGAGTGACGGATGGGATGAAGGGAAGGTTGTTCTTCTAACAGATGAGGGGAAATCCGCACTCAAGGTAGGAGAGAACCTAATGGCAGTTCATGTTCATCAGAACTGGGGCGGCGCTTATGCCGACTGCGGTCTTTATGGCTCCGACGGCTATCTATATATCCTTGATAAAGGTGGTGAAGGTTCTTCTTGGACATGTTCCTACAAGCTCCTTGATGAAAACGAACAGATAGCAGATGCTGTAGCCGAAGGATGTTTTGATGTGGATGCCGACTTGACAGATTGGACACCGGCAATGGGTCCTTTCAGCAATGGCGACGACCGATGGAATATCACCCGTTGGGACAGCGACAATCATCCTATCTTGATCCGTCGTGATTTCTATCTCAGCGCGTCAAGTTTGGAAGCCCTTCTTGACCATGGCACAATCCATATCACAAGCAGTTACGACGAGTTCCCTGTAATCTATCTTAACGGAACAGAGATCTGGAGAGAGAATGGTTGGAACGATGATAATTATGCCACCTACACCTTGACCGACGAACAGAAGAAACTTCTTCGCGAGGGAGACAATGTGCTTGGAATGTCGGCACAGCGTGGCGCCGGTGGCGGACATGCCGAGTATGCTCTTTATATAGATTATCCTTGCGAAGGGTATGTATATGAGGAGAAGGCAGATCTTTCTCCGCTTCAGTCTATCCTTGAGTCTCTGATCAATGAAGCAAATGATATTTTAGAAACAGCTCCGATGCTTCCCTTCCTTGATGCTGCTCTTGAAGAAGCCGAGGAAGCTTTTGAGGAGGCAAAAGATGCTGATGCTTTGAATGCGGCTATCAATACCCTCAGAGAAGCTGTCAATACAGCAAAAGATTCAATGGGCGATATCGAGGCATTCATGGCGACAATGATGCTTGGCGTTGAGGATGAAGAGGCCTCTAATCAGTTTGCCACCGCAACAAGCCGCGAGGATTTTGCCAAGGCTCTCCAGACCTTGCGTTATGCTCGCCGCGTGGCAGCCGCCGATACTCATGAGGATGTATTCGAAGGCGCAAAGCCTGAGGTAGGAGGTAGATACTATCTCTATAACCTTGGCCGCAAGCAGTTCCTCTGCGGTGGTAGTGACTGGGGCGCACATGCAGCCCTTGGTATGCCCGGCGTAGAGATCACACTCGACGAGCAGGTGGCTGATTCTGAGAATGGTTGCGAATCATTTATTATCCGTACCGGCCTTTTCAACCAAGACCATGACTATTTGGCTTACGGCGGATATATGGATGGCCAGCGTGGAGATGAAAGCGACGGATGGGCATTCGTACCCGTAGAAGGGAAAGAGAACGTGTTCCATATGGTTCAGGGTGGTTATCCCGATGTATATGTAATGTGGAATCCTTACGGACGCACAGATGCCGGAAACAATGATGAAACCAACGTATGCACTGAATCGCGTAATATTGATCTCCAAGATCTCAATGCACAGTGGAAACTTGTGACACGCGCCGAGCGCGACGCTCTTATTGCAGAGGCTTCTGCCGAGAATCCTGTGGATATGACCTATTATATCGCCAGCCCGAACTTCAGCCAGCGTGAGAATATCGAACCTTGGATTCAGGTGAACACTAACACATGGGGTAGAGGCGACAACCATCACGAATTGACTCTCGAATCTTATGGCTCTGAGAATATGAGCGTTTCTCAGGTGGTAGAGGGTCTTCCTGCCGGTCAGTATGAATTGTCAGTTCAGGGTTATTATCGCAACGGCGAGATTGATCCTCAGCTCACAAATCCTGCAATAAGCCATGCATATCTCTTCGCTGATTTGGAAAAAACAGAACTTCCCAATATCCTCGAAGGAAACAACCAGGCTCCGGGTGAAGGCACAACAAGAGTCGTTTCCACAGATGATGGTGACGTTGTCTATAACTTCCCCAATAGCTGCAATGAGGCTGTAAGATTCTTCAAGAGCGGTCTTTATAAAACAACTTTGAGTTTCAATATTTCAGATAAGACCGATGAGCCTGTTGTGGCAGCTGAGGGTGAGCCGACTCTTCATTCAGTAAAAATCGGAGTGGCAAAGGATAAGAGAGACTTCGAAGGCGACTGGATTGTTCTCGACAATTTCCGTCTTAAATATCTTGGCGGCAACAGCCAGAATAGTGTAGAGGATGTAGAGGTGGCTGAAGAGGCAATCGATGGTCCGATCTATAATCTCCAGGGTATCCGCGTGAACGATGCAACTGTTCCCGGAATCTATATTCAGAATGGCAAGAAATTTATTGTAAAATAAATTTTTAAGATAAATAAGATAAAGAAGAGACACACATCTAATTTCCACATAATGGGCGGCTGCCGTGAGGCGGCCGCTTTTTTATTTGATTTTTAGGCGAAAGAATAGAAAATTTCATTATATGAATAGATTATTTCCCAATAAAGAGATATTAATAGCTAATTTTGCTTCCGTAATCTACAAATCAGCATTAGCGAAATGCTATAAGCGAATATTTTTTAACCAACTGCTCAATAAACCAAAAATCTATGATGAAACGACTCCTTATTGTGGGCGTGGCTATCAGTGCCTTTATCCCTTTCTCAGCTAAAGGGGCAGAGGCAGAGATCAAGACTTCGTTCAATGCCCGGAACGTGATCCTTCCTTCATCGCAATACACACCGGCTTCCCCTTATGAAGCTCTTGTGTGGGTGGTCAAGGGGGACAGATATTCCGATGAAAATTATAATAAGATTCTGTCTGCCCCTTCAGCCGACAATGCCGGCAAAGAATGGTATGAACCGGAATACAATCCTTCAGAAGTGTCTTCCGGAGAATGGACCACTCAGAAAGCACCTTTCAGCTCCGACGCAACCTATCTTGGGCAGAAATCCTATCAGTGGGCCGCCGCTGAAATGATGGGGGAGATGTATATGCGCCGCAGCTTCACCCTCACCCCCGACGAACTTCTCTATAAGGAGGTATATCTTGCAATGGGACATGATGATGCTCCGGCAGAATGGTATATCAACGGAGTGAAAGTGGCAAGCGCATCCGATGGGTGGAATAATGATGAGTATGTTCTCCTCACCGATGAACAGAAAGATCTTATCAAGACCGATGGATCGGAAAATATTCTTGCCGTGCATGTGCATCAGAACTGGGGAGGCGCTTTCGCCGACTGCGGACTCTATGGCGCCGATATGTCGATGGTGCAGGCGTTCCTTCCTACGCTCGACGACGGAGCATGGCCATGCTCCTATTATTTCCTCAACTACAACAATGATTTCGCTGACGCTGAAAAAGCGGAATGGTATAGCACCACAGAGAATGAATCCGATTGGATTAAGGGTGTTGGACCTTTCAGTAATAGTGATGATATGTTCCTCACAACAGAATGGGCAAGTCAGCTCCGACCAATCCTTATCCGCCGCCACTTCAATCTCTCGGCAGAGGATTTGGCAATAATCGGCGACTCGCAGCTCACATTCTCCTGCAGCTACGATGAGGAACCGATAGCATACCTCAACGGCGAGAAATTCTGGAGTCGCACCGGATGGAACGATAATAATTATGACAAAACCATTCTGACAGATAAACAGAAGAATCTTCTTGTAGAAGGGGATAACATATTGGCTGTCTCTCTTCGTCAGGGAGGAGGCGGAGGCCATGTGGATTTCGGCCTGCTGATTGAAGGAAAGATTGATAATATGAATCCTTCCGCTGTCGGAACCGTTGAGAATGAAAAGATTTCCGACAATAAGATATATAATCTTCAGGGACAATATCTCGGCACATCCGCTGAAACTCTCGATCCCGGGATCTATATCCGCAATGGAAAGAAAATCATCATTAAATAAACCTAAAGATAATCTAACGCAATTCAATTTAACGATAACGAGATGAACTCTATATATAGCAAAGCCTTTGCAGCGGCTTTGATCGCTGCATCAGGAATGTTTACAGCGCAGGCTCAGACCTCAACTGTGGTGGATAAACCGCAGACCGGAACATCAACCAACTATGTAGGATTCCGCGCTCCGCTTGTGGAAGCTCCGCTCCTCAAACTCCCCGTAGGATCAATCAAGCCGCAGGGATGGCTGCGCGAATACCTGCTTCGTCAGAAAGACGGGTTGAACGGCAAGCTCGGCACAGTGAGCGACTGGCTCGACAAGAACAACAACCAATGGCTATCCGACGCCGGCGACCATGGATGGGAGGAGGTGCCTTACTGGCTCCGCGGCTATTGCAGCCTCGCCTATATCCTCGACGACGAGGAGATGAAGAAAGAGGCACAGGTGTGGTTTGATGCAGTGCTTTCCAATCTCAAATCAGATGGCTTCCTCGGACCTCACAACTATGAGAACGGCAATCCCGAACTTTGGGCGCAGATGGTGATGCTCTGGGCTCTGCAGACCTATTATGAATATTCCGGCGACGCCCGTGTGCTTCCGGCGATGACCGACTATTTCAAATGGGAGATGAATGTGCCCGATTCGCAATTCCTCAAAGGACTATGGCAGGAGAAACGCGGCGGCGACAACCTCTGGAGCGTGCTCTGGCTTTACAACCGCACAGGAGATGAATCACTCCTTCCCCTTATCGAGAAGCTTCACAAGAACACCTCCAACTGGGCAATGGACAACGACCTTCCCAACTGGCATGGCGTGAATGTGGCCCAAGGTTTCCGCGAACCCGCCACATATTATATGTATTCCAAAGATCCCTCAATGCTTCAGGCCACATATAATTCATTCAACACGATGCGCAACCGTTACGGACAGGTGCCAGGCGGGATGTATGGAGCCGACGAGAATGCACGCTCAGGATATTTCGATCCCCGTCAGGGAGCAGAGACCTGCGCAGTGGTGGAGCAGATGGCGAGCGATGAGATTCTTATGGGTATCACCGGCGACCCCTTCTGGGCCGACCATTGCGAGAATGTGGCTCTCAATACATTCACGGCAGCCCTCACTCCCGACATGAAGGCTCTCCGTTATATCACCTCTCCCAACATGGCGATAAGCGATGAGAAACTTCATGGCCCCAGCATCGACAACAACCTTCGCGGAATGCTTTCGATGAGTCCCTTCAGCAGCCGTTGCTGCCAGCACAACCATGGAATGGGATGGCCCTATTATGCCGAGCATCTTGTGATGGCAACAGCCGACAACGGCCTGGCAACAATGCTCTACACCGCCAATGAAACCACTGCCAAGGTAGGCGCAGAGGGGAAGAATGTAACCTTGACGCAGACCACCAACTATCCCTTCGATGAGAATGTTACGATCACCCTTGCCTCTGACGGCGATGTGGCATTCCCCCTCTATCTCCGCATTCCCGAATGGGCCAACGGCGCGACAGTGAAGGTGAATGGCGAAGCTGTAGCAGCAGAAGGCGCAACAGGGAAATATGTATGTCTCAACCGCACCTGGAAGAACAACGATAAGGTGGAGCTGACATTCCCGATGGAGATGAGCGTTGACACATGGGAGCAGAATAAAGGGAGCGTAAGCGTAAATTACGGTCCGCTGACTCTTTCACTTGCCATAGATGAGAATTTCGAGCAGCACGACAGCCGTGATCCGGAATTCAATCAAGACGACTCCCATTGGCAGGCAGGCGTGGATGCTTCCCTCTGGCCCTGCTATGTGTTGAAGCCAAATTCCAAATGGAATTATGCTTTAGTGATGGATAAAGGCAATAAACCTGCTAACTTTAACGTAAATAAGAAAGAATGGCCCTCCAATAATTTCCCCTTCACTGCGGAAAGCGTGCCTTTTGAATTTACGGCCGTCGGAGTTGAGATCCCTTCGTGGGGTTATGACGAGACCGGGATGACCGATCTTCTCCCCACAAAGTATGCTCCCCGTTCGGAAGAAAAGAGAAATATCCGTCTGATTCCGATGGGCGCGGCAAGGCTTAGAATCTCAGCTTTCCCAAAAGCGGAGGAGAAATAGAAAAATGGCAGGAGCCAACGCAGGCTAACCTGATATATTTTACACACATTTAGAATTATAAGTAGCTACGAATAATTAATCGATATATGTTAAACAAAGTAATTGGGAATATCTTGAACGCTAAAACTCGTTCTTTTTGGCATATTTTGCTTTGTCATTCAGTCGCATACGAAAGTATGCTCCTTCATTCCGCAGCAAAATCTGCTCAAAAATAACTTCGTTTTATCTGTTCATTAATTATTCGCAGCTACTTATTCGATATTTAAATCGGTTATAATGAGAAGATTTATATTCACTCATATTATAATCATCCTCGGCATATTCATATGCCGGGGATTGGCATTTTCTGCCGATATTTCCTATGAGGTGGTGCCCACCGAGATTGCACGCGACACAGAAAACCGAGTATTCCTGCAAGACAAGAATGGCTTTGTATGGGTAGGCACGGAATCCGGCGTGGATGTTTATGACTGCAACGGACACACCTTGTTCGGGTCGCAATTTGATGTGTTGCATCCCTTGAGGAATCTGTCGGTCACAACATTGTTCGAAAACGGCGAGAATATCTGGATAGGGGTGGATAAAGGTCTATATGTATATGACCGACAAAAAAATGAATTGGAAAGATTCGGCAGGAAGACCAAATACGGCGTTGTGATAAGCAGCCGTGTCAGAAAGGTGTTCAAGGGATCAAGCAATAAGATATGGATTGCCACTCAAGGGCAGGGACTCTTTATATATGATCCTGAAACCGGCAGTCTTCATCAGGACAGCCGTCACGGATCCTTCTATTCTGATTTAGCCCAGGGCGCTGACGGATTGATATATGCCGTGACCTACGACGGGAAGATTCAATCATTCCGCCACGACGGGGTGATGGTGAAGGAATATAGGCTGCCCGACTATGTGAGCGACAAGAATCCTTTCTATCTTGCTTCTTCCGGACGTAATATATGGGTGGGGTCGGGATCACATCTCTTCTGTCTCAACCGAGAGACAGGCTCAATCACTCCAATGGCAGCAAGCGGACTTCAGGGTACGGTGAATACTCTCATGGCTCGTCCGGACGGCAATCTGATCATGAGCACAGAAGATGGGATATGGCGGTATGGCACAGTGACAGGGGATTTCTCCGAAATAAAGCCCCTAAGATCCATTGATTTATATGAGGGCCAGACCATAGCCTCAATTTCCGAGAGTCCGGACGGCAATATCGTGATAGTTCGGCCCGGTGCGCCTATTGAGGTGATGATGATTCAGCCGGGTCCCATCCGTTTCGTGGCTCTTTCCGCAGAAGGGGGAGGGATGAGAAATGCTGTGGTCCGCTCCTTTGCCGCTTCTGCCGATGGCAGCCATTTATGGGTCGGAAGCGATAGAGGTCTGTTCCTTTACAATCTCTCCACGCGTCAGTTTGAACCATTGACCGATGGCAGCCTATCCGGCCTCCCTGTAAGGACTCTTGCCCTCGATGGAGATAAACTATGGATCGGCACAAAGAATAGAGGTGTTTATCGCCACGATTTATCCAGCGGCGAAACGCGACATTACACCTATGACGAGAATATCCCATATAGCATTGTGAGCAATGAAATCAATCATATAGGGATCACATCGGGCGGAGAAGTGCTGATATTGACCAACTGGGGAGTGTGCCGCTATGACAGGATACATGATAATTTTCCGCAACTCCCTGAGTTCGGACAGAATATACGTGCAATATCTTTTAAAGAGGAGCGCGACGGAACCTTATGGATCGGAACGGCGAATTATGGTTTCTTCCGAAAAGTGCCTCAGGAAAGAAGATTCGGCATGGTGCCGGCAGAAGAGATGGTGAAAAATCCGATAGAGAATCGTAAATTCGATTTTGATATGCGGAGATACGGCGCTCATAATCCTATGGCATCCACTGCAATAGAACTTAAAAACGGCTTGACGGCGATGGGCGCCAACAATGGCTTCCTTATCATCGACCCCTCAAAACTGAAGGTGTCGGAGAATTCCACATTTGCCTATGCCTCAGCTCTCTCCTTCCCATTCCTTGAGGATGGATTCGATAAGCTCAAGGAACTGGGGCAGTCGTTTGCGTTGGTGATGCAGAAAAGCATAAAGCTTCCTTATAAATACAACACCTTTACAATCCAGATTTCCGGAATCCATCCACTTGTGGACCCTGATATCAAATTTGATTATATGCTGAAAGGGATCGACAAAGATTGGATCATGGGGGTGAGTGTGCCTGAAGTGACCTATAACAATCTCTCTCCCGGAGAGTATGAGTTTCTTGTGCGTCCGCATGGAATGGAGAATGCCGAGACCAAGACCCTGAAAATAGAGGTTACGCCCCCTTGGTATCTCTCTTTCTGGGCAATCGTGGCCTATCTTGTGCTTATTGCCCTTTTCGGGTGGGGCTTGTTCCGGGCTATAAAGAAACTTGTAGATAAAAAGCGCATCAAGGCAATTGAAGAGATCCAGAAGATACAGGAGCGAGAAACCTTTGAGGCCAAGACTCGCTATTTTGTGGATCTCGTGCATGAAATCCGCACTCCGCTCATGCTTATCAGCATGCCATTGGAGCAGCTGAAAGAGGAGATAGAGCAAAAACCGGAAGAGAAGGTATATGCAGAAAGCCATAAATATGTGAAATCGATGCAGGAGAATGTGGACTACCTGCTTGGAATCACCAATCAGCTTCTCGATTTCCGCAAGGCGGAGAAGCAAAGCGAAGTGAAACTGAATATCTATCGCTTTGATCTATGCGCATTGATCCGGAGAATATGCCATCGTTTCGAAGAACCTCTCAGACTTGGAGAGAAACGCCTCGACTGCTCCTTGCCCGAAGGGGAAGTGTGGATAAAAGGGGATGTGGATAAGCTTGAAAGAGTTTTGATGAATCTCATAGGGAATGCTATGAAATATGCTGAATCCCTTATATGCGTGAAGCTCACGACCGATGATCCGGAAAATGTGAACATCTCTGTATCTGATGATGGAGTGGGGATTCCGGAAGAGGAACGTAAGAGGGTTTTTGATACGTATTATCAGATTCAGAGCCAGAAGTTATCAGTGAGTCTTGGCACAGGGCTTGGTTTAGCTTATGCCCGCTTGATCACCGAAGCGCATAATGGCAAAATTTCCATTGAAGATAATCCTGAAGGACACGGGGCTCTCTTCTCCTTGACTATCCCTCGCGAGACAGGAGGCGATGCTGAGGAAGTAAGATCATTAACTGAATACGCATATAATCCGGATGTTAAGGAACCCGAGAAGAAGGATATCACAGTTATGCTTGTGGAGGATAACGAGGATCTGCGGGTGATGATCTCCGACACGCTCGAAAAATATTACAATGTGGTGACGGCTCCTGATGGAGTGGAAGCTCTCGAAATTCTGAAAGATAAGGATGTGGATGTGATAGTGAGCGATGTGATGATGGATCGTATGAATGGTATGGATCTTTGCCGGAAGGTGAAGAATGATATTGAATATTCTCATATCCCGTTCATTATCCTCACTGCGCTCACCACCGATGAGGCACATGAGGAGGGATTAAGCTGCGGAGCGGATGTATATCTTGAGAAACCTTTCCCGATCCGTCAGCTTGTGTTGCAAATAGAGAATCTTCTTCGCACGCGCCGGCTGTTCTATGAACGAATGAAGGGCTCGATCGTTCCTGTCGTGGCTGATACGGCAGCCGAACCTTCTGCGGCTGTAAGCAATGAGGAGGTAAAATCCGGATCTGATGTTGTCGCCGAGACAGGGGCTGAATCAGTCAAGGAAAAGACCGGTCTGAACAGACTTGATACGGAATTCTTGGAGAAGATGAATTCCATTATATCCGAATCAGTGGAAGATGAGGAATTCTCGATAGATGTGCTTGCGCAGAATATGAATATGAGCCGCTCATCTTTCTATAGGAAAATCACGGCTGTGACCGGAATGTCGCCGAATGAATATCTGAAGAATTTCCGATTGAACAAGGCGGCAGAGCTTCTGAGAGACGGTTGCCGCGTGTCGGAAGTTTCGGAGCGAGTGGGATTCACCTCATCCTCCTATTTCGCTAAATGTTTCCGAGCTAAATTCGGAGTATTGCCAAGCGAGTTCAAATAGGGTTATAAGGTTATAAGGTTATAAGGTTATAAGGTTATAAGCATTTTTCTTATTACTTATAACCTTATTTACTTCTTAACTTTATTTCTTTATTTATTGAATCCGAAGTCGGGATATCCTTTATTGGTCCAGCGGAAAGCCTTCTTAAATACACACTCTTTCTCCCCATTGTTGAAGTCTTTGGCCTGGAATAGCATATAACATTTCCCATCGGTGGAATTGATTGTGGAAATGTTTGTGATTCCGGTCATTGACGCATTTAACAGACCGGGATTAGACTGGGGCTCTTCAAGTTTTTTCCAGGATGCGGGGTCAAGGAGATCGGATGATGTGTCGGCATAGATGAGTCCGATAGTGGCAAATTGAGTCCAGATTCCGCTTGCGGAATAGGCCACTGCAATCTTCTTTCCGTCGGGAGAAAGGACGGGTTCGGGATTTTCATTCACAAAGATAGGGTAGGCCGATCGTGTTCCGTCGGGATTGATCCATTGACGTTCCCATTCATATTCCGGCTTTGATATAAGAATGCGCGGAGATTTAAGAGTCCATGGATTCTCCATCTCAGCGATAAAGATACATTGGGTCTCAGTTTCGGAGCGACGGTGTTCCCACCCGGACCAAAGGAGAAACTGACGGCGACCGATCATAAAAGAGGAGGGATGAATCCCGAAATTCCATTCATCGTTAGTGATGATTGGACCGTGGAGAGTCCATTCCCCTTGAGTCGGATTCTCGGAAGAATTTTCAATCACGTAGAGCTGATGATTGTCAGTATTGCCATCGTCGGCTTCAAAATATATATACCAT
Source organism: Bacteroidales bacterium (assembly GCA_014800245.1). Lineage (GTDB taxonomy): Bacteria > Bacteroidota > Bacteroidia > Bacteroidales > Muribaculaceae > Lepagella. The sequence goes on along the minus strand of JAAVGM010000014.1, from coordinate 26,265 downwards.
TTTCCATTTATCCTGATCATCTCCGGCGCCCAGATGTTATTCATCCCTTTGGCCGGACCTTCCCAAACAGTAATGGGCTTTGCTGCAGCTAGCGAATCTATATTCTCCGCCTCATATATTTTAATGTCCTTATCCTGCCTGATGAAATAGAATTTTCCGTTATGTTCGGAGATATTGGGATAAGATGTATCTTCAAACAACATTGTTATGTTGTCTGAATTATCAGGCACAATATCCTCTCGCGAACCACATCCGGGAAGAATAGACAGGATAGCTAATGTCAGGAGTAAAATTAGGTTTTTCATTGGCGGTTAAATAGATATTGAGTGCAAAATTAATAATTAATTCTGTTTTTGAAATGATTGAATAGAAATTTTCACTAAATTGAACATAAATTTTCCTTAAATTATAAGAATAACCGCTATTTTTGCACCTGTTAACCGCGGGGGAGCAATCCTCCGAACCGAGAGAGAGAACAACTTTAAAACCAAATGTACAGTACTAACCTAAAAAACAATGTACAGCACTAACCTAAAAAACAAGATCCGCACTCTTGGAAAGATTGTGTTGCTCACAATCATGTTGAGTGCAATGTCATCCTGCAAGGACGATGATACGACGATCACTGCGCCCAAGGCGAAGCCGTTCGATTCATCGCTCCCGGTGTCGATCCAATCGTTCACTCCCGAGAAGGGGAGTGCCTACGAACAATTGATCATCTACGGATCAAACTTCGGTAACGACAAGGATGCAGTAAAGCTTAAGATCGGCGGCAAGGACGCCACAGTGATTAATGTCGCCTCCGACAAGCTTTATGCCTTTGTTCCTCCGATGGCGTTCTCAGGAGAGATTGAACTGACCATTCTCGACAGAGATGGCAAGGGCTATTCGGCAAGCAGCCCGAAAAATTTCATTTATGATGCGCAGCCGGTGGTCGGCACTCTCTGCGGCTATCAGAACGACAACGACTCTCAGGGAGAGTTGTGGGGATCGTTTGATATCTGCTGCGGCTTCAACGCCGAGGGATGTCTTGCAATCGACCCTCTTTATCCCGATCGCGTGTATATCTGTTATGATAAAGGCGCGGGCATGATCGCACAGCTTGATCTTGCCAATAGGGAATGCACCCCTTTGATGTCGGCCAATAAGTTCCAGACCCAGCGTCTGCGTAACATCGACTTCACACTCGATGGCCAGTACATGCTGGTGTCAACCGACCGCGCGGACCACGACGACCAATCCACTTCAGTATGGATTGTGAGCCGCAACGCCGACGGCACATTCAGCGACCGTTCTTCCTGCCAGCCGTTGGTGGCATACAAGCAGTGTAACGGTGTGGCAGTTCATCCCGTGAATGGCGAGGTGTATTTCAACTCCTATTCTAATGGTGAGCTCTTCCGCATGAATCCTCAGGATTATTTCGATTCCTTCATCCCCGATGAGGATGGCAACACCAAGACATGGACCGGATATAAAGAGGATGGCGCTTTCAAAGAGCTCTTCAAGATTCAGGACCCCTCTTACGAATTCCAGATTACAATTCATCCTTCCGGAAATTATGCTTATATTGTGGTGATCAACCGCAGCTATATCCTCCGTACGGACTATGATTGGGAGAAGAAGGAATTCACCACTCCATATGTAGTGGCCGGAAGCAACGGTTCGGAAGACTGGACTGATGCAGTGGGCACCAACGCGCGTCTGCACCGTCCTTACCAGGGTGTGTTCGTAAAGAATCCGCAGTATGAGGAAGAAGGGAAAGATGACGTTTATGATTTCTATTTCTGCGACTGTCTCAACTTCTGTGTGCGTTATCTCACTCCCGAAGGTATCGTCCGCACTTATGCAGGCCGCGCTCCTTCAACCAACGGTAATATCTGGGGCACCGAGGATGGATCTCTCCGTCAGGCAGCCCGTTTCCGCGACGTAACCGGCATTGCATACGATAAGGTTCGCGAGCGTTTCTATGTGCTCGACCATAACAACCGTCGTATCCGCACCATCGGTAAGGAACGCGAAGATGATATCATTGTCGGTGGAGGCAATGAGGATAACTCAGAAGAAAACACCGAAGTAACAGAATAACCAAACTCTAACATCCAATGAAACAACGAATATTTGCAATATTTGCAGCCATAATGCTTGTGACGCAGTTGGCTGTGGCCAAAACGATTACGGGAGTTGTGACAGATGCCAACGACAACGAGCCCCTGATCGGTGTGAGCGTAATGATAAAGGGGACATCAACAGGTGTGACCACCGACCTTGATGGTAACTATAGCATCGATGTTCCCGACGGCTCGAAGACTCTTCTATTCCGCTATGTGGGAATGAAACCCCAGGAATTCGATATCAATAAGATCGGCACCACTCTTGATGTGGCAATGCAGACAGAGGGAGAACTCGACGAGGTGGTGGTGACCGGTATGGGTCAGCGTAAGAAAGTGACCGTGACCGGTGCGATCACCACAGTGGATGTGGATGACATGAAGCATATCTCCACTTCCAATCTTTCAAATGCCTTGGCCGGTAACGTTCCGGGTGTGATTGCGATGCAGACATCAGGTCAGCCGGGTAAGAACAAGAGTGAGTTCTGGATCCGCGGTATCTCCACTTTCGGTGCGGGCGCTTCTGCCTACATCCTCGTGGACGGTTTCGAGCGTGAGAATATCGACGACCTTAATATAGAGGATATCGAAAACTTCACCGTGCTAAAGGATGCCTCCGCAACAGCTATCTATGGTTCGAAAGGTGCGAATGGTGTTGTGCTCATCACAACAAAGCATGGTCGTGAAGGTAAAATCAACGTGAACGCCAAGTTTGAGACTTCTTATAATACCCGCACAAAGACTCCGGCGTTCGTTGACGGTATCACATATGCAGGACTTCTCAATGAGGCCAATATCACCCGCAACAAAGGAACTTACTTCACTCCGACCGAGATGGAGCTTTTCGCCAACGGACTTGATCCCGACCTCTATCCTAATGTGGATTGGAAAGACCTTATCCTTAAGGATGGCGCTATGAGCTATCGTGCGAATGTGAACGTGAGCGGTGGTGGTCGTCTTTCACGCTACTATGCCTCTATCTCCTATACAGAGGATGAGGGTATGTATAAGACAGACTCAACACTCCGCGACCGTTACAACACCAACGCCAACTATCGTCGTTGGAACTATCGTGTGAACCTTGATATCGATGCAACTCCTACTACTTTGATCCGCATCGGTACATCCGGTGACCTTTCTCTCCGTAACGCTCCCGGTATGGGTGACGGTGATGCATGGAATTCACTCTTCGGTTATAACGCTATCCTTACTCCTATTATGTATAGCAACGGATATGTGCCGATGATCAACATGAACCGTGATGAATTCCGTACAAACCCCTGGGTGATGACCACTCAGACCGGTTATCGTCAGGAATGGAACAACAACATCCAGAACAACCTCTCAATTGATCAGGACCTTAAGTTTGTTACTCCGGGCCTTAAGTTCTCTTTCCGTTTCGGATATGACACTTACAACTACAACTACATCAACCACCTCCAGGCACCCGACCGTTGGTATGTGAATGGACGTGACAATGTGACCGGCGAACTTATCTTCGACAAGATCTTTGATAAGAAGGATATGTATCAGGAATCAGGCAATGATGGTTCGAGAAGAACTTTCGTTGATGCGCTCCTTACCTACAACCGCGATTTCGGTCAGCACAATCTTGGCGCAACAGTGAAATATACTTATGACGACAATATCTCCACTCAGAATATCGGCGACGATATCAAGAACAGTATTGCCCGCAAGAATATGGCACTCGCAGGTCAGGTGGTGTATAACTACGACTATCGCTACTTCGCCGACGTGAACTTCGGTTACAATGGTTCGGAAAACTTCGCCAAGGGTCACCGCTGGGGTTTCTTCCCTGCTGCGTCAGTGGCATGGAACATCGCTAACGAGCCCTTCATGCGCGATGTGAGCTGGATGAACCTTCTCAAGATCCGTGCATCTTGGGGTAAGGTGGGTAACGATAAAATGGATACACGCTTCCCTTATATCTACACTATCGACTACACAGGGGATGGAGTGTATAACTTCGGTACGCTCACAGATCCTACCCGCGATCAGTATCAGGAGGGTCTCCACTACGCACAGCTGGCAGCCAAGAACGTTACATGGGAGGTTTCAACCAAGTTTGACGTAGGTTTGGATATCAATATCTTCAACGGTATGTTCAACCTTACCGCCGACTACTTCCACGAGAAGCGTACCGGCATCTATATGCTGCGTAACTTCCTTCCCGGATCGCTCGGTCTTGAGTCATCACCCTGGGCTAATGTGGGCGCTGTGAAATCAGAAGGTGTGGATGGCAACTTCGCATACGTTGACCGTTTCGGAGAGGTTTCGCTCACAGTTCGCGGTAACCTTACCTATAGCAAGAACACTGTCCTCGACTATGACGTAGAGAACTCCACATATCCCTACCAGTTCCAGACAGGCTATCGCATCGGTCAGCAGCGTGGTCTCGTGGCATTGGGTCTCTTCTCCGACTACGATGATATCCGCAACTCTCCCAAGCAGATGTATGGTGAGGTTCAGCCCGGTGATATCAAGTATAAGGATGTGAACGGTGATGGTATCGTTGACGACAATGATATCGTGGCAATCGGCGCAACCGCCACTCCGAGCCTCATCTATGGTGTCGGTGTGTCAGTGGGATGGAGAGGCTTCGACTTCAATGTGCTCTTCCAGGGTGCAGGCAAGTCAAGCAACCTTATCTCAGGCAAGACAGTATGGGCATTCAGCCAGGACCGCTACGGTCAGATCCTCGACGACCTTGTGGCCGATCGTTGGGTTGACGCTCAGACAGCAGCCCAGCTCGGCATCCCCGCAAATGAGAATCCCAATGCATCTTATCCCCGTCTTGTGTATCTTCAGGGAAATGCCGCTCATAACAACTACCGCGCGTCAACCTTCTGGCTCCGCGATTTCAGCTATCTCCGCCTGAAGAACCTTGAACTCGGCTACAATCTTCCCGAGAAATGGATGCGCGCAATCCACTTTGAGAATGTAAGATTCTATGTTCAGTGTAACAATCTTCTTACTTTCAGCAAATTCAAATCATGGGATCCTGAAATGGGAAGCTCCGACGGCGAGGCTTATCCTTTGACTAAGTCGGTTACCGTGGGTGTGCAAGTATCTCTATAATCTTAACCTGCATTAAAGAAATGAAAACATACTATAAATCATTATCAATATTGACGCTTGCCTTGGGCGCAATGAGCGTCACTTCATGTAAGGATGCGCTCGACGCCGACAAGTATCTTGAAGACCGTCGTACGATCGAGAGTGTCTTTACCGACATCAACCAGACCAATGGCTGGCTCTCACAGTCGTTCTCTTTCCTCAAGGGAGATCTTGCCGACGTCCACACAAAGGGAGGCGCTTTCTTCCATTGCTTCGCCGACGATATGTATTATGGCGACCGCGACTCCAATCTTGGCGACGGGTTTGCTTATACAGAATCGTATAACGCAATCAAGCAGGGCGACTATAATGAGAATTTCGGAAGCGATGCATGGATGAATGCCTACAAGGGTATTTATCAGGCCTCAATCTTCATTCAGAATATCGATATGAATGATAAGCTCACCGAGACCGAACGCCTCGATATGAAGGGGCAGGCTCGCTTCGTTAGAGCTTACTATTATTGGTTGCTTCTCCGCAAATATGGTCCGGTGCCCATCATGCCGGATGAGGGAGCCGACTATACAAGACCTTATGAGGATCTATCCACTCCGAGAAGCAGCTATGAGGAAGTGGCAGAGTTTATCGCCTCCGAGATGGTTCAGGCCTGCAAGGAGCTTCAGTCGTGGAGCCGATTCCAGGGGAATACAGATGCGACATCGATCATCCGCCCCACCCGCGGTGCGGCTTTGGCTGTGCGCGCTCTGGCATATCTCTATGCCGCCAGCCCTCTGGCTAACGGACAGCTCGCCAATGGTTATCACCCTGCAGGCGTGACTGATGGCTTTGCTCAGACTCTCCGCAACCGTGACGGGAAGGAACTCCTTTCTCTCACTTATGATGAAAGCAAATGGGCACGCGCGGCAGCGGCTTGCCGCGACGTGATGGAATGCCCGTCAGGATATGAGCTCTACCATGCAGGAATCCAGACTGTGGATAACAAGACCACAGGCTATCCCAAGACAATCACCCCTCCGGCCGACGGCGACTTCTCAGAAGCTGCATGGCCTAACGGATGGGCTGACATCGACCCCTATATCTCTTACCGCGACTTCTTCAATGGAGCAGTGGGATTGGAGAACTCTGAGATCATCTTCTCAAGAGGTTACAATGCCGCAGGATCCTGGCACGATAATATCGACGGATTCGTGAGCCACCAGATGCCCAACTCATTATTCGGCTTCAACAGCCATGGTCTTACTCAGAAAATGGTGGATGCCTATTATATGAATGATGGTACTGACGTTCCGGGAAAAGACAGCGAGTATGGCGAAGGCGACGGATCAGTTCGTTCAACTGATTGGACCACCAACCGCGGCGACCTCGGATACAGCAACTTCCCGCCCCTCGGCCCCGGCGTTTCTATGCAGTATGCCAACCGCGAGCCCCGTTTCTATGCTTGCGTAGCATTCAACGGTTCTTATTGGTGGGATGCTTGCCCGACACGCAACAACAAATACATGCAGGTGTTCTACTGGCGCGGCACAACCACTTCAAGCTCTTCTTCAAGCGATGGCTCTTCTTCTTCGGAGACCACAATGAACAATGGTTATCAGAACACCTCTTACTATCTCCGCACAGGTATCGGCTGCAAGAAGTGGGTTCATCCTAACGACTTCCGCACAGTGCGCGACGGAAACGATTATGATAACTTCGTGCATAAATGGGAGCCGGCTATCCGCTATGCAGATATCCTTCTTATGTATGCTGAGGCGCTCAATGAGCTTGGCGGCAGCTACAGCATCCCTTCATGGGACGGCACACAGACCTATACTGTGAGACGTGATATCAACGAAATCAAACGTGGTATCCGCCCCGTGAGATGTCGTGCAGGTGTGCCCGACTACACTATGGCAGAGTATGGCGATCAGCTTACACTCCGCAACAAGATCAAGCGTGAGCGTATGATCGAGCTTCTTGGCGAGGGAAAACGTTACTACGACCTCCGCAGATGGATGGATGCTCCTATCGAGGAGTCTAAACCGATCTATGGTTGCAACGTGATGATGACTTCCAAGCAGCCCGACGATTTCCAGAAGATCGTTCCTGTGTATAATCTTCCTACAGTGTTCTCAGAGAAAATGTATTTCTGGCCTATCTGCTTCAGCGAACTCAAACGCAACAAGGCGCTCGTGCAGAACCCCGGATGGCAGGCACAGGATTAATCTAACCTAAAAAAGCGAAAATACGATGAATACAAAAATAATGAAATATAGTTTGGCTTTCGGAATGGCAGCGATGCTTTGCGGCGGTTTGACCTCCTGCAACGATGACTGGACCGAAGAACAATACGAACATTATATCAGCTTCAAGGCTCCTCTCGATACAGAAGGTTCGAGCGTGGGTGTGACCACAGTGTATGTGCCTTTCACTCGTGTCAATGAAGACGGCACTCCGCTTTATGGCGAGGAAGGATTGACTCACTATCAGCTTCCTGTGATCGTGAGCGGATCCACCACCAACGATATCGATCGCCGTGCGCATGTGGCACATTCCGATACACTCGATATCCTCAATCCTGCCCGTTTCGGTATCAACCGTCCGGAGATATGGTATAAAGATATGTCGCAATATGCAGAATATCCGGAAAATGTGCTTATTCCGGCCGGTAAGGATGTCTCTCTTCTTCCCGTTAAGCTCGATTTCCGCAACATTGATCTCAGCGACCGCTTTGTGTTGCCGATCAAGGTTGTTGACAATGCAGCCGACGGATGTATCCGCAATCCGCGCAAGAATTATGCCACAGCGATGCTCCGCATTCTCCCTTATACAGACTTCTCGGGTGTGTATCAGGCTACCAACATGAAATTCTACATCATGTCTGGCGGCGTCACTGATAACGAGCCGGGCGCGATGAGCACTGTTCAGACCTATGTAGTGGATCAGAACACAGTGTTCTTCTATGCAGGAACATTCAATGAGAGCAGCTTGCTCCGCAAGAATTTCAAGGTATATGCTCATTTCACTCCTCGTCATGAAGGAGCCACCATGGGAACCGTGACATTCACTTGCGATAATCCTGAGATGAACTTCGTTCAGAATAAGGTGGCCAACTATACAATCATCGAAACTGAAGATGAGGTGCAGAGCTATATCATCCGCCGTACGCTTATCCTCAGCGATGTGGATTACACATTTGATGATTATCTGACAGCTCAGGGTTCGCCGATCACTTACAATGTGACAGGCAACATGACAATGGAGCGTAAGCTCAACACTCAGATGCCTGAGGAAGATCAGATTGTGTTTGAATAAATTGATGAAATAGCAAAGACTGATGAAAAGACTATTTTCACTGTTGATGATAGCTGCAGCCTCCTTCCCCGTTTTGGCGGAAGGAGCGCTGACAGCCGAACAGGAGACAGCGATCCGCAATATAGAGCGTGCAATCGCTCTGACGGATGCAACCTGGAATGGCTCTATCAAAGGGCAGACCGACAATCTCTATATGGCCGACACATACAATGTGAGAACCGGAGCCACGAGCGGACCGTCGGATGTATGGCCCTACACTGCAGCCATTGAGGCTCATAATTCCATTCTTGAGGCTCTCGAAGCAGCAAAGGATATCGCCCCCGATCTTTATGATAAGAATTATGAAAAGTATAAGACGAACCTCGACAAGCTTATTGATAACCTTGAATGGTATCGCGGTTCGTATGTGCTCCCTTCATATGCAGTGAGCAAGGAGGTGAACCCTTATGCGGTGCCTCGTGCAGCGCAGCGTAATGGCGCGGATTGCACCGGTATCCTTAATGTATATGACGATCAGATGTGGCTTTCGCGCGAGCTTATCCGCGCTTACAAGCTCACGGGCAATGAGGCTTATCTCAAGGATGCCACATATCTTGCCGATTATGCCCTTGAGGGATGGGATTGCTGGCGCGATGCCTCCGGCGAGGAATATGGCGGCATAACCTGGGGCCCGGGCTATAACTCCAAGCATGCCTGCAGCAATGGTCCGATCATTCAGCCTCTCGTATGGCTCTCGGAAATCTATACTCCCACTGATGAGACCATGGAATATTATTATCGCGACAGGGATAATAAGGTGGTGCAGGAGACTGTGGCAAGAGGAGACCATTATCTGAATTTTGCCAAGAAAGTGTATGATTGGCAGAAGAAGAATCTCAAGCATGAGAGCGGAGTGTATTGGGATATGATGGGGGCTGACAATACAATCAACGTGGTCGATGGCTATCGTCAACACATGGATTGCGGAGGCCCGACAGGCGCTTTGATCAGCTATAACACAGGAACAATGATTTCCGGAGGAGCTGACCTTTACAAAATGACAAATGATCCCGTATATCTTGAGGATATTGAGGCGGCAACAAAGGCTTCTCTCAATAATTTCTCAAAGTATGACCGCAAGACGGGGCGTTATCAATTTAACACGGATAATACAGCCGAACAGGGATTCACCACATGGTTTAATGATGTCTTGATGCGTTCTTATGCGGATGCCTATCCTTTGGTGGAGGGTTCTGCTTCCAAGAATGGCCTTGAGTCGTTCCAGGGGAATCTTGACTATGGTTATGAGAATAACCTTAAGAACGGTCTTCTTCCCATCCATCTTATGGAAGGGTGGGGCGATGAGAAGATCACAAAGGGATTCCATCAGTTCTCGTTTGCATCACAGTATGCCGTGCTTGCCAACTGGCTGCTTGAAAAAGCAAAGGCATCGCAGGCCGGCGCAGCTTCTCCCGTGGCAGAGAAAACAAACAATAAAACTGTCTATACTCTTTCGGGGGTGAATAAAGGAGAATATGCCAATGTAAAGGATTCTCTTCCACGCGATATATATATCGTAGGGGGAGAGAAGATGATATGCGGCAAGTAAAGCCGTCTTTAAAAGGGAAAAAGTCGTCTTAAAAGGGATGATACAGAAAAAGATTTTAGGGTAAAGAAGATTGTATATTTATTACTAATTTAACCGATATGAAGATTTTAAAAGCAATAACAGCAGCTGCTTCAGTGGCTCTTATATTGTCTTCGTGCAACCATGAAACTCAGAAAACATTGACCAAGTCAGGTCTGGATGCCGACAATTTTAAAACTACCGTTGATGGCAAGGATGTGTCGCTCTACACGCTCACTAATGCCAACGGCGTGGAGGCATGCATAACCAACTATGGCGGACGTCTTGTGTCGCTGATGGTGCCTGATAAGAATGGGAAATTTCAGGATGTTGTGCTTGGACACGATTCAATTGCCGATTATATAAATATAGATGGCAATTTCGGGGCATTGATCGGTCGCTATGGCAACCGCATCAATCAAGGGAAGTTCTCTATCAACGGTGTGGATTATCAGCTTCCTCAGAACAACTACGGACATTGTCTGCATGGAGGTCCGAAGGGATTTCATCACAGTGTATGGGATGTGGCTAATTCCACCGACTCCACTCTCACTCTCACTCTCTTTTCTCCGGACGGGGATGCCGGTTTCCCGGGCAATGTGAATGTGAAAGTGACTTATACTCTCACCCACGACAACGCAATCAATATTGCTTATTCTGCGACAACTGATGCGCCGACTATTCTCAACCTCACCAACCATTCCTATTTCAATCTCAGCGGAGATCCGAGCAAGGATATCCTTTCCGAGACTCTTTGGATGGATGCCGAAGGCTTCACTCCGATCGATTCCACTTTCATGACCACCGGAGAGATTCTATCTGTGAAGGATACTCCTTTCGATTTCTCTTCTCCTATGGTGATCGGCTCCCGAATCGATGAGAATAATGAACAGCTCATCAATGGTCTGGGATATGACCATAACATCGTGCTCAACAAGATGCGCAATGTGAATGATCCTGTGGCTATATTGACTGATCCGACTTCGGGCATAAAGATGGAGATGTTCACCACCGAGCCGGGCATCCAGTTCTATGCCGGCAATTTCCTTGACGGGAAGGTGAAGGGAAAGAAAGGGATTGCTTATCCCAAGCGCAGTGCAGTATGTCTTGAGAGCCAGCATTATCCCGATAGCCCTAACAAATCGCAATGGCCGTCGGTGATTGTGAATCCCGGCGATACTTACACCAGCAATTGCACATATAAGTTTTCTGTGAACAAGTAAAGGTTGCCGGTTTTTAGTTATTCAATAGAAGAAGCTCATAAATGATATGGGCTTCTTTTTCTTTTATGCTCCTGATGCGGAAAGTGGTTCCGGAGGTAGATATGATTAGGGAAACTCGATGAAATCGGCGCGTAAAGGGGGTGCGACGTATCTTTACCACTTCGATATCAGAGTATTTGATGAAATTCTCGCATTTTGCAAATGATCCATCCCGGATTATGAAATATGTATCTTTTAGAGAGATTCTGCTATGACGCATTAGCAGGATGCCTCTCCACACTGATATAAGCAAGAAAAGAATAGGGGCGAAGATCCATTCAATTAAATGGAAATGGCATATGATGATGCAGGCGGCTATGGTGATCAAGCACGGGAGGAGAAGTGCGCGATAGAATACCCCTTTACCGGATTCAGCTGATATAATCTCCGGAGTGTCAAGGGAATCTGAACCTAACCACCATTTAAGGAAAAACGAGGAGAGGTCGCTGCCATATATTTTCAGATTATCATCCTCCTTTTGAGCGGATGCATTCAAGGCTTGACGCAGCATTATAGTGGAGAAGCCAAAATACTTTTCAAGGAAGTTTCGCTTTATTCGGATAGTGCATATCTTGTCGTAAAAGAATCGACAACTGTTGCGGGCCAACATTCCGTATGAAAATGTGAGAAGATTCTTGTCATGACTCATTGACATATTGGAATATCGGAGCATAACTCTCCCTATCCATAATATTAAGATAAAAACGTAAATAATCGCAAATAGCGCAATCACCTTTATAGGGGATGTGAAGAGCCTGTCGAAATAGACTTCTAAAAAATTTGCCGCGCTGTCGGTATCGGTGTCAGGAAGATCGGCTAAATGGTCGAATATGATTGAAAGAAATGAGCCTAACACGGCCATCCCTTTCAGATGGTTTTGACAAAGTGCGGATAAGATAAGATTTTTATTAGGGAAATGTATGGTGGAGACCGGATTGTAAACGGGTGGTTGGTCGGAGGAATCGGTTTGCAGGCTCTCCTTGCTGTCTATAATTGATAGCAAGCGTTTCCATTCGAATTCATCCAGTATCAACTCTATCTCCTCTTGTCGGGTGGCAAGGGTGTCGAAAATTATCCCGCGCATGTCGAGAATCCGATACCATATCCCTTTCCGCGTGCGGAGGGAATGGACTCGGTAGAGCGGAATAGAGGTGGTTTCGCGATTGAACAGACCGTGGGTGAAAATGAGGTTTCCATCCTTTATATAGAATTTCTTTGGGAAATAGCTGAACGCGGCTGCCAGGAATGCGATGGCTAAGCATATTGCAATTGGAATGAGTATAATCATGCCGACACCTATATTCGTGATATCCGGGGAGTCGAATAATTTTATAAAGGCAATTGTGAGGCATGGTATAATCGATTGTTTGAATGTCTTCATAAATATAATGAAGAAAGCAGCCGGGCTCATCCTATGGGGATGAGAAAAGTTGTAGTTATTCATCTCTCATCTTTTCGATTATAATGTTTTTTATTTGATTGGCTTTCTCTTCTGTGAGTCCGGGGATAGATATTGCTGCTTCAAGCTGGGCACCATTCACTACCTCTACAGAATATAGTTTGAATAATTTGGATATGGGGTTCTGTTTTGTGCCCACCTGCTGCATTCTATTAAAGGGGATGGTAGTTATGGTTGGGAATATTATTCCGCTGCGGTAGCTTAAATCATATTCTCTAAGAGCATAGCCCTTGAATGTCCATGCTTTGCGGAGAATGAATAGATTTGCTGCCAATGAAGCAATAATAATCCCTTCTGCAATAAGGCACCATACAGGATTGTCTAAAAGCAAGAGCAAGAGGGCTAAGCCGGCAAGGATAAAATAGGTGATGGCAGTGAGGATCATCTGCACGTTTCGATAAAGCGGTTCCACCGGTTGATAATGCAAATTTTCAACCTGATCGATCCTTTCATTTATCTCTTCCAAGTAAATCTGATGGTTGGATGGGATCATATTCTTTCTAATTTAGATTGCAAATTTACTAAAATTATTTGATTTAAGGTTTGGATGTATTTTTTAATCGCAGAACTGAAAGAAGATCACCGAACTTTCGCAGAACGACAACGAATTTAAATAATAATGGCAATAATCAAAAAATTATATAACTTTGCATATAAAAATTAAGAATATGAGAGAAGAAAAAGATATATGGGAGGCGATGGTGAGCGGAGAGGAGTATGTTGCTTCTCACCCGGAGCTTATACGAAGATTGAGAATAACTCGCGAAAAGTTATGGGAGTTTAATAATCTTCGTCCTTCGCAGGAGGAGAAACAGAAAGCAATTTTAAGAGAACTTTTGGGCGGATTTGGCGCACATTTTCAAGTGAACCAGCCCTTCCGGTGTGACTTTGGAGAGAATATCTACATAGGCGAAAATTTCTTTGCCAATTTCAATCTTACAATCCTTGATGAGGCAGAGGTGAAATTTGGCGATAATGTCTTTATAGGGCCGAATGTGAGCATCTACACTGCTTGTCATCCTCTTGAAGTAGAAAGGAGAAATCAGCTTATCGAATGGGCGGAACCTGTGAGGATTGGAGATAATGTATGGATCGGGGGATCTACCACGATTTTGCCCGGCGTAACGATAGGGGATAATGTGGTGATAGGAGCCGGATCGGTGGTGACAAAAGATATCCCTTCAAATGTTGTAGCCGTAGGGAATCCGGCAAGAGTAATCAAAAAACTGTGATAGATCAAAAGGTGAAAACTGTATTTAGGATAATCCTGTCGTTTCCCGTAATTTTATTTGCAACTAATGCGATTGCCAACACATCCTCGGATTCCTTAGCCCTGCAGGATAAGGATTTAGAGGAGCTGGTAGTGGTGCATAAGCCTAAAAGCACCCGGAAATTGAGAAACTCCGCCTTTGATTCCGAATTGATCACAAAGGCGGAGATTCTGCGCGCGGCATGTTGCAATCTCGGAGAAAGCTTTACTACGAATGCTTCGGTGGATGTGAATTATAGCGATGCGGCCACCGGGGCAAAGCAGATAAGGCTTTTGGGACTCTCAGGGACATATGTGCAGATGCTTACGGAAAATATACCTAATCTTCGAGGCGTGGCCGCTCCCTATGGCTTGGGCTACATCCCCGGCACATGGATGCAATCGATTCAAGTGAGCAAAGGGGCGAGTTCGGTAAAGAATGGGTACGAGTCTGTAACCGGACAGATCAATGTGGAGTTTCTGAAACCTCAGGCGCCAACATCAGTTTTAGCCAACGGATATGTGGATCTTTTCGGGAAAGCGGAGGTAAATGCAGGCGGAAATATCCATTTAGGAGATAAATGGTCGGGAGGATTGCTTGTTCATGCAGAGAATGCTTTTGCATCCCATGATGACAACAACGACGGATTTATTGATCTGCCGAAAATAAAGCAATTCTCTGCCATGAACCGATGGGCATATATGAGCGAAAAATATATCTTTCAGGCGGGGGTAAGATTCCTGATCGAAAATCGCCGCAGCGGGCAGGACACGCATCATGCGGCGATCGATGAGTCGCAGATTCATAATCCGTATAAGATTGATATAGATACACGCCGATGGGAATTTTTTACTAAGAATGCATATTTCATTGACACTGAAAGCGAGAGTAATCTCGCATTGATTCTATCAGGATCTATACATGATCAAGATGCAGGATATGGGAGAAAAGTTTATGATGTGACTCAGGATAATCTATATGCCTCCCTCATATATGAGAGAAAATGGAATGACGGGCTGCATGCTCTCTCCACCGGATTGAGCATGAACTATGACCGCTTTGACCAACACTATCGTCTTACGCATGAGCCGGATTTGGCGCCAACTCATGAAATAGAGAAAGAAACCACTCCGGGAGGATATGCTCAATATACATTCGATCTCAACTCCAATTTGATTCTAATGGGAGGTGTGAGATATGATTACAGCACTATCTATGGCTCGATGTTTACTCCCAGAGTCCATGCCCGTTGGAATATGCTGGAAGGAGCTTTGTCGCTGCATATCTCGGCAGGGAGAGGGTATCGTTCGCCCCACGCCTTGGCGGATAATAATTTTCTTCTTGCTTCTTCAAGGCGGATAATAATCGGTTCGGATCTGCGTCAGGAGGTGGCGATGAATTATGGGGGAGGAGCGTCGGGAGATATCCGATTGTTCGGGCGGAATTTCAATTATAATGCCGAATTTTATTACACTCGTTTCAGTCATCAGATGCTTGTGGATCTTGAGAGCGATCCTCATGCCGCGATAATAAAGGATTCCGGCAACCGACCGAATTATTCGCGAACGTTTCAGGTGGAGGTGTCATATCCGGTGATAGAGGATCTTACATTGACAGCGGCCTATCGTCTGACGGATGTAAAGGTGGATTATGGATCGGGGCTAATTGAGAAACCGCTGACATCAAAACATAAAGGGCTTTTCACTCTTAATTGGGCTCCGATGATGGGCATATGGCAGGTGGACGCTTCATTGGCAATAAATGGGGGAGGGCGTATGCCGGCTCCATATGAACTTGCTGACGGCTCTCTTTCGTGGGAACGAAATTATAAGGCTTTCCCTCAACTGAATCTGCAAGTGACCCGTAATTTCCGTCATTGGGCTGTATATATAGGAGGGGAGAATCTTACGGGTTATCGTCAGAAGAATCCTATTGTAGATGCTGCTAATCCATGGGGGAATAATTTTGATGCTACGATGATATATGGCCCGATTCATGGCCCGATGTTTTATTTAGGATTCCGATTTAATATGAGCAAATAAGAAAGTTCCTTTAAACCAAATTCAGGAAAAACGCTCTAAATAACAATTAAGAAGTAAAAATAAAAGATAAAATGAGAATAGCATTGCTTATTACGCTTTTCCTTAGCTCCATAGTGGCGTTCGCGGGCGAGAAGGTGACTGAGGTGTTTACTCTTGATCATCAGATGTCGCAGCATTGTGAAAAGAAGATTAAAGAGAATCTCCGATTTGAGAAGGGGGTGTCAAAAATAGATGTTTCGCTCAAGGAGAACACCATCTCCATCACTTACGACAAGGATAAGACCGATCCGTCAAAACTGATAGAGGGATTCAAGAAAATCGGTTTTAAGGCCTTCATTATGGGTTGCGAACCCGCCATTCATGAGGAACCGCAAGCAATCGAGATACAACCGGAAAGTTGCGAATAAAGATCAAGACCGGAAAATGGAACAAGGCCATCGTCAGAAGCGATGGCCTTGTTTTTTGTAAGCCGGAATATAATTAGAAGTTAGCGGATGGAGCCTTAATTGTTGACGAGCTGGACCACAATCAGACGGCCTCCATCCTCTCCGGAAAGAAGGATTTTGCGTCCTTCGGTAAGCTCTACAAATTCTCCAACTTTAATCTGACGTTTTGGTTCTTCCGTGACATCCCACATGTCGGGGAGACGGCGGTTGATGAGAATCCATTTCCCGTTGTGGAAGTGGAAATCTCCTACCGGCTTCTTATCCTCCGGCTTGGTGCGCTCATTTGGGGTGACGAATCGATTGACATGCCACATATAGAGCGACTGCTTGTCATATACCATCAGGCGATAGTTTTCCGGAAGGAAGCGTCCCTTTGCCGGGGAATAGTAAAGATTCAAGATAGGGAGTTGTCCGTGATATTCAGTGCCGCAGAAAGGACATTTTGGTTTAGTGGAATTGTCGAACACAAACCAATGTGCCTCGCATGCAGGATTCTGGCAAGGCTGCATGAGGTCGGTGGTTTTCACCAGGGCATTCTCCCATTCATCCGCTGTGGGGCGTTTGGAAGGATCGTGAAGCCCGTCGATGAATGCACGGTCGAAGAGTTCCTTCATATATGGGCCGCAGATGGTGTAGGGCCGTTTATCCACATCCCCTTGGGGGAGTTCGGAAGGCGCCATATTCTGAATCTTCGGACGATTGCTCCTGTCGGTGGGGTGTTCCACGAAGAGCGCCTTCTCTCCCATAGAGAGCTCCTCATCGCGGGCTGCATCAAGATCGTTGACCTTTCCTCCGCGCAGGGGATGACGGTTGAGAAGATACATATATATCAGCACTGCCAAGGCGTGACGGTCGGTCTGAATGCTTGGTAGCTTCTTATTAGGGTCGCCAATCTTCAAAGATCGGGTCTGCAACACTTCGGGCGCGATGAAATCGGGCGTGCCTACCACATCAGGCGGATATTTGCCGGGGACAACGAGACCATCGCAATCGATCACGGCTGCGCGTCCGGTTTCAGGGTCAACAAGGACATTCTTATAAGAGAGGTCGGAATGAGCCAATCCGGCGGCATGGAGCCTGCGGACAGCGCGCGCTATCTGTAGGCACATATGATAGTGGGTGAGCCATGTTCCTTTCTGTTCAGGCTTAAGAAATTTATTGCGCAGCTTTGCAGAGGCAAACCATTTCCCTTCTTTCTCCTTCCCCTTGAACATCCCATCCTTGAAGAAGAAATGTTTCTGATAGGCAGGGCAGACTATACCTAACTTCCCATTCCATTCCACAAGTTTAGTGGGCCAGCAGAAAAGATTCTCCCAGTAGTCGCCGCCGATCTGGTTGAAGATCTTTTCACGGTATTTCCCCACAATATTTTCGAGTCGATCCTTAGAGTTGGCATCCTGAGGATTTCTGAAAAATCCCACTACATAGCTTTTATCCGGACTGAAATATACATCCTTCATTGCGCCGCTGCCGATCACTTCATCTACAAACTCGACGGGAGTGCCGTCGGTGGCGGTAAGTTTAATTGTCTGTGCCATAAGTTAATAAAGGATTACAATTGTACGGTCGTCATGGTTGCCCGGACTCCAGAAATCGAGCCATTTAAGCAGCTGATCTTTCGCCTCCTCATTATCATCTGAGAGATCCACACCGCCAATCTCATCCTCCGGGAAGCCGGTTTTAAGACGATTGTAGAATTCTTCCCATTTGGAATAGTCGCGGAGGTTGACATCTGTCTCAAACATCGGATCGGATATGCCGTCGCTCATGAGGAAAAGGGCAGTGAAATCAGGCACGATAGCCATACGCAACCGCTTGGCGACAACTTCAGGATCGCGGAAAATCTCGGGCATAGTGAGGAATCGGGTCTGTCCGGAGAATTCCCCTTCGTCGGGAGTGCCGAGGAGTTTTGCGGTTTTGTTTTCAGCATCAAAGAGGCACATGGCGCCGTCGCCCACCCAGAAAGAGGCGATGAACCATCCGAATTCATATTTTTTGCAGACAGCAAACATGAGGGTAGTGGCAAAGTCTTTCAATTTCGCCTCCTCATTGGCTTCTGCCACCTTCTTGACGGCCTCGTGAGCTTTCATGGCTCCCTTATATATGATATCGATGATATTACGAGTGAGAGTGGTGCGCTTCTCATTATTATCGCGGTCGCTCTCATATTCACGTATGGAGGATTCGAACGCAGGATTATCGAGAAGAAGCTCCTTGCAGTGGTCGATTACGGTCTTGCAAGCCACCTCAGATCCTTTGCGTGAATATTTTGCACTCCCCGCACCGTCTGCCACTGCCATGATATACCAATCTGACTTATCACAATGATAAAGGGAGAAATGATCGTCGCGAGCCTTCCCCTCCTGGGCATGGCTTCTGCCTCGCCGGCTGGCAGCCACAATATCTTTCTTGGGCTCGCCTGCTTCGTCGACCTCCACTTTTATATATGCTGAATCAGAATCAGGCTTATAATAAGGTATATTTTCATCGGTAGGGATATTCTTCCATAAATCCCTCGGATTCGGATTGAAAGCCACGGGGATGGAGAGTTCGGAAGAGGGTTCCCCTTCAATTGTGTTATAGCGCAATCGCAGGGTGAAATCGCCGGCTGAAGCCGGTTTTCCGGTAAGGGAACATTTCCCATCCTCGTCGATAGAGAAATTGAGTCCTAACTCCTCGGCGCCTGAAAGCTTGATGTCGGAAATCTTATCCGTGGGAAGCTCAAAGAATACGGCGTATTCCTTTTTTACAGTGCCATTAGGGAAACGCAATCCGAGTTGTCGGATCTCGTTTTCAATCATTATGCGTTGGTTCATACGTTCTTCTCTGAAATTGCTCCACAACGATGCAATAGTCCAATCGAGGAATTCCCCTTTTTGCGAAGGGGAGATTCCGGCCTTTTCCATGGCGGCATCAATGGCTCTCGCCGCATCATTCAGCCGACCGGCCATGGCGCTTTTTCTCATGGCCATTCGTTGTTTTCTATCCATAGCTCTTTGATTATAACGTTAGTTTGCGTATTATAACGTTAGTTCTTAGATTATTACATTGACTTCGGCGGGAGGAGGCGGAAGCACGAGGTCGTCGGTGGCACCGATGCTTCGGTTGCCGACTCCTATTGAATCCGACACCCATTTGAAGAATTTCTTGAAAGCAGTACTATCCACAGTGTCGAGAGAATAGACCTCGCTTGTGAGCTCTTTCAAGGGTTCGGTTTTTGCGCTTGGTCCGGCTGCACAGGCGATAATGCTTGCGAAATGACGTTTCTTCACCTCCGGAATCATCTCTTTATAAAGCTGACTGTCGGAAGGCTTGCCATCGGTCATGAGGAATAGGAGCGGCATCCAGTCGCCTTTCTTATCGGGAGTGCTGAGGGAGACCTCCTGATCAATTTTCTCGCAGAGGAGTTTCAATGCCAGCCCGGTGTGAGTCGGTCCGCTTTCGGGCGTGGAGATTTCCGGAAGCTGAAGTTCATCGAGAGGGGTTAGGGGGAGGATCTGCTTGACGTCGCGGTCGAATGTGATGATGCTTATGCTTACCGATTCCAATGCAAAAGGATCCTGACGGAGGCTCGAAATCATAGCTTCAAGCCCGACCTTGACGGATTCGATCGGTTCGCCGCGCATTGAGCCGGAGGTGTCGATGAGAAGATATACGGGAAGTCGCCTCATATTTTATTAAGAATTAAATTATCCGACGTATTTATCTACAAAGAACTGGAGACCACCCTTATAGCCGTTGCCCATAGCTTCGAATTTCCATTCGCCGTTGCGTTTGTAAAGTCGGCCGAATTCCACGGCAGTTTCTATTGAAAAGTCCTCATCGAGGTCGTATTTTGCAATCTCCTCGTTGGTGATGGCATTATATATCCGGATATAAGAGTTGTGAACCTGACCGAAGTTCTGACGGCGCTGTTCTGCTTCGTGGATGGTCACTGTGAAGATAATCTCCTGGATTCTCGGATCCACTTTTGAAAGATCGACGGTGATTGTTTCGTCGTCGCCCCCGTCGCTGTTTCCGCCTGTTTGGTCGTCGCCTGAAGACTCGACAGCCTTATCCGGAGAGATCTGATTGTTATAGAATACGAAAAATTCGTCGAGGGGTAGTTTCTTGTTTTCGCCGAGCATGAAAGCTGATGCATCAAGATCGAAATCGAATCCGGTGCTTGTGTTGGGATCCCAACCGAGACCGACGCCTACTTTCTGCAAGCCGATCTGAATTCTTTGTCCTTTCTGAAGATTGATAGCCATAGTATCTGATTTTATAGTTTGAATATATATTTTATATTTACAAAGTTAATCAAATAAATGATTCTTGCCATAAAATTTGCAATATTTCAATAATAATGCAGTAGGGTAGGGCAATTAGCGTTGCAATGTTTCAGAAGAGGGAGGAATGCGTTGAAGTCTGATTGCGAAAGCGGAGCTTTTAATTAATCTCTTTTCCGAACGGGAAGAGAGCTAATTTCATGAGTTTGAAATGTTGGATGCCGAAAGGGATCCCTACGATAGTGATGCAGAATAGGAGACCCCAACCCAGATGAGTTAGGGCAATAGCAAAGCCGCCGACAAACCACCATATGACATTCATTATTCCTGCCAAGCATCCGGAAGGCCATCCGGTATTAGAAATATCTGTTCCAAAAGGCCATAGAGCCACTCTTGCTAATTTGATTGTCTGTATGCCGAAAGGAATCCCAATTAATGTAATCATCATGGCAATGCTTGAAATAGCATACTCAATAGCAATCATCAGACCGCCGAATACAACCCATATTATATTTAGAAGGATATTCATAACTTATTATATTATTGGCAAAGTTAGCATAATTTTGCTAAATTAGCAATGAGAAGGGGTAAATCTATTTTGTCCGCGAGATCTCTATATATTTTTCTTGCACAGTAATTTTCAATAGAAAAGAAAACGACATATCCCTGCTTTGAGGAATTTATTTTGCTGATTTCAATCCATTCATATTCAGACTCTATGATTTTATTAACATCTGGTTTATATATCCACGACTCATAATACCCTACACTGATCGGACCATCAACTAATGAGGATAGTCTTTCGGCCGTCTTAAAGGGATCTCCCACTGGAAGATTATGATTAATGCCTATTGCAACTATATCCCAACCCATATAAATTCTTTAAATTATTAATAGCACGTTAGTATTTCATAATTGATTTACTCACTATCATTTTCATCGTGCTCTTTCTCTTTAAGGAAATAGATTGCCTTCTGACGCTCTATCTCCGCGCGCAACTGTTCAGGGGTGGGGAGGTACAGCATATACTTGGAGGCGAAAAGATGGTCATTGTCATGGAGGACTGAATATCTAGCTATATCCTCGTCGGTATCATCGCACAAAAGTATTCCTATGGTAGGATTGTCATCTTTCCCTCGTTTTAGTTCATCATACATCCTGACATACATATCCATCTGTCCTACATCCTGATGCTCGATTGTGGATGTCTTCAAGTCTATGAGGACAAAACATTTTAGGATGTAGTTGTAGAATACGAGGTCAATGAAGTAATCTCTTTTTTTGGTGTGTATATGCTGTTGACGGGCTACAAAAGCAAAGCCTTTCCCCATCTCAAGTAGAAATTTCTCAAGGTTATCAATTATAGACTGTTCAAGGTCAGACTCCCTATAAGATGAATCGGCGGTAAAGCCTAAGAATTCTCCCACTACAGGATTCTTGATAAATTCCGTCGGATCCGGATTTTGTAGTGGGGCAGTCAGTTCAGCCATCTCTTTCCTCACAAGATCTTTTCTTTGAGAGGCTAGCAAGCGGAAATAATACTGAGAGCCGATGTTCCGCTGGAGTGTTCTTACACTCCAATTCTGTTCCGCTGCCTCTCGTTCATACCATTCCCGAGCCTCATCATTAGGCTCTTGATTTAGTGCGAAATAATGAGACCATGATAGAAGTTTCCGAGATTTTCCAAACAGCGTTTGGAAAATCTCACCAGAATTATTTTTATAGAAGAGTACGTAACTATACAAATAGCTTTTGGTGAATCCCTTTCCGTAAGCTGTTGTAAGACGTTTGGAAAGCCCCTTGATAATCGATGCACCATATGCGGCTCGATCCTCTCCGTTGAGCTCCTCCTCAGCAATAAGTTTACCAAGTTCCCAATTTCTTTTCACTAACGCCTCATTAACTTGCTTATAAGCCGTAGTACGTGCCTGTTCTATGACTCCAGATGCTTTGTTATAGAGTGTATCAATAGTGATTTCAAATACTTTGTTTATCTTGTTTGGCTTCATATTACGCTCTTCTAAAAAGGATTATTATTGATATACAGAGAGACATCTTCCACTTGCTGACCCATTATCTTCAGCGACTTAGGCTTGATTCCAGAGTTCGCGACTCATCCGAAGCAATCAAAGATTTTATATCGTCAATAGTCATATTTTAATGTTATTGGCAAAGTTAGCATAATTTTACTAATTTAGCAATGAGAAGTGACTAAAAAGAGGAAAGTCTCTTCTTTAGAATTCAATAGCGAGGGAGTAAATGAAATATTATACCACACCCCCTTGTTTTTTAATTGGTAAGATGAAATATTGACTTTTCAATTATTGGGTAGTAACTTTGCAATCGAATTAAAAACCTCAGCAACTATGACAGATCTAAAGAATTCTACCATGGAAGAAGATTTTATCGAAACGGATTTTCTCGACATCCCCTACAACAGTGTAGGCTTCCAAAACTGGCTCGTAACCTCCCGCATCCTTTCCGAAGAGGAGGCAGAGAAGCAGATTGACCTCATCAGAGAGTCTGACGTTAAGTTTCGGGAACCGGGCGATTTGGAATTGTTCAGAATTATCGGAAAGTGGATGGAAGAAGCTCGAAAAGTTAATTCGGAGTCTTTGCGTTCCCTTTATCTTGGTTACGCCTTCATCTTTTTGATAAGTCATATCGAGGAGCTTCAGGAGATGAGAAAAAAGATTAAAAAGGGAAGCAAGAAGTTTCTCTCAGACGTTATAACAGCTTTCGAATGGTATGAGGCATTCTTGCGTGCAACGTTCAATTATTATGAGTTTGATGATCTATATGAGGAAGAGAGTGAAGAAGAAAACAAGCGATACCCGAAGATTCCATTTGATAATGAATTCAATCAGTATCTGAAAGAGTTGACATTCCCCGATGGAGTACGCTATAAGATGGTGTCGAATCTCCGCAAACTGAATGCCCTGGTCATCAATAATGGCCGAGGGAATAGCGATTGGCTACAAAGTGTGGCAGATAAGGCAAAGTCAGGGACAAATATAAGATACACACGCTTGATAGCCAACGATTTCGTACATACAGTAATAGAGAATCTTGATGGAACAGAAGATGTGACAGAAGATATGCTCCGCGGGGCTCTATCCACACTGAATCACTATCTCTACTTCCTAATCCGCACATACTGCAAGTAGGGAGACTATAGAAATCTCGTGATAACGCAAATTGCTATTTATCAGACAGTCTGTCGGCCGTTGAGATCAAGAGATCTTTAAGTTGTATATTGTCTTTGAAATAGTCGGGTATCCCTTCATATCCGCAGATAGCACCAATGAGGTTGCCTGCGACGGCTCCCGTTGAGTCGCTGTCGCCGCCATGGTTTACGGCACAAATCATGGCGGCCTTAAAGTCGTCGATATGGCGTATGATGCTGAAAAGAGCGATAGCCAATGTTTCTTCAGCAACCCAACCTTCTCCGAGTTCATTCTCAATTACCTCCCAATCTTGCAAAAGATTGTCTTCAAGTTGAATCGCCTTCCGGATTATCTTCTTGAAATCATCCATATCAGGCGCGTCGGCTCCATATATTAAATCCAATACTCCGAATGTTAATTTCACACTCTCATTTATCGTACTCTTAGTGACGCATTCAGCTGTACAGAAAATCTGGCACAGAACTGCAAGCATGGCTGAGGAGTATGTGCTCAGCGGATGAAGGTGAGTTAATTCTGCAGTTTCTCCGGCAATCTTGGCGGTCTTTTTAAGCGGCCAACCATGAGCAGCGCCATAAAGCCCAATAGGAGCGACGCGCATAACGCCACCACACCCTTTGCTGTCATTCATCGGCTCTTTATCGCTATAGATGGAGAACAAGGATGTCAAGCATGTGTTGCCGGGTGCACGACGCTCATTCAATTCCTTAATTTGAGCCAGTTCGGACTTATAGCTGATTTTCACCTTCTTGCCTATCTGTGGTCCCATCCACGCAAGGTAGGCATTACATATTGTAGGGATTAGTGGAACCCCTGTCTTCTCCGACTCAAACAACCCTTCAGCCGTGTAAAGAGTCATCTGGGTATCGTCTGAAAACAGAGCCTTGTCAAACGTCTCTTCCAACCAAGGATAAGACAAGTCATATTCGACGATACCATTGTCATCATACTTAGCTCTGATCTCTTCAAACGAGCTAACAAACTCCACAGGGTAGCCAAAGGCATCGCCGATGGCTCCGCCAACCAAAGATCCTCTGATTTTATCTTTTAATTTTTCGTGCGTCATAATTTAGTTCTCTCACTTGTCATGTACAAATGTAACGATTCTTCATTAGAAAATTTTCCTATTAAGATAATTACTTATCAGGAGTTTGTCTGATTCAGGAAATAATATGATAATTCCTATTAGTATATTGAATTAATCCTTGTTCATGTTGTTTGTTAATGGAATATTCCAATGTCCGGTTCTTGAATGTCCTTCCCACTTGATACCCAGATCCTTCAAATGTCGCTCCACTGTTTTCTTATTAACAGAAAGCTGTGCTGCAATATCTTCGCGTCTGATGGATCGATTTGATTTTATGATTTGTAGTATTCTCTCATCAAGTCTTTGAGCGCCATCAGCTATGTTTGGAGCGACATTTAGAGCGACATTGTTCGTACTTGGAGCGACATTTTGGGCGACATTGTCGAGATTTGGAGCGACATTATCCCCTAAGTTTATTTGAGACTCGTTACTCTGTTGACTTGGTTTGTATGACGGTCGTTTAAACGTGACATAGACGAAGGAGCCGTCCCAGTGCCATGTGGGTTCTTCTACGCCTTGTTCCTGACAAGCTTCGATAATGCGCTTTGCACCCGAACCCCAATTCTCCAACCACATAGAACGGTAGAGTGCTTCTGCCATCTTGACATTGTAAGGGTAGGAGTCGTGAGGCTCCTTGATGTTTTCGGGTGTAATCTGAGAAGGGAAGATACCGGGATTGCCGATTTCTACGCGGTCATCATAGATAGCGATACTATTGAACAGATTATATTTCTCCCACTGACGATGGCAGAGCGAGTTGATTATGGCTTCTCTCAGTGCCTTGTAAGGAATTTCAAGACGCTCTTCGCGTTGAAGACTGCGGTTGGTTATTTTCCCACTGAGATTGAGGTGTTTGAAACAGAACGCCAATCCTGCATCAAGTAAGTCGAAGAAATTCCCCTCGACACGCATCTCATCGATAAACTCATTTTTATCTGTCCCTAAGAAACGAGCCATCTTTATTTTGAAATTGTCGTATTCATAAACATTATCAGAGAAAAGCATGGCAGCACCATTGGTTGGAATGCCATTTTTAAGCAGTTTCCATTTTGATAAGGTATCGGATATAGGCGCACTCAAAGCACTGGCAGGAATTCGTCCTCCTTCGACACCAAGACGTATGCAACCGCGAATGTGCTTTTCATTGAGATCAGAAAGA
>JAAVGM010000013.1 GCA_014800245.1 Bacteroidales bacterium | reverse complement strand
TGGATTACTTCCAATGATATTCGCTTCCGGAGTAGGCTCAAATGGATCAAAATCCCTCGCAATAGGTGTAATCGGAGGCATGTTCCTCGGAACAATCGCATTACTGTTTATTACTCCCGTACTTTTTATTCAACTTGCAAACAGAAAATAATATGGGTTATACCATTTTTAATTTTTCAAGCCAGAGATAGGAAAGTAATTAATAAATTCGTATATTTGCAGTTGGTAATAAGCAGGTATGATATGGAACAGATCAAATACCCAATAGGAATACAGACGTTTGGCAAAATGATCAACGGTAAATATCTTTATGTGGATAAGACCGATCTGGTTTATGATATTGCGAATAGATATACGTATGTCTTTCTAAGTCGTCCAAGGCGGTTTGGAAAGAGTCTGCTGGCATCTACATTCGAGTCTTATTTCAGGGGAGAAAAGGAATTGTTCAAGGGCCTTGCCGTAGAACGTCTTGAAAAGGATTGGCATTCATATCCTGTCATTCGGTTTGATTTCAGCGGCAACACTTTCAATGAACCTGAACGCCTGATAGAGCATATAAGGAGTTATCTGGACGAATTCGAAAAGATTTATTCTATCCAAACAAAAGGGGATATATCAGTTCGATTCAGAGAACTTATCAGGGATGTGTCTCGGAAATTCAACAGCAAGGTTGTGATTCTAATCGATGAGTACGACAAGCCATTGCTGGATTCACTCCATTTGTCGGATATGCATGACAATCTAAAGGATGAACTTCGTGGATTCTATTCCGTGATCAAAGCATCCGACCAATACATAAGGTTTGCCATGCTTACCGGCGTAACGAAGTTTGGGAAAGTATCGATCTTCAGCGGCATGAACAACTTGAAGGATATTTCTCTCGTTACACGTTACAACACGATATGTGGTATATCGGAATCTGAATTTCACCGTGACTTTCCGGCATCCGTCATATCGTATGCAGAAGAACATGGCATTCCGGAGGAGACAACCTGGAATGATTTCAGGGAGATGTATGACGGCTATTGCTTCGCATCGCGAGGAGAAGGGATCTACAATCCATATAGTGTGATCAATGCATTCGATGAAAACGAACTTAAGAACTTTTGGTTTGATACCGGCACTTCCTCCTTTCTTGTGCGTCTTATTGAGGGCAATTCCTATCGTCTTGACAGTCTGGAGGGTCAGAGGAGAAAGGAATCTCAGCTTAACGACATTACAGATTCAGGAGATGCCGTCATACCTCTACTTTTCCAGTCGGGCTATCTAACTATCAAGGGTTATGATAAGGATACTCTTGAATACACTCTTGGTTTTCCAAACAGAGAGGTAAGGCGTTCGTTTTGGGATTCCTTGGCCAACCACTTCTTCAAGGGTATAGATGGAAATCCCGCTTTCAATCTCAGGGGATGTATCCAGTATGTGAATGAGGGCCGTCCTGAAGATTTCATGCAGAGTATGAGGAGTCTCTTCGCCGACACACATTCAGAAGCGGAGAAAAACAAGGAGATACATTTCCAGAACATGATGGCTATCGCTGCGAAGATGATAGGGCTTACTTAATACAATTTTATCCGGTGTCTTCCGTTTCGTTGCAGAAGTTTGTTTTTTTATTTGCATATAAAGCATTAACTTTGCATAAGAAAGCAAAATTTAAGGATGAGGATAAAGAAAGAAAAGGTAGTAGGATTTATCTGGCAACATATTTTGTTGTTGCTCTCAATGTTTTTCATGACTTTTGGTGTGGCGCTTTGTGTGCGCTCCAATCTCGGCAGCGGGGTGATCTCCTCAATTCCGATGTCGTTCAGTCTTGCAGGGGAGGCGGGTCTTGCTCCCGGTCTGACAATCGGAGGCTACACTAATATAATGAATGTGATTTTAGTTGTGGCTCAGATTCTTGTGCTGCGACGTCGGTTCGAGCCTCTTCAGCTCTTTCAGCTTCTTATAGGTTTTGTATTCGGATGTCTGCTGGATCTCAATATGTGGATCACATCATATTTCTCTTCCTACGAGACACTCCCGGCTCAGATAATAGCTCAGTTTTTAGGCGCCACTATACTTGGAATTGCAGTTGCCACAGAGATTCGATGCGGATCTGTCACTATGCCCGGCGAGGGGATTCAGGTTGCTATCGCCAAGGTAAGCGGCAAACCGTTCCCGATTGTAAAGATAATGGTGGATACATCCTTGGTGGTATTGGCCGTGATTTCCGGATTTTATTTCTTTGGCACGTGGCCATGGACAGTGGTAGGTCCGGGCACACTGTTTGCCATGTTCTATGTAGGATATGTGGTGAAGTTGGTTAATCCTCATCTCGGATGGTTCGACCGGCTGCTTCGTTATCGTCCCGGATTCCGACGCTATATCTATGGATTGGCCCGCTTTATTTATCCTAAAAGAGAGGGGTAGGAGAGTGACTTTTCAAATAAGAACAGAGATTCTTTTTTCTCTCATATATTAATTAAGAGCATCCTAATTTCTAAACGATTAGGATGCTCTTAACTCTAAGTAATTAAATGACAAATATCTAAGACTGTGAGCCTCGTTTTAAAACTGAATACACCTACAATCTTAGATATTTCCTTTAGAATAAATTATTCATTTGATTCATCAGACCAATAACTCTCGTCCTTTCTATTTTCTTTGAAATACTGTATGCGATCTACTGTATCTATGCCGTTGTGTGGAATATCAAATCGGGCCCTTACATTAAGGTTAATTTTGTTAATTGGATTTACTCTAACAGAATAAAATTTTAAATTACTGTTTTCAGAAGGAAACACTTATCCCAATCCGCGGGCTATGTCGAGGCCGTTGGAGCCGCAGTCGCCGAGGGTGCCGGTGACGCCACACCAGGGGCATGTGTTGGTCATGCTTTCTCCTACACAGAAGATGTTGCCGCATTCGCAAACCACTACGCCGTATTGATTGCCGCAGCATGGACATGTGGGCATACCGCGCAAAGCTCGCGTGTTGATTTGAGTCTGCTGCTCGGATGAAAGATCGGCGTAGGTGAGGAGGTCGATGGGGTAGGAGCCCACCAAGCGGTAAAGACCCGAATTAAATCCATCCGTCTCCCCGAAAGAGGGGTCGCGACGCGCATATTTCACAAGATAATCATTCTTTGTATGCTGACAACGCCCATGTAGAACTACAAAATTATCATCCACCGTATCGGAGCATTCATCGTTGGCTTGTTCGCGTCGGGCCGGGGTGCGGTCGTTAATCTCACGCATATCCACCTTCTCAAGGTTGATTCCCGAAGTGGGGGCAAGTTTTACATCGTCGGAGTATTGCTCGCTCACCGACACGCTTGTGTTCTTGATCGAGGCCGTTACCCATTTGAAGAATTTACTGAATGATTCCGGGTCGGTATCCTTCAGCAGAAGTATATCATTGGTGATTTGTGCAAGAGTAAGCACATTTACGTTGTCGCCGATAGAAACGGCCACAAGACTGCAATGCTTTCGATACTTCTCATTCCAGCGACGGAAGGCGGCAGCATAATTATCGGTAGGGTTGCCATCGGTGAAGAGGAAGATGATCGGTTTCCAATCCCCTTTCTGTTCGAGCGTGGTCTTCTGTATATTGCGGTCCATATCGTTCATGAGACATTCGAGTCCTTTCCCGAGCGATGTCCCTCCGCCTATAGGGAAGGTAGGTGGATAGAATTTATAAAGTTCGGTGAGAGGGGAGAGCACTTTAGCTTTTCCTGCGAAAGCGATAATGGAGACGAAGACAGTTTCAAGCGCATAGGGATCCACACGAAGATTCTGGATAATCGTGCGCATTCCGTCTTGCACCTGTTGGATCGGAGTTCCGATCATTGATTCGGATACGTCTATGAGGAAGTAGATTGGTAGTCTGCGCATATGAAGGTTATGTTTAGAATTATTATTCACAAAGATAGCTTAAACAGCTGATGAATCCAAAAATATTGAAATGTTTCAGGTGTTATGGTGAAGAAATAGGATGAAAGTAGGGAAATGTTGCAGGTTTTGTTATCTGTTTTTCAAGGTTCACCCCATCCTGGGGTGAGGCTTATGGGGATAGGAAAACCGAGGGTACAGGCTAAGCCCGAACCCCCGGTTGATAGAAGGTGAAACCGCTCCGCGGTTTATATCTTTTAACGCGGTTGTATTAATTATGCGGTTGGTATTATTTACTTGCCTAAAGCGATTTTCTTGTATTCCACGGGAGTGACCTTGATGAATTGGGGGATGAATTCTTCCCAATTCTCAAGCATATGCTTGCCTAATTTGGATCCGGTGTATTTCACATGTCGTTCGATAAGGTTACGGAGTTCGGCAATCTCATCCTCTTCTTTGAGAAGAGTGAGCTCCACAAGATCCATATTGACGTAGTAGTCAACATTCTTGTTCGGATTCCATACATAAGCGATACCGCCGCTCATGCCCGCACCGAAATTTCGCCCGATCTTTCCAAGAACAACAACTCGTCCGCCTGTCATATACTCGCATGCATGATCGCCTGCACCCTCGACTACAGCCTCCGCACCGCTATTGCGCACTGCAAATCGTTCGCCGACACGACCATTCACGAAGAGTTCACCGGATGTCGCACCATAAAGGAGCGTGTTTCCGGCAATCGTGTTGCGGTGGGCATCGAAATCAGCATCACGGTCGGGCACAACGATCACTCTACCTCCGGAAAGTCCCTTCCCAAGATAATCATTCGCATCTCCATAGAGTTTCAGAGTGACGCCCTTGCAAAGGAAGGCCGCAAAACTCTGGCCTGCCGATCCTGTGAAAGAAAGTTTTACGGAATCCTCAGGCAATCCTTCGCTTCCGAAACGCTTGGTGATATATCCGCTCAACATCGAGCCAACACTTCGGTCGGTGTTGACAATCGGCATACCAAGTGCAATCGGCTGACGAGCGTCGATAGCCTGCGAAATAAGCTGGAGAAGGGCACCATCTTTTACTCCGCCGAGTTTGTGATCCTGCTCATTGGTGTAATGCAAAGCTGCCTCATCCGGAGCCGCCGGCATATAGAAAAGTCGGGAGAAATCAAGTTTTGAGGCCTTCGACTCTACGGGCTGCGGCTTCATGCGCAGAAGGTCGGCGCGGCCCACAATCTCCTCGATGGAACGATAACCCATCTCGGCAAGACGCTCACGGATGGATCGAGCCATGAAGCGGAAGTAATTCACAAGATACTCATATTTCCCTATAAACTTCTTACGGAGTTCAGGATTCTGAGTGGCGACACCCTTAGGACATTTATTAGTGTGGCAGACGCGTGCCATGCAGCAACCGAGCACCACGAGCGCAGCCGTGCCGAAACCATACTCCTCCGCGCCAAGAAGAGTGNTGACAATNANATCATGAGGTGATTTAATCTGCCCATCCACCTGCATTATCACCTTCCCNCGNAGATTATTGAGAACCAATGTCTGTTGGATTTCAGAAAGACCGATCTCTACAGGCACACCGGCATGTTTCATGGAGCTTGCAGGAGCCGCACCCGTTCCGCCGTCGCATCCGCTGATAAGAATCTTATCTGCCTTAGCCTTAGCCACNCCGGCAGCGATTGTTCCGACGCCGCTCTCAGCCACGAGTTTCACGCTGATTTTTGCTTCGGGGTTGAGATTCTTGAGGTCGAAGATAAGCTGCGCAAGATCCTCGATGGAATAGATATCGTGATGAGGNGGAGGAGAAATTAGAGTGATGCCCGGAAGCGAACGACGGGTCTTTGCAATCACCTCATCCACCTTGAATCCGGGGAGCTGACCNCCTTCACCCGGTTTTGCTCCTTGCGCCACCTTGATCTGAATTTCATCGGCATTCACAAGATATTCCGCATCCACGCCGAAACGNCCNGAAGCNACCTGCTTCACTGANCTTCGGGCCCATGTGCCGTCGGGGCGAACCTTATTGCGNGCNGGATCTTCGCCCCCTTCGCCGGTGTTGCTCATGCCTCCGATCTTATTCATTGCGATTGCCAACGCCTCATGAGCCTCGATGCTGATTGCTCCAAACGACATAGCCTCCGTGCAGAATCGATGCATTATGCTTTCCTCACTTTCCACCTCAGAGATATCAATCGGCTTGCGATCGCTCTCCACCATAATAAGATCGCGGAGGAACAGAGGTTCCTTTTTATCCTCAACAAGGGATACATACTCCTTGAATTTCTCATAATCATCCTTCATGGCGGATTGCTGGAGCGCTTTCACCACCTCCGGATTCCANGCATGTCGTTCGCCGCTCTTCCGATAAGAATATTCTCCGAAATCTGTAAGCGACGGCTCTTCATTCATATCGGCGAAGGCGCGGAAATGATTGCGGAGCACATCCGCAGTGACATCNTCTATATCAATACCCTCAACAGAAGATACTCCGCCACCCATATACTTGCTCAAAAGGCGAGAACTTACACCAAGAGCCTCAAAAAGTGCACAGCCTCGGTAGCTGCGGATGGTGGAGATACCCATCTTGGACATGATTTTGAGAATACCTTTATTTACGGCCTTGATATAATGTTTCTCGGCAGCTTCAAAATCGAGTTGCAATTCTTTCTTATCCACGAGATCCTTGAGGATTGCAAAGGCCATGTAGGGNTTGACAGCCGACGCACCATAACCCATCAGGAGAGCCACATGCATCACCTCGCATACCTCTGCACTCTCTACGATAATCGCAATCTGCGATCGTTTCTTGCGGCTCACCAAATGATGATGCACAGCCGAGAGNGCGAGAAGCGACGGGATAGGGGCATAGCGGGCATTGACATTGCGGTCGGANATCACCATATAATTATATCCGTTGTCAACGGCATTCTCCGCTTCAGCACAGAGATGATCAATNGCAGCCTCCATAGCCTTGACTCCGCCTTCGGCCTCAAACACCATCGGGAGAGTGATCGTATTGAAACCCTTATATTGCANATGACGCAGGATATCAAGTTCGCTATCGCTTACAATCGGAGAAGGCATCATCACCACATTGCACAATTCGGGCGACGGCTTGAGGATATTTTTTCTTACNGCTCCGACATAGCTTGTGAGCGACATCACNAGTTCCTCCCGGATAGGATCGATAGGAGGGTTGGTCACTTGTGCAAACTGCTGGCGGAAATAATTAAAGAAACGTTGAGGGATATCCGAGAGGATTGCAGGAGGGGCATCGTTACCCATGGAAGTGACAGGCTCTGCACTATTCATGGTCATCGGCTTGATGATTCGTTCGATATCCTCTTTGTTATATCCGAAAGCGATCATCTGGCGTTCGCGGTCGGGCACTTCATGGNTCACCTTTCTTCCGCTCTTCAGATTGCTGAGCACNATACGGTTTTCATTGATCCATTCGCTGTAGGGGTGCTCGGATGCAAGGGCTTTCTTAATATCGCGGTCGATAAGGATTTTCCCCTCCTCNGTATCGACCATAATTATCTTGCCCGGTTTCAGACGNGCCTTATGCTCCACATTTGCCGGGTCGATACCGAGCACACCGGTTTCNGAAGCGATGATCACCTCTCCGGTCTTGGTTACGGTCATTCTTGCCGGGCGNAGACCNTTGCGGTCGAGCATNCCTCCGGCATATCGTCCGTCGGAGAAGATGATAGCCGCCGGGCCATCCCATGGAGCCATGAAGATCGAATGATACTCATAGAATGCAAGAAGCTTGCGGGATATGGGATTCTGCTCATTGCAGCTCTCCGGCACAAGCATAGCAAGAGCGTGAGGAAGNGACATACCNGAGCGTACGAAAAATTCGAGGGCATTATCGAAAGATGCAGAATCGCTCATCCCCGGCTGGATCACATGCCCTATATTCTTCATCTCGCCCAGAGAATCAGGNTCAATCACAGCCTCGCGGCTCGACATCCAGAAGCGATTGCCTCGGATAGTGTTGATCTCTCCATTATGNCCGATCANTCGGAAAGGCTGAGCCAAGCGCCAGGTAGGGAATGTATTGGTGGAGAAACGGGAATGCACAAGGGCGATCGCACTTGTGAAATATGGGCTCTGAAGATCCTTGAAATAGGTTCGGAGCTGAGTGGAGGAGAGCATACCTTTATATATAAGGGTGCGTGTGGATAGCGACACGATATAGCAGGAATCCTTATCCTGAATCTCCTCGGAATTAAGCACTGCCTCTTCTATTCGTTTTCGGATNACATATAGAAGATTTTCGAGCCNATCCTGATTGTCGCATCCNACNATGAAGAGCTGACGTATGAGAGGCTCGGTGATGAGAGCATCATGGCCGAGCACNGAGGAATCCACCGGCACATCGCGTGTGTGCATAAGGAAAAGTCCTTGNGCTTTGATCTCCTTGTCGATTATCTGTTCGAATATCTTTCTGTCGGTCTCCTCTTTGGGAAGGAACACCATTCCCACTCCATATCGACCCTTCTCAGGGACCGGAATACCGTTGAGGAGGATATATTCATGAGGGATCTGCACCATTATTCCGGCGCCGTCGCCCGTCTTGTCATCGGCACCCTCGGCTCCTCGATGAGCCATATGNTCGAGCACNGACAGACCCTGATCCACTATATAATGGTGTTTGCTNCCATCGATTTTCACCACCAACCCCACGCCGCAGCCGTCGTGTTCGTAGTCTTGAGAATAGAGACCGTGCGCCTCAGCTTTCTCCAATTTAGAAACTTTTTTCATAGACCTTTCCTTAAGCGATTGACCTAAACTATAGAAACTCCGCCCACCATTTTTAATGGACGCTTGCAACAGTGGTTGCTGTTTGGATTGCAAATTTACTAAAAATGTGTTAATTCTGCAACAAAAAGAGAAACGCGGTGGTTAATACCTGTTAAATATCACATTTTTAGAGNNTAAATACTTGCATTTTATGATTTCTCATATTAATTTTGCAGTCGAAAAAGAAAGCAGAGACTTCAAAATATACTTACATACTTAAAAGAATCCAAACGATCATATCAGATTATTATCAAAATTATTTATTGAAAACACAATTCAGCCTCTTCAACCGAAGACTGAGCAATTCTAATGTATTTTATTTTTTAACACAAAATTTGATATGACTAACTACAAGAAGTTACTTTGGTCGTTTGCGTTTCTCCCCATGCTTGCAGCTTGCTCNTCTGATGAGCCATTGGCAGGCGGCAATCTNGGATCAGATCAGGAGATAGATCCACGCGATGGAGTGTANATGACCGTCAACATGAGCCTTTCCGGCNATGGAGCCAAGACTCGTTCGTTCACTAACGGCGACAACTCCAGCAATGATGGAACTGAAGTAGGTTCTGATAAGGAGAACAATGTGGGTTCTGTGCTTATAGTTCTCGCTTCTCCCAATAACAATGAGTTTATCGCATATTCATATGTCAGCTCCAACAATCTTTCTTCAATGACTGCCGGTCAGGAGAAGATCTACAANGCNAGTGCGAAATTCAGCAAGACTTCAATCAACAGCTATTATTTGGGNCTTCCCAGCATCGAGGAGAATCCCAAGGCCAATGTCTTCGTATATTGCAACCCNGGTCAGAAAATCCTCGACACGTTCAGAAGCATTCAGCAGGGGAACACCACATGGACCNATGCCATATATACTCTCTCAGGCCGCGATGATGATTCCCTTTGGAACACTACCGGCGGATTCCTGATGAGCAATGTCAGCATGGCCACCNGATCTCTTCCTGCNAATATGGCCGACTGGAATCTCTACACTACNGAGAACACNCCTTTCGACCTTTCCGGAATGAATTATGCCGGCCAGCCGAATGANGTTGANAATCAGACCAACCGCGGTGCGATCAATGTGCGCCGAGTNGCAGCCCGTTTCGACTTCCGTGATGGATCGCAGATGAATGTTGAGGGNGGCAACGGAGCAAAAGGAGTGCCCTTCACCTATAATGTGATTCTCAACGAAGATTCGAAGCCNACGGTGCAGGTGGAGCTCGTGAGAATGGCCCTTGTAAATATGAACAAATCGGTCTATCTCCTCGGACGTGTCTCCAATAATGGACTCAATGCCGGTGCNACTCTTTTAGGAGCAGAGAAGCCATGGTATAGCAATGCCAATGGAACAGTGGCACAGATTGGTAANTATGTGGTGGGNACTCTTGGCGATAAGATGAACTCTCTTTTCGACAACGACTTTACCGGNTACAAATCATCTGATCTCTTCTATTCTCCTTTCTTTGCGGAGAATAATGAAGTGGGCGGAATAGCCGACAATTGGAAAACCGATCTTCTTTCCGATGTGGTGAAGAATCCATCTGATAATTATCAGGACAACAGCTACCACGTATGGAAATATGTCACAGAAAACACTATCCCCGGCGAGCCTGACAATCAGACCAACGGAGTGTCCACCGGCGTGGTATTCAAGGCTAAGATGCTCCCCACCGAAGAGCTNAAGAACAGCAATGATAAATGGGATGCCAAGCTTTATNAGGCCCTTAAAGGGGATGGCCTTAAAGATGCCAACACTGATCCTGTGCTTTATTCATTTGCAGGAAAGCTTTATGTGACATGGNCCCATGTGCAGGAGGCTGCTTTGAAGGCNGCCGGTTTCGACTCTACAAAAGATGTGCAGAAACTTGATCGTTCNGTGAGTCTCTATATGGCTTGCTTCGGCAACGGAGGTGCAGGCACTGTGACAATTGACGGTAAGACTTGGACCGACCCTCTTGCGCAGGATGAAAAATCTGCCAATTATGGCTGGACTAAATGGAATGAATCCGGCAATTCTGATGNCTTGATCGATACATACCGCAAGAATGTAACTTCTGCCGGTTTTTCAATCTATCAGAGCAGCAGNGATGATGTGAAAGGATGGGGCTACTACAGCTACTATTATTACTGGAACCGTCATAACGACAACAACCAGAATGGAGTGATGGGCAACATGGAGTTTGCAGTGGTGAGAAATAACGTTTACAAACTGGCTGTGACTCGCCTNAGCACACTTGGTCATCCCCGTTTGCCGGAGAACGACCCTGATTCTCCCACACCCAACACTCCCGATGAGAAATCAGACCTTTATATCTCTGTGAGCGTAAAGGTGGTGCCTTGGACTGTGAGATTGAACAACATCGAATTCTAATCAACCGATAACTTTTCCCGGAGTCGGATAAGACTCCCTCCCTATAGGGACAACCGGACTGATAATCCGGTTGTCTCACCAATTACGCTCTTTTCAAAGGGCTTTAAACCAAAATAAGACACTGCTAAGACATGAAGCTATTTAGAAAAATAAACGTACTCCCTGCATTTCTTATGATCCTCGTGATGGCTTTCACAGCTTCCTGCAATGCCGTTTTCGAAGATCTCGAACCATGCGAAAGAAAAGTGAAGGTGAGATTCGTGTATGACTATAACATGGAGTTTGCCAATGCTTTCCATAATCAAGTGGATTGTGTTTCGGTAATGGTGTATAATGAAGAAGGGGATCATATCCTGACTCAGCGTGCCGATCGCACGGACACATCAAATGAGAATTGGCGCATGGAATTCGACCTCCCTGCCGGGAAATATCACCTGATTGCATTCGGAGGAATTGAGTGCGAAGGAGCATCTTTCCATTTTGAGACAGATCCTGCCAAAAAGACACGTTCAGATCTGAAAGTGAATCTCACGAGATCATTGCTTTCTGCTCCTGTAGGGAATGCTTTGCATCATCTATATTATGGTGATATGTATCTTACGGTGCCTGAAATCGGGAAGGGTCCGGAAGTGACGGAAGATACGATGTATATGATGAAAAATACCAACGACTTCCGTATTCTTCTTGCATATGAGGATGGTCGTCCAATCGAGGAGACCGATTTTGAATTCACCATCACCGATGACAATACATCGTTTAATTGGGATAATAATCTGATCTCTCAGGGAGCNGTGNATTATTTCCCTTGGACTCGAAGCACCACTTCCGCAGGCTCCACCGAATCAGAGCAGCCTTCGATGATGGCATATGCTGAGATCTCTACATCCCGCCTGATGAGCGGAAATGANTCGAGACTTGAAGTGAAACGCCATTCCGACGGCAAGAAGGTGGTGAGCATTCCGCTTTCAGATATGCTCCTTATTCTTAAGAGCGAACGTTATTCCTGGATGGGCGATCAGGAGTTTCTTGACCGTCAGAGTGTATGGAATCTCACTTTCATTCTTACAGGTGACGACTATTGGACCGGAACATCCATCATAATCAACAACTGGGTGGTAAGACTCAATAATATAGAAGGATAATGAAAACGATGCAAATAAAGAAAGGGATCATCAAAAAGATGTCCATTGCGTTTGTCGGTTTTCTCGGAGTCTTCTTTTCCGGTTGTTCCTCTTCGGAAGAACCTTTTGATTTGAACGATGGACGCGAATGTAAAATCATAGTTCAAATCCAGCCCACAGGATCGCAGCAGCGAGAGATATCTTCATCCTCTCCTGACGCGGNAGCTATAGTGATTAATGAAAACAATGTGAATAATTTATCACTATATATGATTTCTGCAGAGAATGCCTCNTTCCCTTTGGTGTCGAGATATCTTGGTCATGAGGGNGANATCCACGAATATGAAGCCACTTTGAATGTGGATTCCGATTATGTGAGATACGATTCTCTTACAAAGAAGTTTTATCTTACCGGGCGTCTTGTGGCGATGGCTAATATGCCGTCGGGAAATCCTCTTCACCCTCTGAANCAATCTCCGTTTGATTTGACACAAGTCGGCGTGCTTGGTTCNNTTCCNATGTGGGGAGTGACGCAGATAAAGGATCTTGAAGTTAAGGTGAATGACAGGATCGACAATGGCACCACAATAGAGCTTCTTCGCTCCCTNCCTAAATTCACATTCCGATTGGATGATTCTATTCGAGATGAATTTATGATNAGTGAGGTCAGAGCCTCTTTTGATGATTTTGAGCAGACNGCCTATTGTCAGCCGGGAGCTGCGCTCACCGNATCCGACACAAAGGATATGGATGAGGAAGATTGGTTCAATCCGGCAGCTCTTAATGCTGCGAANGGGAAAAATTACTTAGAAANGATCTCCCCNGAGCGTGTAGTTATCTATACAGGNGAAAGNACATTTGACAATGCCGAGTNCGGATCGAGATATTTTGAAGTGACTCTCTCAAGAAAGGATGGATCCGGGGTTCCCTTTACAGGCAAGATATATATGTGCGACTATACTCCTTCAGGAATGCCTGATTTCGATCGTCCTTTCAGCAGGATAGTAAGAAACCATGACTATCATTATGTGATCTCTCTTGCCTCGNTGGAGATGATTGTGTCATTCCGCGATTGGATTTATGGAGGNAAAGTTCATATTGAATTAGAATAATATAAAGATGAAAGCAACGACACTCTACATATCAATACTTGCAGCCGGAGCAATGACACTCGCAGGCTGCACCGACGATGCTCTCTTCTACGAAGGGGAGCCTGCCGACGGAAACGTCATCTCATATGAGGCTTACGCTGTGAGGGGTGCCGGAGGGTCTCCCACAAGAGCAAGCGAGAATCCGCTCTATGAGCCTCTTCTTCTCACTGACNAGGGGAGCGACCAGATGCTTTATCTCCATACATACATCACTGATAAAATCGGGATGCGTCCCGGTGAAGAGGTCGTCGATACCGAACTCACCAGAGCGAATCAGGTCACTTCGGCCGACGACCTTCTTCGATATCAGGGCAACTATAAGGTGCTNGCNAATATATCCAACAGCGAAACCTATTTCGGATGGACTGATGCAAGGAATAATAATTCAGATCATAACATCTGGCAGACCGACCGCACGGAGTATTGGCCCGGTGAAAAAACACTCGCTTTTTATGCNGTGTCGCCCTCTTCCGAGTTTTCAAATTTGAAGGGTCTTAATGCAGACAACGGGCGCATATCTTTCAGTTACTCCTTGCCGAAAGGGGATGCCGGAAACGATGCCGAGGTGCAAAGCGACCTTCTTTTGGCNTCTTCATTCTGCAATAAGAAAGNGAGTGTGAACGGGCGCGTCCCTTTGAATTTTCATCATGCCCTCTCGGCTGTGAAATTCGCAATCAGGGATGTGGCCAATGGAGAAATTGAGTCTATCTCAATCTCCGGAGTGAAAAGTAAAGGGGAATGTGTATTGGATTATAATGCAGATGAATCCACNCATTCTGTTTCCTGGTNNGGNCAGTCGGGAAGCGATCTTTTCTCTCAGAAATTCAATTATAAGATTTCCGGCTTGGGAGCAGTGGATCCGTCTGATGAGAATTCTGATATCCTTCTTAGCGATAAGATGCCTGAGAAGACTTTCATGATGATTCCTCAGATAATTCCCGATGATGCAGAGATTATNGTGTCTTTAAAGCGCACAGGGATGACTCCGGAGAGAATTGAATTGCGTGGGCGCATCAAGGATAACCTTATTTCGGAATGGAAACCGGGACATGAATACGTCTATACCATCTCCACTACCAAATCCAATTGGATTTACGTCTTGGAGGCTTTCGGCAATCATAACTCTTCCACAGGGAAGCATGATGTGGCTAAAGGGGATCAGATTTATGGCTATTCTCCGTCGTNTGCAGTGCTTGATGAAGCAGGAAGAGTAAAGGAATATCCTCATGATACATATGGCGACAACGCCTATTTCAGTGTGCGCAGTTACCGCTACCATGCCAATGATCCTAAGAAGATTGAAAACTTGACTTGGAGCGCCTCTCATATGGGAGGGGAGCAATATAGGGTATATGATGGGCAAGAAGAGCTTTATCCTTATCGTAAGCTCACTCCGGAAGAATGGATCCCTACAAGAGATGCATTGAAAGGAGAGGGGAGTTCTGCGGCAGGGGGCGAGCGNAAGAATATCTCTTTTGCAACCCACCAGCAGATCACCGACTGGCCCGGCGATAGCTGGATGCAGGATCAGNAGCCTTATTCCGGCAATTCAGAAAGCAAGCCNTGGGATTTATCCACNGGCGGAGGTGCTTTGTCGAGAAATACAGCAAACTGTTACATTGTAGATCGNGAGGGATGGTATTGTTTCCCTATGGTATATGGTAATGCCATAAAAAATGGGAAGACAAATGCAAGTGCCTACACCTATCAAGGATCAAATGGCAANACTCTCAAGAATATGTTGGATCATGCAGGAAATGCGATTTCAGATCCATGGATAAGCGACGCCTATTGCAAGTCGGCAGATGTGGTATGGACGGATGTTTACAATGCAGTGAGCGATGTTAAGCTGACCACCATTGATGGAAGGAAATTTGTGGTTTTCAAGGCGAATAAATATAATATCCAGCAGGGTAGNGCAGTTATTGCCCTTTATAATGGNAATACGGTGGTATGGAGTTGGCATATATGGCTNACAGAGCATTGGCTTGACACATCAACCGGACAGCCGAATGCTTTCAAATCAGATGGNTCGTTTTCCAAATGGGAGGCTGCTGAAAAATCAGGATGGCGACAGAGGGGAGACTTGGCNATTAATAACCAGTNNNTCGGTTCATCTTACGGATATTATATAGCTCCTTATAATCTTGGATGGTGCGACCCCAAGAATGTTGACTATCTCCGACGCCGNTCGGATATGGTGTTCACTCAATTCACGCCCGACGGAAAGCCAACAGGAANGACTGCAACGCTCCCTGTGATTCAGGATGGAGAAAGGGTCTCTTATAAGTTTGGAAATAACACCTACTATCAATGGGGNCGCAANGANCCGATTGTAGGATTTGTGGATCATTCGCAGACAGTGAAGCGCAATTTCGGNAATAAGAANTATGAGCTAAAGGAAAATCCTTCAGGAGTNACTATTCCAACTGCTATCAAAAATCCTCATGCCATGTATTATGGTGGAGATGATTGGAGCAAGACGCAATATNTTAATCTATGGAATAATGGAAGTGACCAGNCCNCTGTAGTTAAGACGGTTTATGATCCTTGTCCCCCCGGATATTCATTGCCTCCGGCAAAAATGTATGAATTTGTCGGTCAAGATAATAATAATAGTTTTGAAAATGGAGGTTCCGATAATAAGACGTTNAAGAATTTCAATGGTGTGCAGGTGGACAACTATACATTTAAGGCTTGTGTCCGAAACATTAAAAATGTAACTCAGACCGANAGNAANTCGGTATGGCTCACCAGCACGGGGAATAGGTGGTACACAAATGGCTCGAATCTGAATGGCTCCGTTTTTAATGGCGGCGATAACTTTAATGCACAGATTGTATATTTGTGGTCGGCAACTTCTCGAACCGGTTCCAANGCCTACAAGAATTCAAATAGTCTTGCATTGGGNTTGGATAAGTTTGACGACAAAGGGAATAATCAGTATGTGATATGTTCNTATTTTATNGGTCGCAAAACAATGGCACGTCCGGTGCGTCCNATTCGTGAGCAATAATAANATTCTATAACAAGTAAAAAAATGCACCCGAAGGAACATTCTTTTCGGGTGCATTTTTATTTCACTTACAATCTCTCAAACGACGATATAATTTGGAGTGGACCAGCGCTACCGGTTCGTCNGAATCAGGATCCATCACCATTACATTGTCCTGTTCGAAATGAACGGTATATATAGATCCATTTGTTGTGGTGACGCTATAATCCTCTTCATTATATAAGAGATCTTTTAGATTGCCTATCATGGAGCGTATATGGGAAATCATTGTCAGCCTCTGNTTANACAGNTCGGGGGTTTCTTCAGANTTTCCNCCGAACATCTCATATATCATTTTGTATTGTCGCTGCATCCGTTGGATTCTTTTTTCAAATCTATCCATCTCTCCGGCTGTGCGCGGACGATTGAAATCCATCCCATCCTGCCCGTAACATAGAAGGAGGGTATAGAATGCCCGGTCACGGCGAGAGAGGGGTTTATCGCCGGCATCTATATCCGGNAATGAAATNTTCTTGCGGTAGGGGTCGATCAGGATACGGCTTCTGATGTTTCTTCTCACGAGGAATATATCAAGCANNTGTTTGTAGAAGCCATGGAAATGGAACTGGTTGTCTCGTTCTTCCGAGGTGTTNACCACATATATATCCGAGCTGAGCATATCGCAGAAACGGTCGCAGAAATCCTGCACTGTTTTCAGGATATCCGAATCCACTTCCAATCGAAGATAATTGGCATATGGCTCTTCGCCTACAAAGCTGTTTCCAATCTTTATAAAGAGGGAGGGGGCAGTGCGTCTTAGTTCCTTGATGTCACATTTATTGCATAATATGTCGTTGCAGAAATGTCCTGTGGTCATNTCCATCAGGGATTGATATATAGTGTCGAGACCTTCCTTNCTGGTGGAGGGGGANAGGAAACCGAGAATNTCCTTAAAGAGAGCCGGCTCGGTGTCGCGGTAGTGNTCGATGATTTTGGGGATATATATGAAATGGAATCCGGCAAGCTGNAGCTCTTTGAAGATGGCTCGATAGTTTTGGCGGATTGCATTGTTGGTGGATTGATCGTCATAGTTTTCTATATATAGCGCGGTGGCGATATCGATATTGAAGCTTGCCCGAGGGATAGANTAAACCTCNCCAAAGAAACCGCANCCTTCATCGAGGATNACCATTAGCGAGATCATCAGCAATGCTTCTGAATGGGCACAGAAACCATCGCTGANTGTCATTTGACGGCAATCATTAAGGAGTTCTGTCCGAAGATTTCTGGTGTCGGAATCCGGCTTGCTTTCTGATCTGCATATGCATTGCAATGCTTTGGCAAACGACATTTCGGATGCCTCTTCCTGAATCTCCTTGGTGATATTATATTTCTTGCATATCTTTCCCCANTATTCCATTTCGCCGATATCCACAATGCGGTCGGCTTTTATNAGGTCGGAAAAGATACGCGACACTGCCATTTTTTCTTCTTTTGTCATATTTAGTAAAGTTAGTAGGATTGTTGNTGGAATTGCAAAGGTAATCAAATAATTCGAAACATTTTCTTTTTGGCATTAATAATGTGCAAAAAAATAGCCGGGNGAATGAAATTNTNCATTCCCCCGGTGATATTAAGGATTAAATAAGTAGCTGCGAATAATTAATCAATGAATCCATTGATTGATTCGTCGATAGTTTCGAATTTCTTGGTGCTTGCTCGCCATGCTTCCTGCCCATCCTTGAAGAGCACCCAAGTGGGGTAGGTGTCGATTTGATATTTACGTGCCATCTCATGGTTGTAGGATCCATCCACCATAAGGAANAGAGCNTTGTCGCCATATTTCTTGCGCAGCTCTTCAATATCATATTTCACTTTCACAGCATTCTGTTGACCGGCATGAAGGAAAGCAAGAAGCACAGGCTTGCCGCTTTCCAGGCATTTTTCAAATCTGTTTTTCATAATTATATAGATTTATTCTTTCTTTTCTAATTAATATAACGAAGAGAAATAGCCGAATGTTCGGCTATTCTC
The DNA here is from genome assembly GCA_014800245.1 of Bacteroidales bacterium. Lineage (GTDB taxonomy): Bacteria > Bacteroidota > Bacteroidia > Bacteroidales > Muribaculaceae > Lepagella. The sequence continues at coordinate 21,245 of JAAVGM010000013.1, read as the reverse complement.
CCATTCTTTATGAATATAGCCAATTGAAGTGTCTATCTCTGCAACCTTGCAGTATTTTCTCCTATAATTCTTTCTATTTTGATTGAAATATTACAGAAATGATTGGAGATATCATTTTAATTGCTACTTTTGCAATACAATGAAAAAATGAAAAGCAAGTAATACTTAAAATCAAATACGGCTATGGCTATTAATCTCGAAAAAGGACAGAGAATAAATCTCGAAAAGAGCAATGGCTCCAAACTCACAGAGTTTTGCGTCGGTTGCAACTGGGGCGCTATAACGTCAGGCGGCTTCATGGGATTTGGAAAAAAGACTCAGGATGTTGATCTTGATCTCTCATGCGTAATGACTGATGCTAATGGCAACCTCGTGGATCATATCTATTCACCCCTCTATCGCCCCGACTTCCTGGGTCGTTATGGGATGCCTCCCGGCAAGGTGGATTCGCGCGAAAGAGCACTCCATCATAGCGGCGACGACTTGAAGGGCGATCTTGACGGCGACGATGGTCTTGACAATGAGATTATCACAGTGGATCTCAATCGTGTTAGCCCCGATGTGCAGCAGATATTCTTCTTCCTCAATAATGTAGGGAAGGAAGATTTCTCTCAGATCCCTTATGCTTCAATCCGAATGTATGAAGGAACACCCACAAGAGTGAAGGAGGTATTCGCCACTTACAATGTTGGCTCTTCACCGCAATATAGGGGGATGAAGGCTATCATCATGGGCAAGCTCTATCGTCGCAACGGTGATTGGAAATTCTCAGCTATCGGCGATGCTTTCCCCGATAACAATCTCTGCGAGACAATCAAAAGAATCGTAACAACTTATTCAAAATAATATGAGAAGACTTCCCGTATATCTTCTGCTCGACACTTCCGGATCAATGTTCGGAGAGCCGATCGAGGCAGTGAAGAATGGAGTGCAGGTGCTGATCTCTACTCTCCGTCAGGATCCCTACGCACTTGAAACAGCATATCTTAGTATCATCACCTTCGACAGCACAGCGCAGCAGGTTACGCCGCTTACAGAGCTTTCCGCTTTCCAGCAGCCGAATATTCAGGCAAGTGGTTGCACAGCTCTTGGCGAGGCTCTCTCGCTTCTCTCCAAGTGTGCGGATAAAGAGGTGACAAAGACTACCCCCGAGAAGAAGGGCGACTGGAAACCGCTCGTGTTCATCATGACAGACGGCGAGCCTACCGATGATCTCAACAAAGGTCTTGCCGACTTCAAGAAAAATAAGTGGGGCATGGTAGTGGCATGTGCCGCCGGTGCCGGCGCCAACACCGATACTCTTAAGAAAATCACGGAATGTGTTGTATCTCTTGATACAGCTGACAGCGCCACAATCAAGGCCTTCTTCAAATGGGTATCGGCATCGGTAAGTTCCGGTTCGATGAAAGTGGAGGAGACAGGAGCAGAAGCCACAACTCTCAGCGAGCTTCCGCCTCCACCTCCGGAAGTGAATATTGTGTTATAATAACTTGCTTATTATAACAAACCATAAATCCATCATTGATAAAGAGAAACATCAAAGATAACTATAAAGAGAAGGAGGTAAACGAAAAGTTTACCTCCTTCAGTTTTTGGATATATCGCTATATCCTTATGTAATTATGAGACGTGAACTTATTTTGAGATCAGGGTCTTCTTTCCGTTGATTATATACAGGCCTGCAGGAAGAGAATTTGTGTCGGAGTTGACACGGATACCCTGGATATTATATACGATATTTACATTCTTCTCAGCTCCAATTGAGTTGATGCCGGAAGTGTAAGCTCCGTAAAATTCGAAGAGTCCGTCAGCAAGCACTTCTCCGTCTGAATCGAGAAGAGAGTAGCTCACTTCATAGAAGTTCTCTTCAGAGAGATTTATATCGGCTCCGGTGTTGTTAACCCAGCAGAGAGCGCCATCGTCAGTTTTATCGGTAGAAGTTGTAGTCGCAATGATAGTCTCCGGGGCTGCCGTATCATCGACAAGGCTATAAGCTACGACGGTGAATTCAAGAGCAGCAACTGCATCATTATTATCTGTATTGATAATGATAGCATTTTCACCCTGCAAGAAAGCCTCTACCTTAGCATCGGTGGCTGGAGTATGACCGGTTACGTTAACCTCCGGTTTGGCAGCAACAAACATCCAATGGAGATTCATTTCGCCATTGAGTGAACCTGCATTTTCATCCTTCTCATGCTCCTCGTTCCAGAAAGTTCCTTCGGGGATAGTAATTGCATATTCGCCGTTGTTCGCAGCAGGTTTGGCGAATACAAGAACTACTTCATTTTCGTTTCCCTTTTCTATTGTGGCAGTAGTGAAAGAAGAGTATTGTAAAGCCTGTAGGTCGCCTTTATATCCAACTTCAAGTTCGGTTTCTTCGTTCCAGTAAGGAGTGGATTCAAAGAGAAGCGTCACTTTGTCAAGATTGCTCACCTTTTCTGCTATCGAAGGAGTAGAAATAGGATTGAATGTTAAATCCTGAGTGATCTGAGAAGGATCTTTTCCGCCTTCCACTGTGAATTCATAATTCACGGCAGCATTGGCATGTCCGTACTGATGATCGGCAATCCATTCCTTATCGCCCAAGACTCCCTCAGGAATAGTGAGGGTGTATGTGCCGCTGTATTCCGGATCTTCAAAGAAAGCCTTGAAGCAAGTTGTTGTCTCTGTCTTCATATTGAAAAGGAGAGGAGCCGACTGACGATAGTTGGGACCGGAAATGGTGACCATAGCGTCTTCAGCTAATTCGAGGTCTCCCTTGTCGAAATAAAGCTGAAGAGTTTCGATAGTTTTATTTTGGATGTCGAGCGGAGTGAGGGAGGGAGTGGTCTTTATCATCTGGATGTCATAGACCACATCTTGCGGCTCATCGGGCGTCTCACTGCCGGTGCCTGCTACATTGTAGGTGAATTCAGTAAGAACAGATTTGGTTGATGAACCATCCTCCCAGTTGTATTTGATTGCATCTTTGCGGATAGCTACTGTATAAGTGCCTTTTTCATCAAGAGGAAGGGTTGAGGTTGCGGGGATCTTGCATGTTATGGTGTTGCCATCATATGTTCCGGGCAACTGTTGCGAATCGCCCTCTGGAGGAGTAATCAGCATAGGATTGCTTACGAGCACGTTTTTAGAAATAGAAACGGGGCCTTCCACTGTGACAACAAACTCTGTGGGGAGTGTTTCATAGTCGCCGGGAGCGGGTGAGATGGTGATGGTTGCTGTCTGCTGGGCAGACACTGTCAGCGCGGAAGCGGCTACCAGACCGGTTAGAAAAAATGATGTAGAAATTTTCATAAGCTATAAAATTAGGTGTTAAAAATCTATTTTTTATAACGGAAAGCAACAAAGAGCTTTGCAACTTATCAATTATTTTTGTTTAAGCATTTGCAAATTTAATAATAAAAAATTAAAGTGCAAGAAAAATGTTATAATTTCATTAAATATAATGTAATATTTCTATCTCTTATGGTGCTTCTAACGGTGAGTTATGGATATTTTTGATTCGCATCTACTTAAAATTATTTACTGCCAATAAATAAAATTCGGTGATTTTATTTATTGGCAGTAAATAAACATATAATCTACGTACTCCTTATTTTCTTATTCTTTCGGATAGCCGGCTTATTTCTTCTTGCCGAGTAAAGAATTGATCACCATCTGACCAATTTTACGCTCTATTCCCGCCTTGGTGGTCGGGATTCCAGTTGCGCGCGCTATATTGCGTTTAACCTGTGTCACGCCCAATGCGCGTTTCCATGAAAATGATACTCCGGGAATTTTCATAATCCTTGTTTTATTAGGTTTGGTTTGAGTTTTTATTTATTCTGCTACTTAAAGGATGAGAATATTTATGCCACCGGTGGGAAAAGAGCAGAGGGTTTGCCGGGCGAGAGATAGATTGTGCCGGGCCCGGTCACCTTCAACATACTCAGTCCTTCACCTCCGAATAAATTTTTCAACGACCAGTTGGCTTGCATCTGAGCATCAGAAATACGATGAAGTGCAATGATATGATCCTCATCCACCTCTATTGTCTGACCCACAGCCAGCTCAATTACGATGGGTGTGCCAATAGTGTCGAGAAATACTGTTCCATGCCCTGTAATTTTCTGCAAAAGAAGACCCATGCCGCCAGTGAAGCCGGCAATTGAGAGCTTGGTGGTGATATCCATCTTATTATTTGATGCCACGTAAGCACCACGATGACAAACCATCGTCTCTCCATTAAGCTTCACCGGCAATAGACCGAATCTGCTTCCGAACACCACCTTGCGTTGCATTGGAGTGCCATTATAGATATGGAGAATGAAAAGGGATTCTCCTGAAAGTTTCGCACCGAGTATGCGACCTATCCCTGATCCATTGAAGGTGCTATCCATCTGCAGTCCTTCATCAAGATATATCACCGCACCTTGCTCTGAATAAAAATGCTCCCCGGGATCGAGGGTAACTTCAAGGTGCTGTACAAATTGTCCTACTAACTTGCAATTCATATCGTGTTGTTTTGATTTTCTTTAGCAAATTTAGCAATATTGAGGATTTGGGACTCAATTTCTGAAATATTTCATTAAAGAAAGGTAATGGATTATAGCAAAACACTGCAACCTTTCAGTTCTTCACAATCTCCACTCGGCTTCTCCCTTCGCCGCATTTATTCACACGAATCTGCACATCAATGCAATCGGAAAGTTCCTCGCGATGGGATATAACCCCGACACGCCTGCCATTATTTCCTGCAATCTCCGGAAGACGACGCAGGGTGTCGATCACAGCATTAAGGCTTCCTACATCGAGAGTGCCGAAGCCTTCGTCGATAAATAGAATATCCACATTTAAATTCGGCTTATTCATAGCTGAAAGTGCAAGAGACAGCGCAAGAGAGATCATAAATCGCTCTCCGCCTGAAAGCACTGTCGCACTCCTGATTTTATTCTTGTTATATCGGTCGAGCACAAGAATCGAGAGCTGTTCGTTGCTTTCGCTGCAAGTGAGAGTGAAATGATCTGTGATCCTGCGTAGATAGATGTTTGCATTCTGAAGGAGGGGACGAAGTATATACGACTGCACGAGTGTGCGAAAACGGTTACCTCCAAAATGCCGGTTCAGCTTATCCCATTTTGCAAAGCGTTCGCTCTCTTTTTCCAGAGTTTCCAATTCCTTAGCCACTCTCTTCTTGGTGAGGGTATTCCGGTCGAGACGCTCTTTCACAATTCCTAAATTCTTCAGATTGTCCTGCCAAGTTGAATCTATGATGCTTTTCTTAGCTTCAAGATCCTCTCTGCTTGGAAATTCCTCCCTGCTTGTGGCATTAGACTTCGCCATCAATTGATTCAATAGGTCATTAATTGCACTCTGAGTAGTCTTTAAAGATTCTTGACGGGAAGATATATTGGTGATCAATTCATTCACTGCTGATCTGATTTCCGGAATTGAAAGTTCAAGACGTGCTATGCCGACAAGCGACTGCTCGTCGGATCCCGACTCCTGATAATACTCATTAAGTTTGTTGTCGATCTCTGCAATAGCTGATCGTGCATTAGAAATGTTACGGCTCTCGGCGGTAAGTTCGGTGAAAAGATTGCGCCAATCTTTATCAAGAAGTTCGATGCTTTTATTTTCTATTACCTTCCGATATCCGATGGTCTCCTCATCTTCTAAGGCGCGATTAAGTTCGGGAAAATTAGAGATTAACACATCAATATCATTATTAATGGTTTTTAGAGAATTAAGATAAGAGGAGAAAGAAGAAATTTCCTCCCTCTTGACTTTCTCTGCTTCCACCATTTCTTGATAAGTCGTTGCTTGTGAAGAGAGATCCTTTATGGTTGAGTCTGTATTCTTTCTCCATTCCGAGGGATAGTTGCCGAGAAGATTATCAATCTCCAATTCGGTTTGATTAATCTTTGGACTAATCGATTCGATATCCTTTGCCAAAGAAGATACCCTTTCTTGATTAAGCACAAACTTAGTGTTCACCTCATTGCGTAATCGTTCGGCTTCAGCCGCAGAGGCTTCCAGCGGACTGCATTCAGCCATATGAAGATTTATATCCTTCTGAATGCTGTCAATCTGTTTCTTGATTTCTGTAAGATGTGCAATATCTTTTTCCGTAACATTTATTTCCTCTTGGATATTCCCTTTGATGGTATCAAATGGGAACTTATCTGCATCAAGAGAGACATCTTGAATTGTTTCTCCAAGCTTTAATTTAAGCAAGGATGAGGTTAAAGACTCGATTGCTTTCCGATATTGTTTCCCGAGAGATAATACATTCTGTTCCTGAGCAGCGAGCATACCCGAAGACTGATTATATTTCTTATTCTCCTCTTGGAGAGTCTTATCCGCCTTTTCGCTCTCTTCCTTTCGATTATCTCGTTCCGTTTCAAGAGGAGAGAGGATACCGGAGAAAGCGGCATGAAAATCAGCATTATCATCATGCCATTCCTTTGGCTGACCACAGAGAGGGCACGAACAGGCTTTCTCCTCAGAGAGCCGTTGGCGCAGCGCACTAAAATTCTCCTCCACGCTAAGATGCATCGTGTCATACCTTTTACGAGCATCTTCATATAGAGCATGGCATCGTTCAGCCTCTTTGGAAGCGGTGTCAACTAATTGCTTTTGACTTGCCACTATTTCGACTAATCCATCTCTTTCCGCAATAGATTTAGTTAGATTCTTTGCACTTTCTTCCGTAGAATTGAGTAAATTGATGAGATTTTCCAGATCTCTTGTTCTTTGGGTTGCCTTATTCAGATTCTCTGCGATGGCATCCGGGTTAAGTTTTTCACGATCTTCATTAAGAGTGGATATCACCTTTCGCTTCGCGCTTAGAAGATCGGTGGCTGCTTGAGATTTTTTAGTAGTTTCCTCAAGATTTGCTTTGAGGGCAGCACTCAACGAGCGTTCCTTAGCCAGTTCCTTGTTCTTACTCTCCAGATCAGAAATCAACCGATTGCGCTGACTAAATTTTTCCTTAATGAGAGAGATATTGGCATAAATCTCCTTGTGCGGCTCGTAGGGTTTTAGTTGGTCAAGAAGTTTGGAATGAATCTCAATTTTTTCAGTCAATGCTTCTTTCCTCTGAGCAAGATTTTCGGAAAGAATAAATTTATGCAAAAGGAGAGAGGAAAAATTTAATTCGCTCTTTTCAAGAATATCTTTATTCTCAATCTTTTTATTAAGAAGACTGCGTTCATTTAGTGTGGAATCCCATTTATTGAGAATATCTTTCTTCAAAGAGAAATCATTTCCGCTTTCCTTAGATTTAAGAATCTGGAGTTCTTGGGATAATTTTCGGTGCTCATCCTCGCGAAGCGCAAGATTGGAGAGCAAAGATAAAAGATCTTCTATTTCCCTTTTATCGTTTTTAATTCTCTCCACCTCCTTTTCGAGCACTTGAATTTTTGTTTCATATTCCTTTTCCTCATCCTCTGAGAGAAGATGTTTCCGTTCGGCAGCAAGGAGTTTTTCGCAATCCTCCTTCTTCAGTTTAGCTCGTTTGAAGATTCGTTCGATAGCTTCTCCATATCGCGAGAAATGCTGAGTGGAAGTGAGCTGTTCGAGAATTCTTTCACGTTCCTCCTTTGCTCCTGTCAGAAAACTTGCGAATTGTCCTTGAGCCAACATCGCCATACGGCAGAATTGGTCGTAAGTGAGTCCGATTGCCTGAAGAATACGATTCTTAATCTCCTCTTTTCTGCTCCCTTCCAACACCTCGGAATCTCCGATCTGAAGTCGCCATGCGGCGGGGCGATAATTTCCGGTTCTAACATATCCAAGCGAAAAACGGGAGACATATCTCTTCCCATCGTTCCCTTCAAATGTCAGTTCAACGTAGCAATCATCCTTGGAGGAGATTCCAAGACGGGTGTATTGTGATATATCCTGAATGCTTATCTCCTTCCCCTCCGAACCGATGAAAGTATTGTTGGAACGATTGGCCACACCCTTCACTCTGGGGGTTGTGCCGTAAAGGGCCATGGATATCGAATCAAGGATCACACTCTTTCCTGCTCCCGTGTCTCCCGTGATAAGGAAGAGAGGGGCAGGGGTTGTGTCATTTTCATGGCGCAAGTCGTTTTCAAAATCTATATCCGCTTTCTCTATCGAAGCGATATTTCTTATTTTAAGATATTTAATTCTCATCGTGATCTTCTTTTACCGGATTCTTCTTCATTCATTAATCTGATTTCCTCTTCTATCTCTCGGAAAGCATCTTCGATCATCCCTAAATCGAGAGATGGATATTGGTCGGATGTGCGACGAATAAACTGTAGAGGGTCGGTCATCTGCTGCAGTTCCTCCACAGCAATCTCCTCTTCAGCTTCCTCGTCGGCAGCGGAATTAATTTCTTCCTCATTGCTCACCCATATTATCTTGGGGTTGTATCTTATATCCTTGCCTGATTGCTCAATCAAGGTGTATATACGGTTATTGAAATCAGAAGCTAAATCCACCCCTTTCTCCACACGAAAACGTATATAACAGGATTCTGCATCCTTGATGAAGGATTCAAACCATTTGAAAATCTCTTTTTCCGAAGCAAAAGGAGGCTCGGAATTGGGAGGGAAATTATGGAAATGCCTTAGCTGGTCAATTCTTAACTCTCTAAGGGAAATGTTGCCCTTATGAGAATCTATATCTATTAGCGAGACAGAATGGGGATAAGCTTCATCGCAACTCACATGAAGGGCGCTTCCCGAATAACGAGCGATTGGGGAGGGGAGAATCTTTGCATCTTCGCTTATGAAATGAGGATGATTGATAGTCTGAGGGCGATGGATATGACCAAGGGCAAGATAATCGTAATCTTTACCGAAACGATCAAGATCCACAGTGCGAAGCATTCCAATCTCAGTGTCATGGCCGGTGAAATCGCATCCCGTCACCGCGAGATGTCCAGTCATAACTACAGGAAGGTTCTCTGCATTTTCCTTAGCCACATATTCCTGGAGGGCGATAGCAGCATCGGTCTTGTCGCTGCTCATATATGGAAGCATGATGATGTATCCCGACCGAAGACGCAGGATATATTTTTCCTCCCAACCCTCAACATCCTTAAAGTTGAGCGGTGGGGGAGTGCCTACAATAGAAGTGTCGGCTAATGCCCATATCTCGCTGTGAGATTGGAGACGGGAAGCGGAGTCATGGTTACCGGCAACGATAACGATCTTAGTCTCCGGACATTTCTTTCTTAGTCTCACGAACACTTCCGTAAACATTCGCCAGCAGGAAGCTGAAGGTTGGGGAATATCGAAAAGGTCGCCTGCCACTATAAGAACGTCGGGCTTAAACTCCTCTGTCCATTTCTCCAATTGGCGGAAGAAATGGAGATGTTCGTCAGCTCGCTCGTAATGTTGATATATAATTTGTCCGATGTGCAAGTCGGCAGTATGGAGGATTCTCATAAATTTACTTATCTTTTTGCAAATATAGGAATTTAGGTCGGAAGATGCAAGAAGTGTAATAAAAGTTTTATGGGAAAATGGGTATCTCTATTTTAAAATGAAAGTTTTGAATATAAAATTTGCGAATTTTCATTGTTCTTTTGTAAAGATTTATTATATTTGCCAAAGAAATTGCTAAAATTTTTACATTATGTTTCAATATCAGGTATCGTTCAGCGACGCTATACAGCGAGCTTTCAACAAGTATTGTTGCTTCACCGGACGTGCATCACGTTCGGAATACTGGTGGTTTTATCTTTTCGTGCTGATTGTAAGCTGGGGGCTTGGAATCATAGGCGCGATTATTTTTGGGACGGATAGTTATGCCACTTACGGCATACTATGGGCATGGTATTTGATCGTGTTGCTTCCTTCATTCGGTCTTATGTTCAGAAGACTTCATGACACGGGGCGATCCGGTTGGAACTGGTGCTGGAGTTTCCTTCCTCTCATCGGTACGATAATTCTCTTGGTTTATCTTTGTCAGGACAGTCAAATGACTGATAACAAGTATGGTCCCGTACCAAATATGACAATGTAAAAATCCCTTTGAAAATACAAAAAATGGCGGAGATATTTCAAAAATTTCTCCGCCATTTCTTATATGAAAAGGTAATCCGACTGCGATAGTTAACGAAAATTTTACTATCTTTGCATATCTTTAACTTCTGACAATGACTGCATAAGATATCTCGTCGTAGGCGTTGTCGTCTAAACATAAACCATGATTACAGGACAGATAAAGAATCAGATTGACCAAATCTGGGATACCTTCTGGACGGGAGGTATATCCAATTCCATAGATATTCTCGAACAGATGACCTATCTGTTCTTTATGAAACTCCTTGACGACAAGCAACTCAATCAGGAGGCCACTGCCGCTATTATCGGTCAAAAGATGAGCAATCCGACTTTTGGTGAAGGCAACTGGCATAATCCCGACCAAGACCGTGATGTGCCGTTTGATGATCTGCGTTGGAGCCGCTTCAAGAATTTTGAGCCGAGTCGTATGTATCAGACGGTCAGTCAGGATGTCTTCTCTTTTATCAAACATCTCAACAGCGGCAGGGAATCGGCTTATTCGCGCTTCATGGAGAGTGCGATATTTCTCATTCAGTCGCCCCGAAATCTTGTTAAGATTGTGGAGGGGATCAACTCCCTCGACATGAATAACCGCGACACGATGGGCGACGTTTACGAATACATTCTTGGCAAGATGGCGGCGAGTGGCAACAACGGACAATTTCGCACTCCACGCCATATCATTCGCATGATGGTGGATATGATGAAGCCGACTCTCGATGACACGATCTGTGACCCGGCTATGGGAAGCGCTGGATTTATTGTGGAAAGTGCTAAATATATCACGGAGCATTATCGAAAGGAGTTGATGAAGAAAGACCGTGCGCGCCATTTCCGCACCACCATGCTCAACGGTTTTGATACCGACCCGAAGATGCTGCGCATCGGAGCTATGAATCTAATGCTGCACGGCGTTGATAGTCCTACGGTGGAGTTTCGCGATTCGCTCTCTACCGACAACAGCGACGAGGACTGCTACACTCTCATTCTTGCCAACCCACCGTTTTCGGGTAGTCTTGATAAGGAGGCAGTGGCCAAGTCGCTTCTCTCTATTGCAAACACCAAGAAAACCGAGCTTCTGTTCATATCCCTTTTCCTCCGCTCGTTGCAGATCGGGGGACGCTGTGCCTCGATTGTGCCTGATGGTGTTCTCACCGGTTCATCGAAAGCTCACATCGCTTTGCGTAAGAAACTTGTTGATGAAAACCGACTGCAAGCGGTTATATCGATGCCCTCAGGGGTGTTCCAACCTTATTCGGGTGTTTCGACTGCCATTCTGATCTTTACCAAGACAGGATCAGGAGGAACGGATAAGGTATGGTTTTATGATATGCACGCCGACGGTTATTCGCTCGACCAGAAGCGTAATGAAGTTGCCGAGTCGGATATTCCCGATATCGTGGCTCGCTTCGGTAATCTCGAAGCCGAAGCCGACCGCAAGCGCACTGAGCAATCGTTCCTCGTTTCGGCAGATGAGATTCGTGAACACGGCTACGACCTTGCATTCAATACCTACAAGGAGACCATTCGTGAGGCAGTCGTTTACGACGCGCCCGAAGTGATTCTTGAACGCGCCACCACCCTCTATGCTGAAATCGGAGAGGGTATGGATAATCTTAAACGCTTAATTTCCAAAAGTCATGAAGCATAATTGGGAGTATAGGCGGCTCGGCGATATATGTTCGTTTATTGGTGGTGGTACGCCATCAAAAGCAAACAGTTCATTTTATTGTGGCGATATTCCTTGGGCCACTGTTAGAGATATGGGGGATTTCAACTTATCCGAGACAGAACTACATATTACACAGGATGCCATAAAGCAGAGTGCTACAAATTTGCTTCCCAAAGGCATGATTGTTATTAGTACACATGTTGGACTTGGTAAAATATGTGAACTAACGCAAGATACTGCTATAAATCAAGATTTGAAAGGTGTAGCTTTCATTCAACACTCCGTCAATAAGTACTATTTTGTACAGTGGTATCGTAGTATTGCTGATTATATAATCGCAAACGGTAGAGGCGCGACCGTTAAGGGTGTTACTCTCGATTTTATGAAAAATCTATCAATCCCTGTTCCACCAATGGAGACACAGGAACAGATTGTAGCGGAGCTTGACCAAATCCATGACTTAATTGCCAAGAACCGTGAACTACTTTCGCAACTTGACGCTCTCACAAAGTCTCTTTTCTACGATATTTTTGGCGACCCAAGCGTAAATCCGAAGTCCTTTCCACTATGTGCATTGTCAGATATATGTGATGCAATATCCATTGGCATAACATATAAACCCGAAATGGTAGCAGAAGATGGTACTATTGTGCTTCGGTCAAGCAACATTCAAGAAAGTAAATTTGTGCTTGACGATATAGTCCGGGTTCAGATGCAACTAAAGGCATCTCAATATGTAAAGAAGAATGATATTCTAATGTGTAGTCGAAACGGTAGCGCTCGACTCGTGGGAAAGGTATGTTTGATTCCTGACCTTAATGAGAAAATGTCATGGGGAGCATTTATGACAATTATTCGGTCGAAACACTTCCGTTTTCTTTTTCATTACTTCCGTTTGCCTGCTTTTAGAGAACAGCTTAAAAAGACTAAAACATCAACGGTAAATCAGATTACCATAGGTATGCTGAAAAGCATTAAGCTCCCATTTCCGCCGCTCGCCCTCCAAGAGGACTTCGCGGCTAAGGTTGAGGCTATCGAGGCTCAGAAAGCAAAGGTGGAAGCAGAGATAGCCGAACTACAAACTCTGCTCGACGCCCGAATGGATTATTGGTTTAATTAAAAAGTGTGACACGTTTCACTTTCTCAAAGAAAAGTACGATGATGAAAAAGAAAGATTATTCAATTCTTCACCAGCTTGGTGAAGAATTAAGAATGGCAAATCGTCACCAAGCTGGTGGCGAATTAAAAGGTGGAAGTCGGTGACGAGTTGTTGACAATCTGAAAATGCCAATAGAATTATGTTAAACTTCGACTACCTTAAAAAAGACGTGATGCTCGAACAGCTACATCGCTATTGCGATATGGCTGAGCAGCGTATGACTACCGAGCCGGAAATCTCGGCTCTCAACGCGCGCCGTGCCCTCGACTGGATTGTTAAGTCGGTCTATGAGATGAAAGGTGAACGGGTTGGAGAGCGTACCTCGCTTTTCGAGCTTACAGACGGCGCAACTTTTTGCGATTTCATCAACGATCCGGAGGTGATGAAAGCAGTCCACTGGGTGAGAAAGATAGGTAACAAGGCTGCCCATGACGGCACCGTCTCAAAAGGGGAAGCCTTTTACTCGCTTGTCAACATCTACAATGTTGTAAAGGCGATTATGCTCAAACTGCACCGCTTCGACACCATACCCGACTTCGACCGCACTCTCATTCCGGAGCGTCCACGTCGTCCTCGGATTCTTGTGGCCCGAATTGCTGAGTCTCCCAAGAAGAAAGATGAAACGCCTAAGCAGTTTGCCGCTAACGTCGAACGCGAAGTGATCGAGAATGCCCCCGTTGTCGTTCCAAACCTGTCATGGGGCGATATTGACGAAGCCGAGACACGCAGACTTTTAATCGACCTTATGATTCGTGAGGCCGGGTGGGATATCCTCTCTACAAAAGGTGCGAAGCATCCGGCAAAGGCTTGCATTGAGGTAGAGGTTCAAGGGATGCCTAACAATCGGGGGAAAGGTTTTGCCGACTATGTTCTGTTTGGCGACGATGGCAAACCTCTCGCTGTCATCGAAGCAAAGCGATCCAGTGTAGATCCCCATGCAGGGGAGCAACAGGCGCGTCTTTATGCCGATTGCCTTGAAGCCGAATACGGCGTGCGTCCGGCAATCTATTTCACCAATGGCTTCGAAACATGGTTTATCGACGGCATCGGCTACCCGAAGCGTGAGGTCTATGCCTTCCACTCGAAGGAAGATTTGCTCTGGCTGCATCAGCAGCGAAACCGCAAAGATATTACCGATATGTCGGTAAAGGATAATATATCTAACCGCTATTATCAGAAAACAGCAATCAAGAAACTATGTGAACACTTCAACTCGAAGCATCGCCGAGGCTTGCTCGTTATGGCTACCGGTACCGGCAAGACGCGCACAGCAATATCGCTCGTTGATGTTTTGCAGCGTGCGGGATGGGTGAAGAACACACTGTTTCTTGCCGACCGAATTTCACTCGTAAAACAGGCTCACCGTAATTTTGTGAAACTGCTGCCCGAAGTGCCCACCACGGTACTAAGCGACAAGGAGAACAAGCCTGACCTTAACGCAAGAATAACTTTCTCCACCTATCAGACGATGATAAACCATATTGACGCAGACTACAAGACTTTCTCCGTAGGGCGTTTCGACCTTATTATCATTGATGAGGCCCACCGATCTGTGTTTGGCAAATATGGCGCTATTTTCCATTACTTTGACTCATTGCTCGTGGGGCTGACAGCCACGCCGCGCGACCAGGTGGACAAATCCACCTACGACCTTCTGCAGCTGGAAGGGGGGATCCCCAATTTCTCTTACGAACTTGATGAAGCCGTGGCTGATGGCTACCTTGTGCCTCCGGTCGGTATCAAGCGCGATTCCGACGTGATAAACGACGGAATCAAGTATGAAAACCTTTCAGCCGCCGAGAAGGAACAGCTTGAAAAAGTATGGGAGTATGAAGCGGCCAACGGTGACCCTGATGTGCCTTTACAGCCCCGTGACATTGAGAGCAACGAGATATACAAGTATATCTTCAATACCAAGACCATCGACCTCGTTCTCCAAGATCTTATGGAGAATGGTCTGAAAATTGACAGCGGCGAGAAAATTGGGAAATCAATCATCTTCGCTTTCAGCAGTCAACATGCAGAGCTTATCGTGAAGCGTTTCAACATCCTTTACCCCGGTCTCGGTCCGGAGTTCTGCCGTCAGATTGATTACTCAATCAAATACGCGCAGTCGCTCATAGATAATTTTTCCGAGAGCAGGTCGCTCCCTCAGATTGCAGTGTCGGTAGATATGCTCGATACGGGGATTGACGTGCCCGATGTGCTCAACCTTGTTTTCTTCAAACGTGTGCGCTCACGCATCAAGTTTATGCAGATGATAGGTCGCGGCACTCGCCTCAGTCCTGACATCTTCGGCGCAGGGAAGGACAAGAAAGAGTTTTATATCTTCGACTACTGCGGCAACTTCAATTACTTTGAGACTCATATCAACGACAAGACGGCTCCGGCAGTGCAGTCGCTTACGGAGCGCATCTTCGGAGTCCGTGCGGATATTGCCTACTGCCTTCAGGCTTCCGAATATCAGCAAGACGAGTTTGCAAAGGGGTTTCACGATGAACTTAAAACCACATTGCGCAATCAGATTGTGTCGTTGTCTGACAGCCATATTTCAGTCCGTGCCCATTGGCAAGCTGTAACGCGCTTCCGCGCTCCCGAATCCTGGCTACACATCAAGGCCACCGACGTTCTCGAAATAAAGAATGAAGTAGCGCCGTTAGTGTCAAACTCGTTTTCCGCTTCGAGCGTAGAACATTCAGATGTGGCCGCCGATACGGAAGCAGTCTATGGGAATGGGGCTGACGATGAGAAAGCGAAGAAGTTTGACCTCCTTGCGCTTTATGTGCAGCTTTCGATGGTGGATGATACCTTTGCCGCCGCTAAATATGAGGCCAAGATTACCTATATAGTAGATGCTTTGCGCAAACAGGCCGGCATACCTGAGATAATTGCAAAGATGGATTATCTTAACGAGGTTATGACATCCGACTTCTGGAACAACAAGACCCTCGCCTCGATTGAGAAAATGCGCAAGGAGATCCGTGATCTTCTCAAATTCCTGGTCGGAGAAGCTTCCAAGACATTTGAGGTAGATGTTGATGACAATGTTACAGACGGAGGGATCGCCACGGGATTCGTCACTACAGTGACCTATCGCCAAAAGGTGCTTGACTTCCTTGCGGAAAACCGCGACTTGCCCGTGCTCAACAAAATCAAGAACATAGAGCAGCTAACATCTGCCGACATCGAGGAACTGGAGCGGATTATGTGGCAGGAACTCGGCTCTAAGGAGGATTATATGCGATTCCTCAGCAATGAAAACCTTGCCGACAGTTGTGCCGACAGTGTAGCCGCTTTCATCCGAACCATCGTTAAGGTGGACCGCCAAAAGGCAGTTCAGCTCTTTACTGATTATATCTCAGAAAACTCATTGACAGCCGAACAGGAAGAATATCTGAAGAGTATTCTTGATTACGTCTGCGAGAATGGCGATATGGAAACTGCAGTACTTGTCAACGAATCTCCGTTCGACGAGATAAACGTCCTCGAGCTTTTCCCCGGTAAGTTCAAGCAGGTTGCCGACTTTGTGGCTAACCTTCATAACTCAATCACCGTAGCATAATATGGAAAAGTAATATGAACGGCTATATCAATTGTTATGCGAGGTAAATATTAAACAACAAAACGCTTTATAAACTTTATATTATGAAATGCCTATCTATACAGCAACCTTGGGCTTCCCTTATCTGCGGAGGTATCAAAGATGTTGAAAACCGCTCGTGGCGTGTGAACGAAGCGCCGGGTCGCATACTCATTCACGCAGGTAAAACAATGCGTTTCAATCCCGAGGAAAATCCTATATTCTTCGAGATACTTATGACGAATGCCAATATATGTGGTTTCCTCCCCACCCTTGAGGATATGCCGATGGGGGCTATCATAGGTTACGCCGACATTGTAGGATTTACCGAAGAATGTATCTCGGATTGGGCACAAGAGGGTCCCGGTGCAGAGTGGAAATGGCAGATAGAAAATGCCAAACTTTTCAAAGAGCCTATTCCTTACCGCGGAAGACAAGGATTGTTCAATGTTCCGGAAATAGACGTTGACAATCTTCCCGAAGCCTATGACTTCCCGAAGATGCAGCGAAATGGCAAGACACTCGAAATACCTCTCAATGCCTTTTTATTCGATACTCTCGACGATTACGAGAGTGTGCAATTCTATCTTACTGAAGCTAATCGCTCGCTCTTTGCAGACGATGAACTTGTAAAGTTGCCGACACAGACGGTAGTATTTATCAATGCCACCAACGGACAGCGTCGTCAATTTGAAATTGAGGATATTGTTATCAAGCCGGAGTTGTATGAAGATACAGGTAAGACGGTCATATACTATGACCCCAACGGCAACGAGTTGGAACTCTATACCGTTGACATTATTTACAAAAGAATTCTCGACTAATATTTTTATATTATTTTCAGACAGGAGAACAGGAGGAGTATCTGTTCTCCTGTCAAAAATTTTAAAATCTTTTCATTCATCGGAGCAATTGCTCTGCTGTTGCTGATTAATCTTACATTAAAATTTATATTTTGGGAATCAAGAAGATTATTATTTAAATTCTTGTATTTCTGGTTTGTCTATTCTTCGCGTTGTTGTGTTAAAGTTTACTCCTATAAGAAATATGCGACGGGAATCGTTGCGATAGGGGAGATCATATTGTTTCTCCCTAATCTGTTGGATTGCCATATCCGAATTTTTCCCAAATTTCAACTCTATTATATAGATGAATTTAGAAGTCTTTATTACCAGATCGATTCGACCATCTGAAGTGTGAACCTCAGTTTCTGTTCTCGCCCCTATAAGTCGTAAAAGGATATAAATTGCATTGTGGAAGTTATTCTCATCATCAATCTTCATTTCGTAGGGGATTCCTGCAAGAAAGATATCGATGCTTTCCATCATTTTAGCCGGTTCCCCTTTAAGAATGGCATTCAGGATGTCCCGGGCCACAGAGTCCGGGGTATCTCGTTCCACTGATATATAATATGGGAGAAGAGCCTTGAATAGGTCTCGAGACACTTCGCGGTTGGGTATGCCAAGATTGAAGAGTTTGGTTTCCCTGTCATATGCTTTTATGGTGAGGTATCCGGTCTGGTATAATAGAGGCAAAGGATCGATATTGCTTAGGTCAAGACCTTTGAGTTGATCAAGAGTGCAGTCAGTGTTTAAGATTTTTTCAAGATCTACATTCAGATTGCGTAAAGCCTCCACCACAATTGTGGGTTTCCCGGTTTCAGCCCAATAGTCATACACCACGGACTCGCGCATTGCGTTGAGCACAGACCATGGATTATATATATCGCTCCCTCCTCTGCTGAATCGATAGCCATCATAGTTTAATTTAAGCTCAACACATGCCTCTTCAAAAGAGATTCCTTCCTTGTCGGCAAGTGTCTGAATACCGGGGATAAAGTATTGATGAAGTTCCGCTTCGGTAATTCCACAGATATCAGCGAAATCTTCCGAGAAGGAGATATCTCTCAAATTATTTAGATCAGAAAAAACACTTAGCTTACTGAAGCGGCTCACTCCCGTGATAAATACAAGCTTGATATGTTCGGCAGAACTTTTAAAATTGGAATAAATGGAAGCGAGTTTCTCTTGGAAGTATTCAAAATGATCTGATCTATTGAGATTCCCGACTAATGGCTTGTCATATTCATCTACGAGGATCACCACCTGACGTCCTGTTTTCTTATGGGCATTCTCTATGATTCTTCGGAATCGCCGGCTATAATCCCCGCCATCATTTTCGATATCATATACTTTTTCCCATTCTTCGAATCTTGCATTAAGGATATTTTCCAACGTATCCTTATCGAAATATCGTTCTGGATTAAGATCAAGATGCAGAACCGGATATTTCTCCCAATTCCATTCAATAGAATCAATATAGAGGCCCTTGAATAATTCTCTTTCTCCCTCGAAAAAATATTTCAGAGTGGAGAGGAAAAGACTTTTGCCGAAGCGTCGCGGACGAGCGAGGAAATAATATTGGTCTTCCTCAACAAGCTGTTCGATATATCTTGTCTTATCCACATATAATCGACCCTGCTGGCGAAGCACTTTGAAGTCTTGCTGACCAATGGGATATTTCACTTTTTCGGGCGTTTTCTTATCCATAATTATTCCTTTTTGCAAATTTAAGAATTTCGGTCGGGAATTACAAATTGTTGAGCCAATCCACAATCATGTTGAGTGTATCCTCCGAAATATCACCTCTCAGGAGTGTATATTCTTGAGGAAGACCGGTGGTGCATTCTAAGAAGAGATGGTTATGACCGGGAAGAATCATGCATTCTGCATTATAGTTGATCTCCTTGATGTGTGCGAGATTCTGCGGAAGCACTTGAAAGTCCTTCTCTCCATTCAAAGCCAGCCAACGTTTATTGACAGCGCGGATAGCCTCCGTTGGGTCGGTGCGAAGAAATTCACGATACCAAGGGGTAAGAACCGTTTCCACTTGAAGATCCACCTGTTTCTTTACAATGGGCAGATTGAACTGCTCGCCTAATTGTTCAGCTAAAAGTGCAGTTATATTAATCTTTGCTTCCTCATATGGGATATCACTTTTGGCTATTGCCAATAGTTTTTTCTGGAGAGGTTCAGCATCATATTTTCCCATCATGGCAGTAGTGACAGCTCTCCCTTGCGAAAGGATGATAGAATCTCCAGGGAAAGAGGGGGCAGCGAGAGTGATTATAAAATCACATTTCGGATTCTGAGCAAGATTAATGGCGATAAGTCCCCCCTCAGAGTGTCCTAAAACCCCTTTTTTTACATTAGGTGCAACAGAGTCCATCCATTCAAGTGCTGCAGCTATATCGCCGGTTAGGGTAGTGGTGGTAGCATTAGTTACGTCTCCCGTAGATTTCCCTACACCACGATCGTCAAGACGCAACACTGCATAACCCTCCTTGGAAAGGCGCTCTGCTATTGCACGGAAAGGGCGATGATTGAGCAGCGTTTCATCTCTGTCCTGCAACCCGCTTCCTGTGGCCAAAACTATAGCTGCTTTAGGATCGTCATTTTCCGGCATTAGCCATGTGCCGACCAAGCAGGCACTATCCCTTTTATTATATACAATTGCATTGTCGGCATCTAAGGGCGAAGAGGACGAATTAATCTCAGCATTATTCGTTTGAGCTAAGGATACAAAGCAAATTGTAGAGATAATGGAGGAGTTTATTAATTTCTTCATAATATTTTAATTTGTTGATAGTGTTGGTAAAGGTATAAAAAAAATTGAAGAAACAAAAATTGATTACCCTCAAAAATCCCCAAATCTATCAATAGAGAGCCGAGATCCACATATTATTAGCGGGATAATTACAGAAAAAGGAATCGCGGGTCTTAATCAACTTTTGCAAGTATATTTTGAAATCACAGAATTAAAAGAAGGATCACCAAACTATCGCAGAAATAAAAAATTAAGATGGTTATGGAACAGAAAGCTCGCGCTTTTAGGAATTTTCAAGGAACGATATCCCTTAAATACGGTAAAACTTTATCTTAATACTATAGTTTTTATCCAAATATCGTAAGCCCTTATCCCTAAAATTCGTTGTCGTTCTGAGAAGATTCCCAAAACCGGCAGGTTTTGTTATTCCATTCCATATCACTGATTTTAAAAAAGTTCTGCGAAAATTCGGTGAACCTCTTTTATTTCTGCGATTACATTTATACCATGATTCGGCAAAATTCTCTCAAAGCTCGGATATTACTTGGATGTGGATATTAAAGGAAAAAAGGAATCGCGGGTCTTAATCCATTAAGACTTTTCGCCGATCGGCGGCGGATTTTTGCGGATCTTTTTATTATTTATCCTCGAGTTTTAAAGATCGCTGATACAATCATCCGATGATTGTATTATCGGATCGAAACGGATTTTCGCGGTAGGCTGCGCACAGCATTGATGCGCTCTCATCCGCCTATTCAAATTGCGAAGCAATCTGAACTGCGATAAGCATACCTTGATTTCCATCCTAAACAATCCCTTTATTTATAAAAGAAACCTATAAAAAGATCCGCACCCCATCCGCGCCTAACCAAGCCGTGAGGCTTATCCGCGATACCCTTCAAAAATCAATTTTTAATCCTTCCATCATACATTTTTGTAGTATTTGTGCCTCTACTATACAAATAGATCTCTTTGGGGACTTATGAGGATAGTCATTATAGATTAAGTAGAAAGGAAAAACACAATGATTACTTATGTTTTTCTCAATTATTTTTTGTAATTTTACATTATAAGATATATCATTAATGTCCCATTAAAATCTAAAAGAGTACTTTGAAATTATTGAAATTTAGTTTGTTGTAAGAAGATTTGACTCGAACGGACTTGATTTGTATATTATGATACTTCAATCTGATG
>JAAVGM010000012.1 GCA_014800245.1 Bacteroidales bacterium | reverse complement strand
TCCATTATGCTCATTCCACTTCCCCATTTCCATCCTCTCTTGTGGAGGAATCTTCTCAGCTTGGTGTCCTCCTCTTCTGTGGCAAGAAAGACACGAATCTCTTCGGTTATCTTTTTCATGTATGATCCGGATTTATTGATACAGGCATTCGTTCAAACTCTCTGCAAGGCTCTCCTCAAGAGCATCCCATATTTCAGAAAGATCAGATTCGGAAAAATCAATGCACTCCCCGGTATTTTCATCGGTGTAGGTAGCATCTATCGAGGTTATCTCTCCCCATGCCTTCCGAAGCGTATGCTCGGAAGGAGTCCATCTGTCTCCTGGGTGATCATACCATTCTCCACAACATTCGTATTCTACATAGATTTCCCAGCCATCCTGTTCATAGGATATGCTATTCTGCGCATAGTCATTCTCCACTCTATAGCCAGATTCATAGTACGCGCCTCCGATTTCAGGATCATTGCATAGAATGAGATTCTGCAACACCGGAATCAGCTTATTCAAGTCCTGCTTGGTGATATTTAGCCGTTGATTGTTTTTAGCTCCGATAAGAGCCGATTTCCTTTGAGATGTAGTAGATGTTTGTAACATCGTAATTGACCCGAGGGAAGGGCTTAAAACATTTGATTTCATTTAATTTTTACTTTTTAGTGTTTGTGGATGTAAAGTTAATAAAAAGTATTTAATTTTCAAATACGTTTACACTATTTTTTAAATTAAAATGGAAGATCCTCCAGAGGGATGCCATTCCGCTTGATGGAAGACGAGCCTGATTCTACATCCAGATTCACGTTAGACAGCCTTTGGAGATCAAAAGGACTGAGGGGATAGAAGAGAGTGTTCTCAGGTCGAAATCCGCAGATGAACTCCCCTACTCCGACATTTCGTCCTTTCTCCACACGAACTAAGCAAGTGCCGTGGGGACTCACATTCTCAAATGGCGCAGGGAAGCCCGCATTCTCTTTAGGACGATAAAGCAGGATCACAGTATCAGCGGCTTCCTCTATCTGACCAGAATCTCTAAGCTGAGCCATACTCGGTATCGGATTCCCTTTATCTCCTCGTGATAATTGGGAAAGAGCTATTATCCAGATGTTAAGTTCTTTTGCAAGATTCTTTAGGTCTCGGGCAGCTTTGGCTACGGCTTGTTCTCGATTCAGCCCTTTGTCATCAACTCTAATCAACTGAAGGTAGTCAACTACTGCGCCCTTTATATCATGTTTCATTTTTAATTGCCTGATAGATGTTATGATCGAATCCAGAGAAGACGTTGACCGACCATCAAAGAAAAGACCATCTGTGTTCAGTCCTGCCATAACGCCATCAATCCTGTAAATGTCATTCAGCTCAAGCCTACCATTCAGGATATCCTTGGAATTAATACTGGAGTACATTGACGATATGCGAGCCGCCAATTGCTTTGGGGTCATCTCCATAGAATAAAAAGCTACCTTGTCACCATGGATAATCGACTGTACAGCCAACAATGTTGCGAATGAAGTTTTGCCTTGAGAGGTGTCCGCACCGATAATGATCAAGTCAGTTCCGGTAAGACCTCCATTGTTATCAAAATGAGCGAACCCTGTAGGCGTTCCTGTAATCTCACCAGGCTCTCTATCACGATTAAGAAGCATCTGCTCTTGTACCTCCTTGTAGGCATCTGACAATGTGGAGATATTATTAGACAAACCATCAAAAACTGAATCAATGCAAGTCTTTGCTTCATTGTGCAAGGATTCTATATCCAAAATCTCACTACTGCATCCTTCTGCCAATTTCATCCCTATCTCCCAGAGTTTTCTTCTATAACTCAAATCCTTCAAGCGTAAAGCAAGCGGATAAGGATTTGTATCAATGACTGTACCAAGAGCTATATCAGCAAGGTCATTAGCTTTTACAAGTGACCCGTTTTTTACAAGGATACTCCTGACAGTTACTATTGAGGGGGTTGATCCGGAATTATAAATATGTTTTATGGCAGAATAGATTTCTTGATTATGCAGATCAGAAAAACACTCAATGTCAAGAATTGGGTCTAAATCTGATACACAATTGTACGAAGTCATTAAGGCTGCCAGTACCATTTTCTCGCACTCTAAGTCCTGTATAGGAGAGGGAAAGGAAAATTCTAACTTGTTATCTTCTATCTTCATGTTCAATCCATTTGATGATTAACCGATACAGGGAATAATATTTAGATACAATATCCTCCCTTTCGTTGATCTGCTTAACTGTGTCAAATATTTTTCTACCTCCAACTTCCTTCCCTCCATAAGCATCGATCAGAATGTTGAACTCATCTTCTGACAAAGGGATTAACCCACGAGATATATTTGTGCACTTTTCTCTAATCCATTGACAAAATTTAATGAAACTGCCATTGGAACTGCTCTTCTCAAATTCACATAGCATCTGGATAGGATTTGACTTGGTGAAATACCGGAAAGAGTTTACAAAATACTGCTTTAGGTCATTAATGTTGTCAACCTCATGAAGCCGGGAGTTGACAATAGCATGTTCCCGGAAAGAGTAAAGATAATCAGCTACTCTATTAATGCCGAGCTTCTTGCATGTTGAGTTTTCCCATATCTGATGTTTCCCGTCAAGAATCTCTTGCAAAAGCTGATCAAACCGAGCTAAGTCTCGATCCTCACGCATACACACGCGCGCTGGAGGATAATTATCATCAACAACAATATCCGTAGGGGGGACTATAGGGGGGTTATTATAGGGGGGGGTGGGGGGAGTACAGGAAATCCCGTTAGTGTTACCGTTAGTGTTACCGTTAGTGTTACCGTTAGTGTTACCGTTAGTGTTACTTGTGGTAACATTGGAAATCTCAAGTCCAAGAATTGTATAGATTGGCGATTTATGCCGGCTTCCGGATATGTAACTAATCATGCCTCTTTGCTTGAGTCTATTTTTTGACTCTTCAATCGACTTACGAGGAATCCCGAGTTCAAGCTCTAAATTCTTCGTCTGCAATTGAAATGGGTTAAGCCATCCCCGGATGCTACATTGGTGCAATAAATACATGTAAACCATTGTGTCCATCGCTCCGAATGCCTTAAGTCCATTCTGTCTCCAGAACTCGTTTAATAACTCAATATAGGTCATGATTAGATCAACAAAGGAACATTTCATTATGTTCCTGACATATAGCCATGAACTTCTTACTTAACTCCGTGGAAAACCATCTTTTGGCTTTAAGATGTCTAAGCCAATATTGCACTCCATCCTTGGCTATCTGCCACCACTCAATCGTATATTCATTGAGGGTCGGAAGGATTACATGAACGCCGAAAGAATCAGCATATAACTTACTCATTTGCATATTGATAACTTTTAGTGTTTGTGGATGTAAAGTTATAAATTTTTATTGAGATTATCATAATATTTTTTAGATTTTAACATTTTGATGCACTTTTCCACTTTTACATCCACAAATAATTACTATTCAGCTTTTTACTCAATTTACTTCAACAGCCTGCGGAAGCCTATGTCAGATCCTCCAGAATGAACTCAATCCTCGGATCCTTTTTATCAATCAACTTGCGGGCGTGGATTTCAGCGCAGAGTCGGTCGTTCTTTATCGCTCCGCAGGATTGCAGGCAGTCGAGAACCACTTTCAAGGAGTTGTCAAGGTCTGGCTGATCGCTCTTGAAGAATACATCAATTATAAGCTTGAACCTTGATGTAATCATTCTCTTCCTCAGCGAACACTGCATGAAGAAACTCTCTTCATATTCCTTCATAGCATTGGTTTTCCCAAGTGAGAAATGCCCGGCAATCTTAGTAATCTTGTAGGTATTGCTCTTGCTCGGAGGCTGTCCGTGGATTGTCTGACGCGGATAGTCAATTTCTTGTTTCTTGGATTCCATCATTCATTATAGGTATTGTCTTGCCCTTTCAGCCTCAATCTCCATCTGCATCACAAGTCGATGCTCGTCTGGGGATGGTATATACACTCCGGCTTTCATTGCCGACCAATCCCGGAATCTCTCTATTGCCAGAGTCATCTCTTCTGTGGTCAGATCGGAGGAGGAACGAAGCTGTATGCGAGTTTCGCCGGTGAACCTATCCGAGATCTCCTTTACAAAAAGCTCGCGGTTGCAGGTTTCCTTGAAATACCATCGTTTCACTTCATCAATGGTGTAGCCGAATTGCAGACCGAAATATCCCAAGGCTGCATGGAGATATGAATTCTGCCTGATGGTGCGTTGCTGCTTCTTCTCGGTCAGATCCACTATGCCCCTGTTCTTGTAAAGGAGGTTACATCTCCGCTTGAAATTCTCGGCTTGCAATTCGTTTGAGAGGTCGTAGAGCATTTTAATTATCTAAATAGTATGTTAGAATGGGAGGTCATCATTTTCGAGCTTAGATGCGCTTATTTGATCTGATGAAGCCTTTGGAAGATTCTCCGGTGTGATCAATCCGTAAGGATTGTTGGTATCAAACGTTGTGTCAGTCTTTCCTTCCTCGTCATTCGCTATCGGCTGTGGCATATCGCGGAGCTCCACATTGAAAACGCGTATATCTGTGAAGTACTTCTTTATACCATTCTTTACATAGCTCCTCCCTTGAAGGTCATAATGGATAGTTATGCTGTCTCCAATCTTCGCTCGGTCAAGCGCATTGCAATTCTGCCCTATTAGCGTGAAGGTGGGAGTGTCAGTGCTGTCTGTTGTGGGAAATCCGGTGTTTCTGTCAAAGATTGTCCGTTCTATTACAACCTCTCGTTTTGTATATAGATTTCCACTTGCGGAAGTCAAGGTCTCTGTGAGGGTGAGTTCTATGACTCGCCCACTGATTTTGTTTGCCATTTTCTTTAGGTTTTAGGTTATTGGTGTTCAAGAAGCGCAGGATCTACCGGAGTGCCGTGCCACCCTTCAGGGTTCTCCCCTCCGAAGATGCGCTTGTCTTGTATGAATTCTTTTCTATATTCCAGCCATCCGATAAGGCTCTCCACATGCTGCCGAAGCAGAAGGGAGGTATTTTGATGGTCGTAGGTATATGTCTCTTCTGTGATGCTCTTCGCCTTCAGTGGATTTCCTTGCCTCTGATAAGCCCATTCAAGCACCCAATAGGTGAAACTCTCTATCTCCTCTGCATCTCCGGATTCGAGGGCACACCATGGATAGGCATGTCTCTGCCATTTCTTCTCATACTTGCCGAATGAGTATTTCCCTGTGGTCTTGATATCAACCATCCGGTTCCCTACCCATTCGTCAATGAAACCATATATCTCCACCGAGCCGAATGCAGTTTTCATTACTGCGCTTGTGAGATACTGCGTTACAGCTCCATCAAATGCTTTGGCGGTTTCCTTGCATAGCTTAACATCATAGTCAAATACGAATCCGTTTATCTCAGCTCTGATAATCTTGATGGCATTCAGACCTCCCTTGTTGTAGCAGGAATAGATTTTACAATCTTCTCGGCTTGATCCTCGTCCTTCAATAAGGCAATCCACAATCTCGTTGAATGCAGTTCCTTTGTCAGCCGCCTCGTTTGGCTTTCTCGGGCATCTGTTGATAGTGTCGATGAGCTCAGCCTCAAGCTTGAGATACATTTCATCCGGAGTAAGCTTGTAGTCTCCTGCATCGCATCCCTTAAATTCGCCTCTTTCAAGGGCAGTTTCACTTACTTTGTTCCAGTCCTCCTCGGCTATGGTTTCATAGTCGAGGAGATCCTGGTATTTGTCAAGAAGCGAGGGATAGATCCTATATTTAGGCTGCGCTCCCATCAGTTGTCTCTTCTTTTGCACTTTCGGCAGGTTTCACATACTTCTTAGTTGTCATGTCAAGCGTCAGCCCAAGCTCTTTTGCCTTGCGTGAGATACGACTCTTTGCTATAGCGGCTGAGTTATATATGTGTTCAATACTCTTGCACCAATCCACAAAATTGTTGGCTGAATCTGCATCTGTTACCAACTCTATGTTTTTGTCGATCTCTTGTTTGAGGGAATCCAACTTGCGGTTGTTCTCAAGATTACTCTTGATCCTGTTCTTATAGTTGGCTATCACCTTGCAAAAGAAATTGTTCTCACCTACAACTACGCCATCGCTGTTTATAAGGGAGGGGATAGGAATAATTCCGGGCATTCCGCATGTGTCTTTTGCATAATAGGCTCCTGTCGGGGTGAAGGTGATGGTTCTTTCTGTGCCTATAATCTGCACATACCCTACCAAATCAAGCTCACGCATAAGGTCAGTGGCAGAGGATCCGCCGACATCCGGGCGAAAATACCTGTTATCTCCATCCTTATCCTCCTTGTCGTGGGCTATGAAGATTACATTTTTGCCTATTACCGTAATCTCCTTGATGAAATCCACGAACATCTGTTTCCTTCTTCCAAATCCCTTCATTGACAGAGATCCGTCGCGATTCACCTCAACCGGGTTTCCACCTTTCGAGAAAGTCACGTTCCTCTTGATGTATTCCTCCATAAAGGCAAGTTGCTTTCCGACTGTATCTATCAGCACAGTCTGGATTTCTGGTGTAGCCTTTATCTCTGCGAGTGCCTCCGCTGTCTGCTCCCAAGTGGAGATCTGGAGTGTGGGCACCTGATGCGCGCCATTGATTCGGTTTACACCTCCGTCATAATCAAGCATTACTGCCCCAGGGGCGGAACAGGCTAATGTGGATTTGCCTGAACCGGGTTGTCCGTAAATCATCCCGACGATCCCCGGCTTGGCGGTAAGTTCTGATGGTTTCTTGAATAAACTCATTTTCTTTTCTGTTTTAATTAATATTTTGTTTTGGCGGTCGGAAGCATTCCCATGATATCACGAAAACGATTCCTGATCTTGTCGCCGGAGAGGGATTCGAACCCTCATCGTTCGCGGTCATTCAACTCCGCTATGGCTCTGCCATTGAGCTATCCGGTGGTGTCGGTCTTGCTTTCCTCACGGAAGTTGGGACCTTTGAATCTTAAAATTTGTGTAGGAATTTCAGAACGCTTATGTAGTTGAAATTAACCTAACTCAATTTAAATGTATAAGGATTGTAATGGCTCACCCTCTCTTGGGTTCTTGCCTTTTGCTTAAGAATATTGTATTATTTATTGTCATTCTCTTCAAATGTCTGTTGATCAACCATACGCCCAGTCCGGCTACAATACCAATTGTTTTCGCTTTAATCAAGTCTGCCATCCACGTCTGCGAGTCGTCTGCTGGTTCGGAGAAAATGCAGAAAAGTGCAACCATTCCGAGGATATACATCAATATTGTGAGAAGCATTATCCTTGTGTTCATATCGCTCTCCTCCTTCCTGCCGACACCGGGCGATATTTCAGACATTCAAAAACCTTGTCAAGATCATAAATGATTACCCGACCACGTTCAACCATTGTCGCGTCTTTAAGCAATCCCTTGCTTCTCCATTGCTGGACTGTCTGGAAGTGCACCCCGAGTGTTTCTGCAAGTGCCTTATTCCCTTTTATCAATGTTCTTTCCATATCTTATCCGAATAAATGATGTTTTGATGCGTATTTGATGAATTCTCCCCTCGAATGTACTCCGAGCTTTGCATAGGATGCCTTGATGTGGTTCTTTACAGTATTGCAGGAGATAAAGAGCCTGTCGGCTATCCTGTCGATGCTATTGCTTTCATAATAGAGCTTCATGACCCTCTTCTCTGCATCCGATAGTCTGGAAGAGTATTCCGGAAGGCATATCACTCCGTCATACTTACACTCCCCTCTCAACGGACACTGAATCTTCTCGAAATTGAACACACCGTCAACATCATCATGGTCTTTGGTGTCCAGATCTCCGAAATTGCATCTAAGGAACCTACGAACCCGCAGATATTTGTAATAGCTCACGTTCGGGCTGCTTTCTCCATAGACATCATTTAGGGCTTCCATAGCTTTCGGGTAGAAGGTCTCGACCCTTTGCAGAATCTCATCGATCAGCTCTGTGTCCTTCTCTGTTATCTCCCGGGTTGATCCATCGGAGATACAGAAGAGCTTTTCGTCGCAAATGAAATATTCTCTATTCATACTTTTAGTGTTGTCTCAATATACTTTCAGTGGTTGTTATCTTCTGACAAAACAGATTTGTCGTTGTCGCGCTCGAACAGGTTCTCCTCCGGAATCCCGGTCATTTCAGAGAGCGTCCGCAGATATGATGCCTTTTGAGGGAGATTTCTCCCGGCAAGCCAGTTGCGGACTGTATTTTCATTTACATCACATCTCTTGCAGATCTCTTTAATAAAATCCTGCTTGGGATATTTTGGAATGCTTTGGTAATAGTCCATGAGGGTCATTTTTCCATCTTGGGCCTCAAAAGTATTTGGTTTTTCCATACTTTTAATTAATTTTGTAGTCGTGTTATTAATTTTGATGTAAAGTTAGTAATAAAAATTGGTATAACAATGTTTATAACAATAATTATTGCTATTATTAACTATTATTAACAATGAATATTAGTATAAGCGTTAATAATCTAAGAGAAGCCTATGATTATCTTCGTAGTCTTGGAAAAGTGCATACTCAAAAAGATATTGCAGATATTATGGGATCTACTCCACCTAATGTCTCAAAAGCATTTAATGGAGATTCTAAATATCTGACTCAAAATTTCCTTAGTAGATTTAATCACGCATTTGGCGATATATTCAATTCAGATTGGTTGAGTGGGGAGGGTGAAAATATGCTTCGTTCTAAGAATGATGTTGCCATTATTCCATGTTATTACAATGAAAAAACTCATGGTTTTCATGCAAATGGAGATGATTGGCCTTCCTTTCAAGATGGATGGTATAAAATTTGTGAGGTTCCTTACATAAAATGGGATAGATTCAGATCTGCTATTTATAATCTGGTTCATGATTCAGACATAGAATCATCAAATCAATTTGTGAAAGAACTATGGTTAGACTATAATTTTTATTACGACAAAGGGAATGATACTGATTGGCAACCTCCCGAAAATATAATTAGAAATTTCAGATACTCTGATTCAGCGCAAGATTGTAACATCCAAGACGAATCAGATTTTGTTCCACTCCTTCCAGTTGAAGCAATGGCAGGAAGCCTTCAAAACCTATCTGATGGAATTGAACTATCCAACTGTCGGAAAATTAAATCTCCTGTGAATGGGGCAGATTGGGCTATACAGGTATCAGGAGATAGCATGGAGCCTGATTACCGGAACGGATCATATCTTTTTATTAAGAAAATGACAGGAAGCTTCATCCCTTGGGGGAACACTATGGTTATCGACACTTATGACGGAGTAATCGTAAAAAACATATTTCCAGCAGATGAGGATGAATATATTGAGGCTCGAAGCATTAATCCAAAATATCCACCTTTTAAAATAGAGAAATCAATTATTCTCGGCATATACAGAGTGCTGGGAGGAACATTCATAAACTCAACAATTTAATTTTCTAATTATGGACAAATTCGCTTATTGGACTCTCAAAGTCCTTTCATTCATATTCCTTCTCTCTGCAGTTGCATCATTAATCCTATGGATTGCGGAGGATTCTCATGGACCTTCCTTATGGCTTGTGTGGATATCTGCTATCCTAACATCTCTTTTCTTTGCTGCAACAAGTCATGTGTTAAGCAGACTAATGGAAAGGCTTTACAAATATTCCATACAAGAAGAGTATGAGTATCAAGAGCCAACAGAATAAAGCATATAATTCTGTTGTAACTCTTTGTATTTTCTAAGTAATGGGAATGTATTGATATATTATGGAAGAACCAAGAGAATGTCTTGAAATAACTAAGAGATTCTTCGAAGCTCTTGATATGATCAAAGCTCAGAAACGTATCCGGGGAATGCAGACGTTTACTCGCGAATATGGCGAAAACTATTGGAATTTCCATACATGCAGAAAGGAAGGACAAAGAATAAAACAAGAATGGCTCACATATCTCGTAAGGGATTATGATGTCTCCGCCCTTTGGCTCTTGACAGGACAAGGTGGAATGTTCTCAAAGGAGATCACTCCACTTCCAAAATTCAAAAGAGCCTCCCCTAAACCTAAATCCTAAATACAACTCCAATGACCCCAATCAAAAGAAAACTCCTATATATATTCCGCGATACTCTTTTGAGATTGCGTATAACGTGGAATCACGGAACATCCTTGACTGTTTCCGTAGGGTATCATGTCAACAAAACTGATTCAAGGGGTCGCTCTTCATGGGATGGCTCAAGATGCAGGAAGAACACTTCTCATGGTGCGGACAAAGTGCCGGCGAGTGTAATAAATCGCGAGCTTGAAATTCTTGAAGAGAGAATTTCCAAAGCTTTCTTCTATTTTGAAAATCTCGATAAGATTCCGACAAAAGAAGAATTAAAGGAGAAGATAAAGCCGGAAGGTGCCGCAAAAGGGAAGACTATTTCCGAATTGGCAAATCAATACATTCAGGAGCAATCGATACTAAGTCAGTGGACATTCGGAATGATCAGAACAGTCAAGAGAAGCCTTGAATCTATGATAGCAGCTCTCGGCCCAAACATTACTCTTGATGAAATAGACGACACAAAATATGCAACGCTACTGAAGTCATACTTTAGTCGCCCATTGGTTACTCTAAAGGAAGACGATACTCCGAAAGTAACACACGGCCTGCAAAACTCCACAATCAACGGATATTTAAACAATATTCGGAGATTCGCAAGATGGGCTAAAGAAAGGGGATATTGCTCGGAATGTAGAATCACCAATCAGCCTGCTTCATTGAAGACGATTAAGAAGCCTGTCATTTTCCTTGAATTGGAGGAGCTGTATAAAATTCAATCTCTCGACCTCCAATACTTTGAAAATCTAACTAAAGCAAGGGATATGTTCTTTTTCTGCTGTTTCACCGGTCTTAGGTTCTCAGACATGCAAGCATTGAAATGGGGAGATGTGTCAGAGGATAGCATCGAAATTGTAACAAAGAAGACATCCGACCGACTGGTAATAGAGCTCAATCAATTCAGCAAGGGAATTATAGACTCCCTATCGGTGATAGACCATAACAATTCCGACAATGTATTCCAGAAGATGTCATTGAAGCATTTCAACAACCTGTTGACTGAACTTGGCAAGATGGCTGAACTGAATGAAGAAATAGAGATAGCTAATTTCTCCGGAACTGAGAAGATAGTGCAAAAATTTAAGAAATACGAATGCATCACTTCGCACACCGCCAGAAAGACATTTGTATGCAATGCCCTCTCTCTCGGCATACCACCAAACATCGTAATGAAATGGACCGGTCACAAAAACTACAAATCAATGAATCCTTACATTAACATTACATCAAAAGCAAAGAAGGAAAATATGAATCTTTTTGACAATCTTCCTCCAATGAAATCGTCAAAAAAATTCCGATAATAGTTCCGCATTAATTCAACTTACTGAAACTCAACATTGGTAATATTATGGATTTCATGTTAACATCGGAGTACATGCCTACCGGCGATCAGCCGGAGGCTATCCGCGAATTGGCGCAGGGAGTGGAAGATGGTCTGAAACATCAGACCCTCCTCGGCGTGACCGGTTCGGGTAAGACCTTCACTATGGCCAATGTGATCCAGGAAGTGAAACGCCCTACCCTGATCCTTTCACACAATAAAACATTGGCAGCTCAGCTTTATTCGGAATTCAAAAGTTTTTTCCCTGAGAATTCCGTGCAGTATTTTGTGAGCTATTATGATTATTACCAACCGGAGGCTTATATCCCCTCTTCAGATAAATATATTGAGAAGGATCTGATGATTAACGATCAGATCGAAAAGCTCCGTCTCTCCACTGTGGCAGCCCTTCTTTCCGGACGCCGTGATGTAGTGGTTGTTTCGAGTGTGAGCTGCATCTACGGTATGGGCAATCCGGATGATTTCGCGCAGACGGTAGTTAATATAAAAGTTGGACAGCGGATTTCTCGGAATGCCTTCCTTAGGAAATTGGTTGATTCTCTTTATAGCCGAACGGAAATGGACCTTAACCATGGGCAATTCCGAGTAAAAGGCGACACTGTAGATATTATGCTATCCTTTGAAGACATTCAGCTGCGTGTCACATTCTGGGGAGATGAGATAGAAAAAATTCAAACCGTGGATCCTCTTTCGGGAGGGGTTTTGACCAATCTTGATGGTTTCAATATCTATCCGGCCAATATTTTCGTGTCGTCAAAGGAACGCACAGCCTCTGCAATTGATAATATCGCAGTGGATCTTGGTGCCCAATGTGATTTCTTCCTGCGGGAAGGAAAGATTTTAGAGGCCGAACGTCTTCGCGAGCGGGTCACCTACGATCTCGAAATGATCAAGGAATTGGGACATTGCAGCGGAATTGAGAATTACTCGCGCTATTTCGACGGCCGCGAACCCGGAATGCGTCCTTTCTGCCTGCTCGATTATTTCCCCAAAGACTACCTCACTATAATAGATGAGAGCCATGTTACTCTCCCTCAGATACGCGGAATGAACGGAGGCGACCTTTCAAGAAAGATGAACCTCGTGGAGTATGGTTTCCGACTCCCTGCCGCTATCGACAACCGTCCCTTGAAATTTGATGAGTTCGAGAAATTAACAAATCAGGTGATATATGTAAGCGCCACTCCCGGCGACTACGAGCTTATGCAGACGGAAGGTGTATTCACCGAGCAGGTGATTCGTCCCACGGGCCTCCTGGATCCTGAAATTGAGATTCGTCCCACAATGAATCAGATTGATGATCTCATGGATGAAATTCAGGAGCGTATTGAAAGGGATGAACGTGTGCTCGTCACTACCCTCACGAAGCGTATGGCAGAGGAGCTCGATGCACATCTTCGCAAATGGGGCGTAAATAGTGCATATATCCACAGCGATGTTGACACCCTCGAAAGAATCCGCATTCTTGAAGACCTTCGTCAGGGTGTTTACGACGTGCTTATAGGCGTTAACCTTCTGCGTGAAGGTCTCGACCTTCCGCAGGTTTCACTCGTTGCCATCCTTGATGCTGACAAGGAGGGATTCCTTCGCAACCACCGCTCGCTGACACAGACTGCAGGCCGTGCGGCGCGCAATGTGAATGGAAAGGTAATAATGTATGCCGACAAGATTACTGACAGCATGCAGAAGACCATCGATGAAACGGAGCGTCGCCGCGAGAAGCAGATGAAATATAATAAGGATCATGGCATTGTGCCGACTCCAATTGTAAAGAAATCTTCAGGAAGGGAATTGCTTGAGATTTATGGAGAGGAAGCTTTGGAAAAAGACACCCCAACGCGTCTTTCCCGAACAGAGCCTAATGCACGCAAGAACAAGGATCTTAAAAACAAGGAGACTAAAAAATCTGCTCCACGTCCATATATTGAAGAGGAACATACTGTTTCGATTGCAGCTGATCCTGTTGTGGAATTGATGTCTCAGACCGAACTTAAACGTCAAGCCGACAAACTCCAGAACGAAATGATAAAGGCGGCAAGAAACACCGACTTTATTGAAGCAGCTCGTTTGAGAGATGAACTTTTGAAAATCAAGGAACTTATCACAGAACCAGAGCAAGATGAATAAAACAACACCATATCCACCCAAATCCGCATTTCTTCCCACCACCAAGGATGAAATAAAGGAATTAGGATGGGATCAGCCGGATGTAATCCTGTTCTCGGGCGATGCTTACGTGGATCACCCCTCTTTCGGAGCAGCCGTGATTGGTCGCACCCTTCAGTCTTTGGGGTTGAAGGTGGCGATTGTGCCTCAGCCTAATTGGAGGGATGATCTGCGCGACTTTAAGAAATTAGGCCGTCCAAGGCTCTTTTTTGGTGTTTCAGCAGGTGCTATGGATTCGATGGTGAATCATTATACCGCCAACCGGCGCCTGCGCCATGACGATGCATACACTCCCGGGGGGAAACATGGGATGCGTCCGGATTATCCAACGATTGTATATTCCAAAATCCTTAAGGAGATTTATCCTGATGTGCCGGTGATTGCAGGTGGAATAGAGGCATCCTTGCGTCGTGTGTCGCATTATGATTATTGGCAGGACAAATTGCGTCCTTCTATTCTCTCTGAAGCTGCCGCAGATATGATTGTCTATGGAATGGGTGAAAAGCCCCTTACAGAGATCACACGCCGCCTTAAGCTTGGCGAAGAAATAAAGGATATGAAGAATATTCCTCAAACCGTGATATTTTCTGATGAAAAACCATCAGAGAAAGATATTATATTGCATAGTTTTGAGGATTGTTCTAAAGATAAAAAGAAACAGGCCGAAAACTTCCGTCATGTGGAGGAGGAATCTAATAAATATGAAGGAAAAGTATTATGGCAGAAAACCGGCGGAAAAATGGTAAAGATCAACCCCATGTACCCCCCTCTTTCCACAAAAGAGGTGGATGCCTCTTTCGATCTTCCATACACTCGTCTTCCCCATCCACGCTATAAGGGAAAGAATATCCCGGCATATGATATGATCCGCCATTCTATATGTATGCATCGAGGCTGCTTCGGAGGGTGCGCGTTCTGCACCATCTCAGCCCATCAGGGCAAGTTTATTGCTTCTCGCTCGAAAGAATCTATTTTGAAGGAGGCAAAACAGGTGGTGAAAATGCATGATTTCAAGGGCTACATTTCCGATTTAGGCGGACCCTCGGCAAATATGTATTCCATGGGTGGGAAAAATAAGGATATTTGCAAAAAGTGCACTCGACCTTCATGCCTTCATCCCAAGCCTTGCAGGAACCTGGACAATAACCATGCTCCTCTCTTGGACGTGTACCATTCGGTAGATGCTCTCCCGGAGGTGAAGAAATCATTTATAGGCAGCGGTGTAAGATATGATCTTTCTATGGCTGATTCGGGTGATGAAAAGATCAATGCCACCAACCGTAAATATATGCGTGAGCTAATTGCGGATCATGTGAGCGGAAGATTGAAGGTTGCTCCGGAGCACACATCCAACCGGGTGCTTGATTGCATGAGAAAACCATCTTTCTCCCTTTTTCATCGTTTCAAAAATATCTTCGACAAAGTGAATGAGGAGAAGGGATTGCGTCAGCAGCTTATCCCCTATTTTATTTCTTCACATCCTGCGTGTCAGGAGGAAGATATGGCGGAATTAGCGGCAGAAACGAAAAAATTGAATTTTCAATTGGAACAAGTGCAAGACTTTACTCCTACACCTATGACGCTCGCCACCGAAATCTATTACACCGGATATCACCCTTATACCGGCGAGAAGGTATATACAGCGCATACTGAGAAAGAGAAACTTGCTCAACGTTCGTTTTTCTTCTGGTATAAGCCTGAGAACAAACATTCCATAATATCCGAACTTAGGAAAATGGGAAGAAAGGATCTCGTGGCTGCATTGTACGACAACCCTCCTCGTCATCATGGATTGCTTCCTCCTTATGCCGGGAATAAAAGAAAACCGGAGGCAAAAAGTGGTGGAAATAGTAATTCAAGAAACTATAATTTCAATAATAAAGAATCCTACAGAGGTAGGAAAAAGAGATAACAACTTTAAATCTACATTATGAAAAAAGCAAACATCGCTATGGGTGCAATGCTTCTTCCAATCTCTCTGGCAAGTTGTCAGAAAGACCAAGCAGCCGACACCATCATCGAGAAACCAGAAGTGGAAGTGGTCAACGGAATGCTTACTCCGGAGATCCTTGAATCGTTCGGCCGTATCAGTGAGGCTACCCCCTCTCCCGACGGATCGAAAATCATCTTCACTCTCACTTATGAGAGTATCGAACTCAACAAGGGAAATGCCGAAATCTATTCAATGGATGCCGATGGCAAAAACATGACCCGCCTAACCAAGACGGCCGGTTCAGAGTCTAATCTCCGCTGGATAGATGGAGGGAAGAAAATTGCATTTATACGTTACGACAAAGATTCAGAGGCTTCTCAGCTGTTCGTAATGAACGCAGACGGCTCCGGCGAAACAAAAGTTTCAGATGTGAAAAACGGTATAAACTGCTTCGAAATCTCTCCTGATGAGTCTAAGGTGATATATGCAAGCCCGATCGACGACTTCAACAAAAATGATGAGGAACTCTTCAAAGATCTTCCCAAAACCACGGGCCGTGTAATCGATGATCTCGGTTATAAGCATTGGGATGAGTGGATCACTCAGATTCCTCACCCCTTCCTCGCAGATTTCAATGGCTCAAAACTTGAGAATGCCGTAGATATAATGGAAGGAGAACCATATGAGTGCCCAATGTTGCCTTTTGGCGGAGCAGAATCCTTTGCTTGGAGTCCCGACAGCAAATCTCTGATATATGTTTCTCGCAAACAGAAAGGTCAGGAAATGGTTTTCTCTACCAACAGCGACCTCTATCTTTACAATGTGGCTGACAAGTCAACCAAAAATCTTACTGAAGGTATGCCGGGCTATGACACTGACCCGGTATTCTCTCCCGATGGAAAGACTATCGCTTGGCTATCTATGGCCACTGCCAAATATGAAAGCGATAAAAAACGTCTGATGGTGATGAATGCCGATGGCTCATCCAAGCGCGACCTCACAGAGAATTGGGACTACTGGCCCGAGCAGATTGCATGGGCTAAAAATGGCAAGAATATCTGGTTCACCGGATACTATCAGGGGGTATCTCCTGTCTTCACAATCGATGTAGCTACTGCTGCAATCGACACTGTGGCCATGGAGCAGGCTGATTTCGTGAATGTGGTTCCTGTGGCCGATAACGCAGCAATCGCTCTTCGTCATTCCATGCGCTCGCCCAATGAGATTACTCTCGTACAGAAAGAAGGTGTAAAGGAACTCACTTCTGTCAATGCAGAACTTCTTGGAAAGCTTAAGTTAGGTGATGTGAAGAAGGTAATCGTTCCTACCACCGACGGCAAGGAGATGACATGTTGGGAGATTCTCCCCCCGGATTTCGATCCTAATAAGAAATATCCTGCTATCCTCTATTGCCAGGGTGGTCCTCAGCAGGCTGTCAGCCAGTTCTGGAGCTATCGTTGGAATTTTATGATCATGGCCGCTAACGGCTATATTGTGATTGCCCCCAACCGCCGCGGTCTCCCCGGCTTCGGAGAGGACTGGAATCGACAGATTTCCGGTGATTACGGTGGTCAGAACATGCAGGATTATTTCTCTGCTACCGACTATATCAAGAATCGTCCCTACGTTGATGAAAATCGTGTAGGTGCAATCGGCGCAAGCTATGGTGGTTTCTCTGCTTATTGGCTCGCAGGCCATAACGATGGCAGATTTGCAGCCATTATCGCTCACGCAGGTATCTTCAACCTCGAAGCTCAGTATCTTGAAACAGAGGAGATGTGGTTTGCAGATTTCGATCTTGGCGGCCCGTATTGGGATAAGGATAATGCAGTGGCACAGCGCACTTATTCCAATTCGCCTCATCGCTATGTGAACAACTGGCAGTGTCCGATGCTCATCACTGTAGGCGAGCTCGACTATCGCATCCTTGCTTCTCAGGGTATGCAGGCTTTCAATGCTGCAAAGATGCATGGTCTTGAAGCCGAGATGCTTGTTTTCCCGGATGAGAATCATTGGGTGCTCAAGCCCCAGAATGCTATTCTATGGCAGCGTGTATTCTTCCGCTTCCTTGATAAGTATCTGAAGAATCCGCAGGCTCCAAAAACTGATGCTCCTGCCGCTGATTCAGCAAAATAAAACAGGAAAGAATCGTAATCATAACAACCGGGGATACGGGCATTGCTCGAATCCCCGGTTTCATTTGATATCTGAACTCTCATATAATAGAATAATAAAGAATAATAGAATATATATAAAATTCTGCAACCTTTCAATAAAATAGCCCTTCCAAGTCGTTAAATAAACTGAAACATTGCATAAAAAGCATTTATCCATATTTTTTTGTTAATTTTGCATACCTTAAAAAGAAACAACCCAAAATATTTTAATCAATGGCAGAAAAAAAACATTACAACGGTCTGACCGATGCCGAAGTGTTGGAAAGCCGCGCCAAAAACGGCGTGAATATCCTCACTCCTGCCGAACAGACGCCCCTATGGAAGAGATTCCTTGAGAAATTCGGGGATCCTCTTATCATCATCCTGCTTATTGCAGGTGCTCTATCAATCGGTATCTCTTGTTACGAGTTCTGGGGACTTGATAAGGGAGCAGGTGTGTTCTTCGAGCCCATCGGTATCTTTATCGCTATCCTTCTCGCAACAGGTCTTGCTTTCATCTTCGAGCTTAAAGCCGACAAGGAATTTGCACTCCTTAATCAGGTGAATGACGACGAACCGGTGCAAGTGATCCGCAACGGAAACGTTACTCAGGTTCCGCGAAAGGATGTAGTTGTCGGCGATATCGTTATACTCAACACAGGTGAGGAAGTTCCCGCCGATGGAGAGTTGCTCGAAGCTGTATCGCTTAATATCGACGAGTCAACCCTCACCGGCGAGCCGATGTGTCACAAAACCACTGATCCCGAACAGTTCAATCCCGAAGACACTTTCCCTTCCAATCATGCAATGCGTGGAACAAAAGTGATGGAGGGGCATGGAGTGATGAAAGTGCTTGCTGTAGGCGATAAGACTGAGAATGGGAAGGTGTTTGAAGCTGCACAAATAGATGATAGCGTAAAAACTCCGCTCAATGAACAGCTTGATGGGCTCGGCGATCTGATAACAAAGATTTCTTATGCTTTTGCAGCTCTTATCGTTGTCGGACGCCTCATAATGTTCTTCGTCGGAATGGACGGTTTCAACTGGGTGGAATTCGTAGCTTATCTTCTCCAGACGCTTATGATTGCCGTTACCCTTGTAGTTGTAGCTGTTCCTGAAGGTCTTCCTATGGCTGTTACCCTATCTCTTGCATATTCAATGCGCAGGATGCTTAAGACCAACAACCTTGTCCGCAAGATGCATGCATGCGAGACTATGGGTGCCACAACTGTAATCTGTACAGATAAGACCGGTACGCTCACTCAGAATCAGATGCAGATCTATAAGACTAACTTCTTCGGCAATCCGTCTGATGAAGTGCTTTATGAGGGTATTGCTGTCAACTCAACAGCTCAGCTTGATCTTTCTGAAAGCAAACCTCAGGTGCTTGGCAATCCCACTGAGGGTGCCCTTCTTCTCTGGCTCCGTGAACGCGGTGCTGACTATGCGAAACTTCGTGAGGAAGCCGGTCGCCTTGAAGAACTCCCATTCACCACTGAGCGTAAATATATGGCAACAGTTGTGAAGTCGGCCACCGGCAAGAAGATTCTTTATGTAAAAGGTGCTCCTGAGATTGTGTTCGGCATGTGCAAGGACACAGCGGGGGTAACCAAGCAAGAAATCGACGCTCAGCTTCTCGAATATCAGAATATGGCGATGCGTACTCTCGGTTTCGCTTATCAGGAAATTCAGGATGGCGATAAGACCATCCTCGATGGCAAAGTGGCTGCCGAGAATCTTACATTCCTCGGCATCGTGGCAATCTCCGACCCTGTACGCGCCGATGTGCCCGACGCTGTGAAGGAAGTGATGGATGCAGGTATTCAAGTGAAGATCGTAACCGGTGACACTCCCGGAACTGCTAAGGAAATCGGTCGCCAAGTTGGCCTTTGGAATGATGCTACAGACGGCGATGAAAATATCATTACCGGCACGGAATTTGCCGAACTTCCCGACGATGAACTCCGCAAGCGTGTAGGGAAAATCAAGATTATCGCTCGTGCTCGACCCATGGATAAGAAACGTCTCGTGGAGACTCTCCAAGGGAATAATGAGGTGGTGGCTGTTACCGGCGACGGTACAAACGACGCCCCGGCCCTCAAAGCCGCTCATGTAGGTCTCTCAATGGGCGACGGAACTTCTGTGGCAAAAGAGGCATCAGATATAACAATCGTTGACAATTCATTCTCTTCTATTGGTCGCGCCGTGATGTGGGGCCGTTCGCTGTTCCAAAACATCCAGCGCTTCATCCTCTTCCAGATGACTGTCAATGTGGCTGCATGTTTTATCGTTCTCGCAGGTGCATTCATGGGTACTGAATCACCCCTCACCGTGACTCAGATGCTTTGGGTGAACCTTATTATGGACACCTTCGCTGCAATGGCTTTGGCTTCCCTCCCCCCTTCAGAAAGCGTGATGAAAGACAAACCTCGTTCGCGCGAGGCATTCATCATCAATCGCCCCATGTGGCAGTCTATTGTAGGGGTGGGCGGAATTTTCTTCCTCTTGCTTCTTGGCATTCTCTACATATTCGAGCACTATGATGTGCAGAATATACTGCAGATCTTCTCATTCATCCCGCAGACCGTAGATGCCAATAATCCTTCCCTTACTCCGGTGGAATTATCAATGTTCTTTACCATCTTCGTGTTCCTTCAGTTCTGGAATATGTTCAACGCCCGTGCTTTTGAAACCGGACGCTCGGCGTTCCATTTTAAGAATTGCGGCGGATTCGTACTGATCGCTTTGGTAATTCTCATCGGTCAAATCTTTATTGTCTCTGTAGGCGGTGAATTCTTCAATGTAACTCCCCTTTCATTTATCGACTGGGTTGTGATAATTGGAGCCACTTCACTCGTGCTCTGGATTGGAGAACTTGTTCGACTGTTCAAGAAATAAATACGACACAATCCTATTTCCACTAACTATGTGTCGGGCGCGCATCCTTTCGAGGGTGTGCGCCTTTTTTAATTAATTATCCCCAAATCCCCGTTCCTATCTTTCTGCACACTTTCTCAGTTTTTTTGCTGATCAACATAGCAAT
The DNA here is from genome assembly GCA_014800245.1 of Bacteroidales bacterium. Classification (GTDB taxonomy): domain Bacteria; phylum Bacteroidota; class Bacteroidia; order Bacteroidales; family Muribaculaceae; genus Lepagella. The sequence continues at coordinate 85,829 of JAAVGM010000012.1, read as the reverse complement.
TTATGTTCCTCGGTTTTAAGTAGCTGGAATTCCTCTATAAGATATATCGCACAGAAATTAACTGACCTCAATAAAGCGCAGAAGAATGTCACCGAATTGCAAAAGCAGATGGAAGAACGTAAAGATACTTTCTTCCAGTAAGTATCATAAAATCCGCAACTGCAGCATCTTCAAAGTCAATAAGCTGGAAGTATTTCTTTGATTTCTCGCGTATTATTCGTAACTTTGCGCTAAAAAAATAGAGAATGGCAAACGTTATTGAAACCTTAAAACAAGGCAAGACTCTTGAAGCTAATACTTGCATAAAATTACCAATAGAGGACAAAGCTTCAATATATGGATTTGTCCCTTATCATAGGGATGAAATTGACTCCTGTTTCGGTTATGAGGAAACCGTAACATGTCCACCGATTGGACGTGCAAATGTAATCGGAGATAGAATAATTTTTCCTCTTGATGGGAAGTTCTTTCGTGCTCCTATTTTTAATTCCGTATCCACTCCGGAAGAAAAATACCCTGTTTTTTTATTATATGTTCCTCGATTTTTGAATCTCCCAAATAAAGATAAAATTTTAGGGTATAAAACGGCTTTTTCAAGTGAGAAACCAAGATTGAAAGGATATCATAAATATCCAGATAATATTCGAGTCATCGATAGTATTCCCTTTTATATGCCATTAAACGGAGAATTTATCTTTTCCTCAGCATCAAAACTCAGAGGAATTGGAAACGCCTTCGTTATTATAACACGGCGACTTTGTAAGGAAACGGGAATTGTAATATATGAGGTTTATAATCCGAAAGATGTGGATATAATAGAGGAATGAGTAAACCGATTTGTCAATTTGAATCGATTGAAGACCGTTTTAATTTTGGTAAATACAACGGCCTTTCATTATCTGATGTTATGGAAATAAATCCATCTTATGTAGAATGGTGTTTATCTCAATGTGATGGAGTCCATATTTTATTTGATGATAATGTTATTTCTCAATTAGAGAAAGTGTTTCCTGAATATCCTATAACAGCCTCATTTATTGAATTGTGTGTACAACGTCAATGCGATTGTAAATTAGAAATCATTGAAGAAGATGAGGATGATTTTAGGAATTACATAAAAAATAATGATCCTGATACATATAGTAGATATGCGGGGTCTTATGCCCAAGATGAGATGGGTTATTCAGATGATGATATTGATACGATTTTTGACGGAGATTCTAATGCTTACTGGAATATAGACTGAATTAACCGCTTCTTTTCGCTACCGTAATAAAGTCCATAACCTCTCTGAAAAATCAGCAAGTTATGGACTTCTCTTTTTCCATCCTTAATTTCAACTAAGTTGAAATTAAGGCTAGCTTCTAGATTCCTCTCCCTTCCACAGGGCTTGCATAATATGAACAACTCTTTATTTTTTATGCTTCGAATTTATTTAATCATTGAAATATAAAGTATTAAATCGGAAAAGAAAAATCCCAACTAATACAACGAATATTAATCCAAATAATCCGACGCAACCTATGATAAATAATAAGATAGTACGGTTGATAGATTTGGATAAACCAAAAGCTATCGTAAGCAAAAGGATTATTATTGTCATTGGTCAATCTTTCTGCGCCAGTCTCCGGAATGCCATAAGGCCTAATTGGGCATATTAATTCTTCTGCGCTCGTTCTTGCTAGTTCAAGCGCAGGCGGTAGCCTTTAAGATCTTCGCTTGGATTTCTTTATTCTATCAAGCAAAAAAACTATAAATACCAAGCAAAGGACATTCCCAACCTATGGCTTATGCTTGATTGAGCAGACCCGGGCGGGGAAAGATAGGCACGTTGGTTTTAAGAATAATAAATTTTTTATCCTTATCCTCAAAAATCCTCATTGGATAAAGGAAAAGTCCGTACGCAGGATCGCCTTACGGCTTGTCTACGCAAGATTTAAGCAGATTGAACGGGGATTTTTATAAAGGTATTTTTAGATATATATATGAGAGCAGATTAAAAAAGCAGATAGTTCTGACCTACCGGTCAGCGGAGATCCGGGCAGGACACATACGAGTGAAGAGTCTGCTCCCATCTGCCAAGACCGACAGGTCTAATCTGCTTTTATCTCATAGATAATTAATCTTGGAGTAAGTAAAAAATCTGCGCTTTATCTGCTCAATTCCGCGTACTAAAAAGCAAAGCTTTGATCCTGCGTACGGACCTTTTCTTTATCCATCCTATACTTATATAGATACTTATCTCAGCTCTGTAATCTTAATCCAGAGCCTTCCTTCCTCTGTGGAATGAATACTAAGAGAATAATCACATTGTAAGAAGTGGGGATTTATAAGGATATTCATTATTATTTTTAATTTTTGGGTAAAAAAACTCATTCGGTTTCATACCCTATTCCAACATTTTTATACTTTCTTCAAACGGTTTCATACAAAATCAAATTTTTGTTTACCTTTTCATTTTGACGGTATCTAAAAATGTACTAACTTTGCAATGTCTTTCAGAAATGAGGATATACATACATGAGTTTAGAGAGCTGACTCTCGATTAAGAGGTCTCTCAAAATTTAATAGTTTTATTTAACCTGACAGCCTATATTGTGCACTTTTGCATAATGTCAGCGAAAATAGAACTATGACATTTTGAACCAGACCTCCCGATGCAGGCTTCGGGATTAAAGCAAACTCGATTTGCTAAAGCCATAAATCATTTTTTATGGCAAATTATTAATCGAATTTTTTAACTCTAAACTATAAAATTGTATGAAAACTTATTTCAATCTCAATTCAACAACTTCTGTTGAATCTCAAATCAACTCAATCTTCAACTCTCTCTCATCTACTCTTTCAGAAACTTCAGTGGTGGTAAAAGACCGCGCACCAAAAGGAGGATCCTGCAAAGGGTTTATCAGTGTGTTCAATAAAGCCGACCTCCGGCGCCAAAACGAGGAAGAAAAAGAGTATCGCGAATATATCCGCCAGGGATATAGCAAGGAATCGCTCCAAAAACCTTTCAAGGCTACACCGTCGGTGAAATATGCCTTCTATCCAAATACCATTTCTCCCGACAAGTTGGGTTCAGTGGCCATTTATGGCAAAAATCTTGCCTCTCTCCTTCTGATGATCAAGAAAAGCAATACGCTCTTCGGCCACCGAGTGATAAGCGCCACCACAGAAATAGGTATCCGCCCATTCCTTGATGTAAAAGTTGTTGCTTGATTTTTATCATTTTGATTTATCTATCGCAAACGCACCATAATTATCCAAGCCCCCCTCTTTTCATTAGTCATAATGAGGAGAGGGGGCTTATTATTTATAAAAAATGTTAACATTCTGTTTTTATACCTTATTTATTATTATCTTTGTAAGTTATGCATAAAGAGAATAAGAAATATCCGGCGCTGAATCTTCCGCCCGTTGAATTGCGAACTAAGGAAGACGACGGCTTATTGAAGGTGTTTGATCCGCTGAGGGAGAAATACGTTGCCCTCACCCCGGAGGAATATGTAAGACAGCATTTCACATCCTGGCTTCGTAACAACCTGCATTTCCCGGCATCATTGATGGCAAATGAAATAGGCATCGACCTTAACGGCATGAAGAAACGATGCGACACGGTCGTGTTTAATCCCGATGGCTCCCCCTTGATCATCGTTGAGTATAAAGCACCGGAAGTACAGATCACTCAGAATGTATTCGATCAGATTGTAAGGTATAATATAACTCTTAAAGCCAAATATCTTATCGTCTCAAATGGTCTGAACCATTATTGCTGCGTGATTAATTATCGGACAGGATCCTATAATTTCATACCCGCCATCCCCGATTACAATGATCTCAGGAATGCATATAGTGAAAATTAATTAACCTTTGAGAATTACTTATAAAGATATTTCCCAATGGCAGAGGAATTAAAATATAACTATCTCGATTTTCTCAATCCCCAGCAACGTGAAGCCGTGACCTACAAGGATGGACCTGCCCTCGTGATTGCCGGTGCAGGGTCGGGAAAGACTCGAGTGTTGACATATAAGATTGTGGATCTCCTGTCGGCCGGTTACGAACCATATCGAATCCTTGCCCTCACCTTTACCAACAAGGCCGCAAGAGAGATGAAGGAGAGAATCGAAAAACTTACCGGTCCGAAAATATCCTCCAAACTTTGGATGGGTACTTTCCACTCCATGTTTTTGCGTATTCTGCGACATCATGCACCTTTAATCGGATTTAAGGAGGGTTTCACAATTTACGACACCACCGATTCCCGATCTTTGGTGAAAATGATCATCAAGGAACTCGCACTTGACGACAAGGCCTACAAACCGGCAGCCGTGTTTGGAGATATATCAAATGCCAAAAATGCTATGATCTCTCCGGCGCAGTATCAGCTCGACAAGGATAATTATGAGAAAGACCGCCGTGCGAAGAGACCTATGACCGGGAAAATTTATGAAATCTATTGCCAACGCTGCCGCACAGCCAATGCTATGGATTTCGACGACATCCTTTATTATATGAATCTCCTTCTCAGGGATAATCCCGATGTGAGACGCCATTATCAGGAATTTTTCCGATATATACTCGTGGATGAGTATCAGGATACAAATTTCGCCCAGCATCTTATCGTGAATCAGCTTGCCGGAGATGAAAGAAGAATATGCGTGGTGGGAGATGATGCACAAAGCATATATTCTTTCCGAGGTGCCAACATCGGAAATATCATCAATCTCGAAAAAAGATACCCGGGGCTAAGGGTGTTCAAACTTGAACGCAACTACCGTTCGACACAGACAATAGTGAACGCTGCCGGTTCTTTGATTGCTCGAAACACCCGACAGTTGAAGAAAAACGTATATAGCGAAAACGAAACCGGCGAGCCGATAGAGGTGATCCGAACCTATTCCGATATGGAGGAGGCCTACATGGTGGCAAATAAGCTTACTCAATCAAAGATGATGCATCATGATCCTTATGATGAATTTGCCATTCTTTATCGCACCAACGCACAGAGCCGTGTTCTTGAGGAGGCTTTACGCAAAAGAAATATCCCCTATCGAATCTATGGAGGACTCTCGTTCTATCAGCGTAAAGAGATTAAGGATGTGATTGCTTATTTCCGCCTTGTGATTAACCCGGATGATGATGAGGCATTGCGCCGAGTGATAAATTATCCGGCGCGAGGAATCGGCGAGACTACAATGAAAAAGATTCAGGCTGTGGCTGTGCAGAATGGAGTGTCGCTCTGGACAGTTATCTCCGACCCTGACTCCTACGATACAGGAGTGAATGCCGGCACAAAGAAGAAATTGGCGGCTTTTGCTGAGCTTATGCAACTCTTTATCGACGATGCCAACAGATCGAATGCCTATGAGGTGGGACAGCTTATATATAATCGTACAGGCATTCTTACTGCTCTTGCACATGATAATACCCCCGAAAGTATCAGCAAGCAGGAAAACCTTTCCGAGCTTCTCGCAGGTCTGAAAGATTTTGTGGAGCAGCGTCAGGAGGAAGGAGAAGAGGATCTGTCAATGCGTGCTTTCTTATCGGAAGTGATGCTGGCCACTGATCAGGATATGTCGGATGACGCAGACGAGGCTAAGGTCACTCTGATGACTGTTCATGCCGCCAAGGGACTTGAATTCAAACATATCTTTATCGTTGGCGTGGAGGAAGAATTATTCCCTTCTTCTATGAGTATGGATTCGCTTGCTCAGGTAGAGGAGGAGCGCCGTCTGCTTTATGTGGCTATCACTCGCGCAAAGGAGACTTGCACTATGACATATGCAGGTTCAAGATTCCGCAACGGTCAGACCGTTATGACTCGGCCTTCTCGATTCTTGGCTGAGATCGACCCCTCTTATCTCAAGATGGTTTCTTCTGTAAATGTAAATGATGATGCACCTTCATTTGTTAATCCTGTAGCCAACTACAGATCTGCCGGATTCTCCTCAAGGCCTTCTAATGGAAACTATGCTTCTAATGGAGGCTATGCTTCTAATGGAAGCTATTCTTCCGCCAATATCTCGGCAAAACGGAGAGTTTCCGATATTTCCGGAGCAGGCTCGGCAATCAAGGCGCAACATTCCGCTTCGAGCCTTTCTATCGGAACAAAGATTGAACATCCGAAATTGGGAGTGGGCACAATCACTGCTATCGGGAATGTCTCGGGCGAAGAGAGCATCACCGTGGATTTCGGCAATATCGGAGTAAAAAAATTACTCCTCAGATTCGCCAAATTTACAATCCTTTAAAGTAAAAATTTATAAGAGACGTTAGATCTAATTCAAAATTTAGAAATGGATACCCCCTATTATATCGTATATGAAGATAAGCTTCGTGCCAATATGGAGAAGCTTCGTATGGTGGCTGATGCTGCCGATGTGAAAATTATAATGGCTTTCAAGGCAAATGCTCTGTGGAAGACATTTCCAATCATTAAAGAATATTTCTCCTCATCCACTGCAAGCTCCTTGAATGAGATGAAGCTTTCATTGGATTATCTCGGCAATGATGTACACGCATATTGCCCCGTCTATACGGAGAAAACATTCCCGGAATTTCTAAAGGGTTCTTCTCATATCACATTCAATTCAATAGCTCAATATGAGAAATTCCGTCCGCAAATTGAGGAATGGAATGCCACACATCCTGAGAAAAGAGTTTCTCCGGGACTTCGTGTCAACCCCCATTGCAGCGTAATCGAAACCGATATATACAATCCCTGTGTTCCGGGATCTCGTTTTGGAGAAAACCCGGAGGCTCTGAAAGACGGACTTCCTGAAGGGATTGAAGGGCTCCATTTCCATGCCCTGTGCGAATCATCAAGCTATGATCTTGAGAAGGTCTTGGAAGCATTCAAAGCACAATACGGTCATCTTCTCCCCTCCTTAAAATGGCTAAATATGGGAGGCGGACATCTGATTACGAGAAAGGATTATGATACTGACCATTTGATTGCACTTTTAAAGAATCTTCATAACGAGTATCCTAATCTGGAGCTGATTATGGAGCCGGGAAGTGCGTTCACATGGCAGACCGGAGATCTTGTCACTGAGGTGCTTGATGTAGTAGAGGATGCGGGGATCAAGACGGCAATAATCGATGCTTCCTTTGCATGCCATATGCCGGATTGTTTGGAAATGCCTTATCGCCCCAATATTGCGGAGGCACTTCCTGACAATTCGGATACCAAGAATGTGTATCGTTTGGGTGGAAATTCTTGTCTTAGCGGAGATTTCGTAGGTGATTGGAAGTTTGCCTCCCCTCTAAAACCGGGCGACCGTCTGACTCTTCTTGACATGAACCATTACACTACGGTCAAGACTAACATGTTTAATGGGATTCAACACCCCTCAATCTGGCTTAAGCCTTCTTCCGGCGACCCTATACTCCTCAGAGAATACACCTATGATGATTATCGAGAACGCATGGATTGACAATTGCATAGATTCCTATAATAATAGCGTCTCCGGCCCGATCGGGGCGGAGACGCTATTATTACAGGTATCTTAATTTAAATTAGAAAACAATTCTCCCCTTTTTAGCCTGTTCGGCCATCTTCTCCCCTGGAACAAGGAAGATTTCAAGACGTCTGTTCTTGTCGCGGTTGCTCATCGAATTGTTTTCTGCAAGGGGCATATCATCGGCATATGCATAGGAGAATAGATACTCTGTATCGAGGTTCTGATTGTCAAACCAATCAAAAACCGCTGTGCTCCTCTCCTCCGTGATTTTCTCACGATAGGCCTCAGATCCGGTGTTGTCGGTATGCATCACGATAAGCACTCTATACATCCCAGGATCCTTTAAATACCTCTTCAAGGGGGAGAGATAACTTGAAGCATCAGAGCGAAGCTCAGTGGAATTTGGGGCGAAGAGCTTTGACGCCGGGATAGTGATAAGGATCACTTCCTTATTGCGATAGGTCTCTACATTGCACCCATTACGGTTCATTCCATACGACTTCAACACCCTGTCGCGCGCTTCCTTATCCTGAAATTTCCTTACCAATTCAGCTGATTTATCATCAAGGGGAACAGAATTAATCATCTCGGTAAAGGAAAGATCATCGAGTGCATCTATACGCTCATGCTGATTCTTATTCCCCTGCTGCCCCTTTCCTGATTGAGAAAAGACGGGGAATGAAGAGAGCATGACAAGCGATAGCATGACGGCCCCTTTAAATAAAGTCTTCAAGCGATTCCTCATATTCAAGCTCTCCTTTCACTATTATATCTATATCTGAAGGATCCATCTCCACTTCTCCATCGCGAGCTATCTCCTTCTTAACATATGTTGTGAGTTTTTCGATATCAGTATCCTCTTCCTCCGTAACATTCATGTCAAGGCTGAGATACCCGTTCTTCTCATACCAATCGTACATGATATCTATCACATACAATATCTCATCATCCGTATATTGATCCTGCTTATCGGCCGGAAGGAGCTTGCGAATAAACTTCACTGCCTCCGACTCATCATATTTTAATTCGTCGCTCATAGTTTTTTCTGATTTAAATTTATCAACTCTTCGGGGAGATTGGTCAGAATCTCTTTCTCCTCTTCATTGATGGCCACAATGAAATCATCCACCACAGGGATATAGATCTCCTCTCCCTCGCTATCTTTCACCACAAAGAGCGTGTTCTGAGTAGTAGAATCCACTCTTTCCAAAACACCGATCTCGCCAAATTCTTCATCAACCACACGGTAGCCTTCAAGATCTTCTTCAAGCATGAATTCCTCATCCTCGTCTGCCATAAACTCCCTTACGGCAGCCTTATCAGCATAGATTGTCTCATTCACCAAACCTTGAGCTTCCTCTTGTGTGTCAACGTCGGTCAACTTAATAAGAGAAGTTGTGCTCCCCTTTCCTCTAACACTTTCAGCATAGAAAGGCACAAAAGCGCCCTCTACATTCACTATCAAGGGGTGTCCTTCAGCGAAATATTCCGGATCTATATCTAATATTGCATTGAGTTCACCCTTCAAGGCATGTGTTTTCTGAAATTTCCCTACCGGGGTCAAATCCTTTTCTTCAATCATTTTATTTATAATTTATTGAAAAAGTTCTCCATATTATAACATTATAAGCCTATAACCTTATAACCCTATAACCAAGAGATCACTCTTCAATTCTAATGATTTTAGCGCCCAATCGGTTCAGTCGCGTATCGATATTTTCATACCCGCGGTCGATCTGATTGATGTTTTGTATCTTGCTGGTCCCTTTAGCTCCCATCGCTGCAATAAGCATGGCAATCCCGGCGCGGATATCAGGCGACACCATATCCGTGGCTCGAAGACAATCAAACTTCCCTGCTCCTATCACAGCTGCACGATGCGGATCACAAAGGATGATTCTTGCTCCCATATCAATAAGCTTATCCACGAAGAAAAGACGACTCTCAAACATCTTCTGATGAATCAAGACGCTTCCTCGTGCCTGTGTGGCAACAACAAGAAGAATACTTATAAGGTCGGGAGAAAGTCCGGGCCACGGAGCATCTGCGATAGTCATGATAGAGCCGTCGATAAAGGTTTCGATCTCATAAATCTCCTTCTGATTGATGCGGATATCATCCCCAGAAATTTCCAGGTTTACCCCTATTCTCTCAAATACATCAGGCATAAGTCCGAGATCTTGCACCCCAACATTCTTCAATATTAAGTCGGAGCCGGTCATTGCTGCCATTCCGATGAAACTTCCCACCTCTATCATATCCGGCAGAAGACGATGAGTCGTTCCGCCAAGCCGCTCCACACCTTCTATGGTAAGAAGATTCGAGCCAATTCCGTTTATCTTTGCCCCCATGCGGCAAAGCATCTTGCAAAGCTGCTGGATATAGGGCTCGCAGGCTGCGTTATATATCGTGGTAGTTCCCTTTGCCAATACGGCTGCCATGATGATGTTGGCAGTTCCGGTCACCGATGCCTCGTCAAGAAGCATATATGTCCCCTTCAACCCATTCGGCGCGGTGATGGTGTATTTGCGCGTCGAATTGTCGTAGTTGAAATCAGCGCCTAATTTCTGAAGACCGATGAAATGAGTGTCGAGACGCCGACGACCTATCTTGTCGCCTCCCGGTTTTGGAAGAATCGCCTTCCCGAATCGTGCCACCAACGGTCCCAGCACCATTACCGATCCTCTTAATGATTCCGCCTTTTTTCGATATTTATCGGAGGTGATATAGCCAAGGTCAATATCATCTGCCTGAAATTCGCACTCTTCCGGAGTATTGTAATTCACCTTCACCCCCATCTCCGCAAGCAGGTTTATTAGATTCCTTACGTCAGAGATGGCCGGCAAATTGGAAATTGTTACCTTTTCGTCGGTGAGCAACACTGCACATATCACCTCCAATGCCTCGTTTTTCGCACCCTTGGGAGAGATCTCGCCGTGGAGACTATGTCCTCCTTCTACAATAAAGCTACTCATCTCTTATTTTATTTCTTTTTCTTTTTTCCTTTTCCGGGGGTGGCTATATCCACCTCCTTGAATTCATGGAGCAGATATTTCGAGGGATCGAGATTAATCTTCCCTTTAGAATATTCAGCAAGGTCGCGCAAAATCTTGGCATCATCCACCCCCTCTTTATTATGAGTGAGCATAAGCTTTTTCATATGATGAGCTATCATAGAGATGAGATTATCCTTCTCATCGCTCGGCTCCATATCCGCCACAGTCTCTATCATCTTCTCTATATTTTTTCCATAATGACGATAGCGCATTGAAGAGGCAGTATAGGGGATTCTTTCAGGCGTCGGATTCATTTTCTCTGCCGTGATGACATCGCAAGGAAAATCTATATTGAGACTAAAACCTGACATGATATTCATCTGATCCCAAATCTTGGTGCGATCCCCATTCTCTCCTACAAGTTCGGGAAAAAGATTTGCCATCATGTCGCAGAGGGCATATGCACATTCCGTGCGCTCTTCCGGATCTTCGATGCTGCAGCAATATTTTACGAGCCCTTCTACATTCCTTCCGAATTCGGGAAGGACAATCGGGCTATTATCGGTATTATATGGTATCATTCTCTATTATATATTAATTTTTAAAATTCATATGAGTCCTCTTCGATACATCTTTGATCAGATCTTTTTCTTCGGAGTTGTGGTCTGATATTCCTTTAAATATTCGGGAGTGGAATAAGCAATATCAATAAATCTCCCTTCCCTATAATATTTCTCGGAGAGAGCTAACATATCTCTTGCCACTGGCACAAGTCCCGGAATCCAAACAGCATTGGGGCTTTTTATCACCTCTTTTGCCTTATCAGACCCATCTCCAATAAAGATCATTTTTTTTGTTTCAAGAAGTTCTTTCCACGAATCTTCATCAAGTATCTTCGGACCCGGAGTCTCCACTTCGTTTAACGCAAAGTCATAAACCCCGGTAAACACCTCCATTCTGCGGGCATCAATCATAGGCACGAGGAGTTCTTCGCCGGTGAAATCAAAACTGCGGAACATCGCTTTTACGGCAAGAATCTGCAACGTGCTTACCCCAATCAAGGGTATATCCCGGCTGAATGCAACACCCTTCGCCAATGATAGACCGATTCGCAATCCTGTGTAGGAACCTGGACCTATGCTCACAGCCACAGCATCAAGCTTATCTTCTTTTCGTTTTAGCTCTTCCATGCACTTCTCCACAAAGGGTGCAAGCACCTCAGCATGTCGCATCCCCTCATGGTCCTCAAGCTGATACTCGATTGCCCCATCCTTGCTTATAGCCATGGAGCATATCTTCCCTGAGGTCTCTATATTTAATATCGTTGCCATTATATCTTTTTATTTTCAAGTTTACGTTTAAATGCTTCCACAGCGTTGATCCCATCTATTGCGGCTGATACAATCCCTCCCGCATATCCTGCACCCTCTCCTACAGGATAAAGGTCTTCTATCTCTATATGTTCGAAATTCTCTTTATCGCGAGGAAGACGGACAGGTGAGGATGTCCGCGATTCCAACCCTACAAGAATTGCCTCTTTGCTTAAGAAACCTTTCCGTTTCTTTCCAAAAATCTCAAAACCCTCCTTCAGACGCTCTGAAATAAAGGAGGGAAGAAGACGATTGAAATCGCCGGATTGAATCCCGGGGGCATACGAGGTGTTGGGAAGGGATTTTGAAAGTTTACCATCCACAAAATCTGTCATCCTCTGAGCCGGCGCAATGATTGACTTGCCGGAGGCTTCAAACATTCCATGCTCAAGGTCTTCTTGCAGACGAAGCAATTCAAGTTCATTATATTGCGCGTATTCAGGGAAATCTCCGGGCCGTATCTCTACCACCATTCCTGAATTACTCTTCTCTCCTGCTCTTGCGGAAGCCGACATACCGTTCACAACCAACTCCCCTGCATCGCTTCCGGCAGGAACTATCACGCCTCCGGGGCACATACAGAAAGAATACACGCCTCTCCCCTTGCTTTGCGCCACAAAGGAATATTCAGCCGCCGGTAGATATTTCCCTCTCCCGTCCGGACGGTGGTATTGAATTGAGTCTATCAATTTTTGCGGATGTTCAAGCCTTACTCCCATGGCAAGCCCTTTGGCTTCCATCTTCACCCCTTGTGAATGGAGGTTCTTGATGAAATCACGTGCTGAATGTCCATTGGCAAGCATCACTGCTCCGCGATACTCTCTCCCTTCTGAATCCACCACACCAACTGCCTTCCCGGCTTCTAAGATAAGATTCTCTGCCTTGGTTGAAAAATGCACTTCTCCACCTTTCTCTATAATAGTCTCTCTTATATTCTTTATTATCTTCGGGAGTTTGTCACTCCCTATGTGGGGATGGGCGTCAATCAGGATATCCTCGGAAGCACCAAACTGAACCAGCAATTGAAGCACCTCTTCGTTGTTCCCACGCTTCTTGCTACGGGTGTAGAGTTTCCCGTCGCTGAACGCACCGGCTCCTCCTTCTCCATAGCAATAATTGGAATCAGGGTTGATAAGTTTGTTGCGGCTTATATTGGCTATGTCCAATCTTCGAGATTCAACATCCTTCCCTCGCTCAAGAACTATTGGCCTGATCCCTTCCTCTATACATTTAAGGGCTGCAAACAGACCTGCAGGACCGGCACCTACTATCACCATTACCTCTGAATCCTCTCCAACTTTGGAAAAAGAACGAGGTTGATGTAGCGCCGGAAGATGTCTGTCTTCGTCAGTGGCCACCTTTATGGAAAGATTGATCTTTACCTGCCGCCCTCGCGCATCGACCGACCGACGCCAAATACGAAACTCATTTATCCGCTCCGGTAAAATATTCAATACTGAAGCTATTTTACTCTTTAGGGAGTCCGGCTCGACGGCAGTGCGTGGATCCGTCTGTAGGGTTATATCGTGTAACATATTTTTATATTCTTATCCGAAATTCTCCTATATATAGAAAATATATAGAAAAGAGATTTCTTAAGTTGCAAATATACCAAAAATTTTGTAGTTGCGCAAAGATACCACCCACTCCTTATTATATATATTAACTTTATCTTACCTTTTTCATCATCTTTTTGAATATGTCGCTTGATTTAGCTATATTTGCATAAGCATGGATGTCGCTATTTTGACCATGAACAATCCAAGCTTAATCAAATGAAAGCATAATAATATATTTACAAATGGATAATAATACCATCGCAAATAAAAAAGTCGGTTTCCTTTTCGATCTTGACGGAGTTTTGATAGATAGTGAAAAGGAATACACTTCTATATGGACTGAAATAGACCGTCAATTCCCTTCGGGATATGAGAACCTCGCTCTCCGGATAAAAGGAATGACTCTGACAGAAATAATCGACACCTATTTCCCTGCGCCCAGTCAACGCGAGGGAGTGCCTGTGCTGCTTCACGAACTTGAACAGAAGATGAGCTATGAATGGCTCCCGGGAGCAAAGGAACTTTTAACTTGGCTTAAAGAGAATGAGATCCCCGCAGCTCTCGTGACAAGCAGCAATCAGGACAAGATGAATCACCTTCGCGAAGAACTTCCCGAGGCTGAGTCTTTCTTCACATATATCGTCACCGGCGATCAGGTAAAGAATTCCAAACCCAATCCGGAAGGATATCTCTTGGGCGCAAAATTGATAGGATGCAAGCCTGAGCATTGTGTGGTGTTTGAGGATTCTCTTCAAGGCGTAAAGGCAGGAAATGCTTCGGGAGCTTATGTGATAGGCGTGGCGGGAACGCTGCCGGAAGAGAAGATTGCCCCATATTCCGACATAGTGGTGGAGTCGCTAACAGAAATCAACCCCAAAAGTGTAATAGAAATCCTCCGGAACAGATGATGAGCCGTAATATCCCTTTGGCTGAGAGAATGCGCCCGACATCTCTGGATGATTACATCGGGCAAAAACACCTTGTAGGCCCGGACGGAATTATCCGAAGAATGATTGAAACGGAGCGCGTGAACTCGTTTATCTTGTGGGGTCCGCCGGGAGTAGGGAAAACAACTCTTGCCAAAATAATAGCTTCACAAACAGAAGTGCCGTTTTATACACTTTCAGCCGTAACGTCGGGAGTGAAGGAGGTGAGGGAGGTTTTGCAACGTTGCGAGGCGGATTCAAGAAGCATGTTCGTAAAGGGCCGACCTATTCTTTTCATCGATGAAATACATCGATTCAACAAAAGCCAACAGGACTCTCTTCTTGGCGCAGTTGAAAAGGGCACTGTAACGCTCGTTGGAGCAACAACGGAGAATCCTTCATTCGAAGTGATACGACCGCTGCTTTCAAGGGCACAAGTTTACACCCTCAAATCTTTGGAGAAGGAAGACCTCGAAGAATTATTGGAGAGAGCGATCCAAAAAGATGAGATTTTAAAAAAACGCACTTTTGATATTCGCTCAAAAAATGCACTTCTTCGGTATGCGGGTGGAGATGCCAGAAAACTTCTGAATATCGTTGACCTCATCGAGCAGTCAACTCCGGCAGATTCCGATGTGGTGATCGACGACGAGGTGGTCACTTCCCGACTTCAAGAAAATCCGGCAGCATACGATCGAAACGGCGAAATGCATTACGACATCATCTCGGCTTTCATAAAATCGATCCGGGGGAGTGATCCCCATGCCGCCGTATATTGGCTTGCAAGGATGGTGGCAGGTGGAGAGGATCCTGCGTTCATAGCCCGTCGTCTGGTGATTCTTGCTGCCGAGGATATCGGTTTGGCAAATCCTAATGCCCTCCTGCTCGCTAATGCCACTTTCGATGCCCTAAACAAGATCGGTTGGCCCGAAGGAAGAATCATTTTATCCGAATGTGCCATATATCTTGCCAACTCCCCCAAGAGTAATTCCGCGTATAAAGCAATTGGAGCCGCTCTGGAGGCCGTAAAAGAGACAGGTGATAGTCCTGTACCACTTCACCTAAGAAACGCGCCTACAAAGCTTATGAGCGACCTTGGATATCATGAAGGGTATAAGTATGCGCACGACTACGCCGGAAATTATGTAGATCAGCAATACCTGCCCGATGATCTCAAAGACCGCAAATTCTGGATTCCCGGCAATAATCCGGCCGAAGCAAAGATGCAGCAAAGACTCGACTCTTTGAAGCAAAATGGACAATAATAACTTTCATACAAGCAAATCATTTCTCATCAAATTCTCAATATTCGACGCTAATTAAATAAGCTTATTCAGCGGCAATATAATATTGAAAAATCATAAAGAAGTATTCAGATCTAAACAACCTGAATACTTCTTTTTCTTTGCATTAACAAATAATTCAGAGCATTGAAAATAGGGGAGACTCCCCTATCCTAAACACATCTTTCGTATCTAATCCAATACAGCAACTCAAACAGAATAATAGAAAATATCAAAAAATAAAAGAGCCGTATATTGATAAGATCTGCATAAAGAATAAGGAAAATTAGCAACACAAACACATTGTCAAAATTCCAACAATAATATATTTTACTCCTCATATTTATGTATTCGATTCATGCTCAAAATTGCAAATTATACCCTATTTTCACCTACAACTAGCATAATTTAAAAATATGAATATTTTTAATATTTATGCAATAAATATACAGCAGCATCCAGCTCTCTATCATTTCTTGATCCCCCTCTGCATGATTCCCCAATCTCCGATTGAATCCCATTCCGCTTGAATCAGCTCCTCCAATGAATCCCGTTCCGCTTGAATCATCTCCCTCCGATTAAATCCCATTCCGCTTGAATCATCTCCCTCCAATGAATCCTGTGCAGCGACCGCAGGGAGCTGAGCTTGCCATAATCCAAATCTCCCACACAGGGAGAGAGCTTAGCCTTAAATCCCCTCGAAAATCCAAATTCAAGCCCCTGAAAAGCCCAAAATCTCCATTTTTATTTATTTAATCAAAAATCCTTCCCAAAAAATTTCCAATTTACAATTCTAAAATCCAATGATTTAAATCGCAAATAAGCAAAAATTAGGCGCACGAGAATTTAATATTTTAAATCTCGTGCGCCATTTATCGTAAAAATCTCTCGTAGAATTTTCAATTTCTCCCTCGATTGAAGCCGGGAGTAGGAGAAAAGGTCTCGAAGGTGGTGTCATCGTAATAAACCGTGATCTGAGTCACCTTCCGCGGATTCTTCTTCATCGACTCTATCTCCTTCTGCAATTCTTTGATCAAGGCATCTCGTTCAGCAATCATAGATTCCAGCTCCTTATTGCCTACACGGCCACCTACGGGAGCATATATCTTATTTCCGACTGATTCCAATCTATCCGCCTGAATAGCTTGAATACCCTCATCCTCACCGGAAATAGGCTGAGAATCGCTTATTTCCGCATTTTCAGACGAATCATCGGATTCTCTTGAAGAATCACTCACCAGCATACTTCCTTCTCCAAATAGAAGCCATACAATCGACAAATCAGGATAAGCCGCATGGATCTGACCGACTAACACGTCATTAACCTTCTTATTCCTTCCATTTAGCAACTGCGACAGCGTTGGACGAGGAATACCACATTTGTCTGCGAAGAGGGAGCTGGAAATCCCCAAGTGGTCTATGAACACTTTTAGACGAATTGCTACATTTTCCTCGCTCATTATGAAATTTTGATTTACAAATTAGAATATGCAAAAGTAATAATAATTTTTCAAATTACAAATTAAAATTTCCAATTTTTAAACTCAACAATTGCAAATTGTATTTGTAAACTTAAATTTGCAAATTTACATTTACATTCTCAAATCTTAACCAACTATCAAACATTTACACACCTATATATTGGTAAATAACAGGTTATTTAATAAAATAACATCCTATAACCACCCTATATGAAAAACCATAGAATTTCTTGAATGTTCCACGAGAATATAATTGTTACACGCTGAAATATGCATAGTTACAAATTATGCAAATGAATGTTAACGAGAATAATTTATATTTACAAATGAATGATTATAGTTAAATTTGCAATTTTCATTATTAAATTTGCAAATTAAAATGTTCCACAGTATTTGCAATTGTTCCACAAATAATTTAAAATAATCAATATTTACAATTGCAATTTTGTAATTGAATACAGATTTAGTTTAATTTTACAAATAGGAGATAACTCCCCCAAATATACATGCGCAAATTTGACCAATTTGAAAATTACACTCCCCTACCCTATTTTTCATTCCTGAAGAATTTACTCCGGGAGATTGATCAAAAACATGATCTCTTATTTTTCTTGCTCCATTAAGCGCTGAAAATTCCGCAAATACGAGTATTTATGCGTATTTACAAACGCATTCGATTCTCAACCCCCTAAATTTGCAATTATTTAGCCACATCATTCTTTATTTCAATCAATTATTCATTTGTAAATCGGGATATAAAATCACTCCAAAAAAATTTTTTTCGCTCTTAAGGAGCTTATTTTTAAATTTTCCAATAAAAAAAGCGCCTTAGGTAATAGCCCAAGACGCTCTCAAATATTCTTATAATGCAGATATCTATTGTGCAGCGACCGCAGGGAGTTGGTGCTGAGCTGGAGCCAAGCCGATCCAGCTGTCATTAATATCGCCGAGACGATAAAGACGCTAATCCAGCAGCAAGGAGATCCTTCCATTAAGTGCAGGCAAACCGAAGGCTTCCTCTATCAGTCGATCTCCTCCCGGGCGCCGGAAAAGAATCTCCCCTAAATCGCGTTCGGAGAGAACGATTCTTTCATAACCATGACTATCTCGAATATGCACTATTTTTTTATTTTTATACGATGTATGCTCCGAATCATGATCCGAATTATCAAGCGTTACTTCTTTCTCCTCTACTTGTCCATCTTTGGCGACAAATTCGCTAATTTTCCCCGATTTTTCCCAACGCACGAGAATCGAATATTTTAAATCACGCCGCCAATTGCTCAGAAATTTTAAAATCTCAGAAATAGACAAAATTCGTACCATTCCGTAAATTTCAGAGTGACTATTCGGATCATACACTCTCTCAATCATACCAACTGCACCAACTTGTGTTGTGCCCGGCAGAATTGTACTGAACATAGGATTCCATAGTGATTTATTATTCGAAGTTTTCTCATATCCATATTGAATCACGGTAAGATTCCTATCATCACCTGTTAGAGTAACAACCTCGCGAAGTTTACAAAGAGCACCATAATTTATGGCATACCTCCCATACTCCTTTATCTCATTTTCCGATCTTGAATATAGGCCAATTCCTGCCACTTCACCCTCACGATTCCTGCATATCGCAAGCTCCCCTCCGGATATCAAAGCTTCTTCAAGCGCTGTCTTCAATTGATCATAATTTTGGTAGATGCTCAGACCCTGCTGCCGACATTCGCAAGCTAAGATGAAGTCGATAATTTCAGTCAAAACATCCCCCTCAAATAAGGCTTCCCGCCTATCAATTATCTCCACATCGAGGAAATTATAATACCCCCTTTTCACCTCCGAAAGAGCCCTTTCTTCCTTCATTAAAGTGGAAAAATAATCCTTTTTGAAGTCGTGAATTGAGGTATAATGAAGCTTGGATCTATAAAAACCATTGATAAATCCACGATCATTATAATACCTATTCAGCCCCTCATTTGCCGGGATAAGAAACATAAAAGCACACCCTTTTTCGGCCATTCTAACCTCAATCCGGCGCAAAAGATCGGTCATTATACCCTCTCCGCGATGTTTTAAATATGTAGAAAGTCCGCATAAATATACCCCTTTTATGCTATAATCGTTGTTCCCGAACGTATAAGGAACTGCTAAAAGTGATGCAATAATTCGCCCTTCTCGCTCTTCATATTCCACATATTCCGGATCGAAATATCGGTCGAAAACGAGTTTTATATACTCATCGGAGTCGTGAAAATTCTCTTTCCATAGCTCCATCATTTGCTTTTTCAATTCTTCTTTTTCCATAATTTTATAACCATTTTTATTCCCTATTTGTTCCCCTCCATATCCCTGGCGATAGGTTTATTATTCCTATATCTAAACTATTTTGCAATCTTATTTCTAACTTCCCTATTTTATTGTTAAATTTGCATCATGGAAAAACAGATAAATATCGATGGGCTCCTGCTCAACTATGATGAGTCGGGACCCGACAACGGTTTGCCGGTGATTCTCATGCATGGATGGGGGTGCAACTACTCCACTGTCCAAAGCATAGCAAACGCTATAAATTCTAAACTCAAAGTATATTCAATCGACCTTCCCGGGCATGGTAAAAGCCAGGAACCGCCGGAGCCTTGGGGGATAGAAAAATTCACACAGCTGATAGAGAAATTTGCTGCCTCGCTCAGCATTAAATCTCCCGTTCTCATAGGTCATTCTTTCGGCGGAAGAATATCAATTTTGATGGCCTCACGCAATGATATAAGCAAGGTGGTATTAGTAGATGCAGCAGGCATCAAACCGCACCATTCACTGAAATATTATATAAAGGTTTACTCCTTCAAAACAGCTCGAAAAACCCTTCCTTATATATTAGGAAAGAGAAAAGCCGAGAAAATTATCAATGCCTGGAGAGGCAAAGCCGGATCGGCCGACTATCGCCAATCCTCACCCATGATGCGTGCCGTAATGAGCATTTGCGTGAATGAAGATCTGAAGGAATTCATGCCCTCGATCAAAGCTCCGACTCTCCTTATATGGGGAGAAAACGACACAGATACACCTCTCTCTGATGCAAAAATAATGGAACGTCTCATCCCCGATGCAGGCCTTGTCAGTTTCCCTGATTGCGGTCATTATTCCTTCCTCGACAACCCGGGGCAATTTCGCGCGGTGTTGCAGTCGTTCCTGCTGAAATAATCCAACGTTAAGCAATAAATATATGTAACAAAATATGTCAGCACTTCTAATTATTATTTATGTAATTTGCGGAATCTACATGCTTCTGAATTTCAAATACGACATTCAGATGTTCCAGCAAAACAGCTATCGGATATCCCGATATTGGAACTGGCTCAAACGAAATCTGAGTTCCACATGGCGTTTGTTCGATATAGCTTGTCTCTTCATGCTTTTCTCCACTCTCATCCCATCTGAGGGGGCCGCTCTGATAGTGGCATGCGTGGCATTGGGGAAAATATTCATGATTTTAAAGAGGAAATATAAGAAACCTCTTGTATTCACTAAGCGAGTTTGGCGACTCTATTCCCTCACAGCTATCCTCTCCCTGGGTGCCTACCTCGCAATGATTCTCGTTCCGGATTTGGGCTCTCCGCAGTATCCTCAATTTGTACTCGCTCTGGGGCTCCTCCTTATTCTGAGCATCTGTTCATTCATCCCCGTTATCATCGCCGATGTGCTCCTTATGCCGGTTGAAAAAATGATAAATCAAAGCTATGTCAACGATGCAAAAAGAATACTGAAATCGATGCCCGATCTCAAGATAATCGGCATCACGGGATCATACGGAAAGACAAGCACCAAGCATTACCTCCAGAGGATACTTTCTGAAAAATATGATGTGCTCATCACTCCCGGTTCGTTTAACACCCCCATGGGCGTGGTCAGGACAATCCGAGAATATATGAAGCCCTACAATGAAATTTTCATCTGCGAGATGGGGGCGAAGCAAAAGAACGATATTAAGGAAATATGCGATATAGTTCATCCCCAATCGGGCATCATAACAGCCGTCGGACCGATGCACCTTGAATCATTCAAGACGATTGAAAACGTGCAATCCACAAAATTCGAACTCGCGGATTCTCTCCCCTCAGATGGTTTCATCGTCATCAATAACGATTTTGAATATTGCGCCAACCGACCCGTAAGCAACGCCCGTGCTATCCGATACGGAATCACAAATCCCGAAGGATGCGATTATATAGCCACCAATATCCGTTACACCCCCAACGGCACGGCATTCATGATAGAGGGCAAGGATGGATTCTCTCTCGAAGTAGAAACCCGCTTGCTCGGCGAATGCAATGTTTCAGATCTCTTGGCTGCCGCAGTGATGGCAATTCAGATGGGAGTGGAGCCTGATAAAATCCGATATGCCATAAGCTCCATACAGCAAGTGGAACATCGTCTGAGCATGAAACAGACCCCCGGAGGCGTAACAATAATTGACGACGCCTTCAATTCAAACCCGGCAGGATCAAAGATGGCGGTGGATGTTCTTGCACATTTCAAGGATGGGAAAAGAATCATCGTCACTCCCGGAATGATTGAACTTGGCGCCGAACAAGATACCCTCAACGAAGCTTTGGGACGTCATATCGGAGAAAACCTTGATGTGGCGATCATCGTAGGAGAATACAATCGCCAATCGCTCGTAAAAGGAGTTCTATCCGCCGATTTCAATGAAGACAATCTCCATGTAGTCGATACATTCAACGATGCCCAGCGAGTCCTCGCCACGCTTCTCAAACCCGGCGACACAGTATTATACGAAAACGACCTTCCCGACACATTTAAATGATCGTCAGACCTACAAACAAAAAAGGCAGACACCTACCCCGGTGTTTGCCTTTTTTGTTTCTTAAATCCACATCTGCTATTCAATCATCTTAAGATATTCGCCATACCCCTCTCGCTCCATATCTTCCTCCGGTATGAATCGAAGAGAGGCAGAGTTGATACAATAACGCATTCCTCCATCCTCCATAGGTCCATCCGGGAAAACGTGTCCTAAATGAGCCCCGCTGGACGCTGAGCGAACCTCAGTTCTCACTCTTCCAAAAGAAGTATCTGTATGCTCCGTAATAAGCGTGGAATCGATGGGGCGCGAGAATGCCGGCCATCCGCATCCGGAATTATATTTCCTGGAAGACACAAAGAGAGGAGTTCCGTCGGTAATATCCACATAAATCCCCTTACGGAATTCATGATCATATTCGTTAATGAATGGTCGTTCTGTTGCCCCATTTTGCGTCACTTCCCATTGCAGTGGAGTGAGACGCGCTTTTAATTCCGCTTTATCAAGATTCTTTGCCTTGCGTGATCTTATCTCCGCAAAAAGAGCAGGATCTACATGACAATATCCGTTTGGATTCTTATATAGATATTCTTGATGATACAATTCTGCCGGATAGAAATTCTCCAGCTTCCCGACTTCCACAGCCAATGGTTCCTTATGACGACGTTGCACAGCAGCTACAAAAGCCTCGATTATCGGCAGATCGGAAGCGTCGGTATAGAATATACCGGTGCGGTATTGCGTACCTATATCATTCCCCTGGCGATTGAGTGCGGTGGGATCAATGCTTCGGAAATAGATGGAAAGAAGTTCAGTTAAACCAACTTTTTTGTCATCATATTCCACCTTGACAGTCTCCGCTGCCCCTGTTCGTCCCGTGCAGACCATCTCATAGGAAGGATTAGGCACAGCGCTATTTGCATATCCGGCTGTTGTTTTCTCCACTCCGTCAACAAGCGAGAAAAGATGATCCGTGCCCCAGAAGCAACCACCTGCAAAATATATTACTTTATCCATATATACTAAAAAGATATTTAAATTCGACATTAAACTAAAATGTAAACAAATTTCAAAGAAAAATTTTGTAGATTAAAAAAATATTTCTAACTTTGCATCATAAATCCAATGGGGTATTAGCTCATCTGGCTAGAGCGCGACACTGGCAGTGTCGAGGTGACGAGTTCGACTCTCGTATACTCCACTAAATAAAAATCCTGCTTTTAAAAGCAGGATTTTTTATTTTATACTCTTCTTTATATTCACCACTTAATCTCCGTAGCTATCCAATCCGAGTTGCTCAGCCTCATTTCGCTCTACATCCAATCTCTTTCTTAAGCCCTGTATCTGCGACCAAAGAAACATTGTGACCTCATCATCAATATCCGGCAAAAGACATTCCGCCATCTTCAATAAAATACTGCATTTATTGTAATCTCTATTGTCCAAGGCCTCATAAACTTTCTCTAATTGGCTGATTACCGACAAACACTGCTCATTATAAGACGGTTTCTTTCCGGTAGCTGAAATTACAATACGACCTACGCCTGCTTCTCTATAAATTTCTAATAGTTGTGCAATATACTTCTTTCTCAGCTCCTTTATATTAGATCCATGCGGCGCACACACATAAGCCCTAAATTCCTCCCCCAGCTTATGAAGTTCTTCGACATTACCTGTCTCTTTTACTTCTTTCAATTTTGCCAACATAGATTCTGCTTCTTCAACAAATTCTTTTTTTCTAAGGTAGGTATAAGCTCGTGTATCCCTTTTCCACCTTGGGAGACTTAAATAAGCCTTTCGAGAAGCCAAGTCAATGTCATATGAATCCACAATATCGAATGAACTTTGCAAAGAATTTATCCTACCCCTCAATTTTAATATCTTATCATACTGCACATACAGCAAACCATACTCTTTAATTTTCTCTTCAATAGCTGCAACCCTGCTTTTAACCTCATTAAAAAGCCTGTGAGCCCCTGCTAAATCCAACATAATAAACTTTTCACTACACTCTCCCGCCAAATGGTTTATCGCTCTCATCATTTCGTCAAGTTCTATTTCTTCAAGAGTCTTCTCGGATTTTACCTTTTTATTAGCAGCCTTTTTCTTACGCAGAGATTCAATGAATTCCCAGGTATCTTCATCCTGTTTATCCCGAGAAGCAGCAAATTCCTCATCTTCTATACTTGTAACATGCCAACCACAACAGAAAGTGCAATAATAGCTCCTCGACGGTGTCTTAACCGAAGAGGAGGCTATTTCATCTTTATTAAACTTAATAAAATTATCAGCCTTCGACTGCGATTCAAATAGCATCTTAGCACGCCCGCAGCCAATACAAAACATACGGTTATTTGTAGGTTTCATAATCCTTAACTTTCATCTTCTTATTCCTGATGGATTTTCTTATCTCCGCAGCTGCCCTATCCGAGTTGACCAACCTCATCTGACAACTTCGCGTGCTTGCCGATCACTATTGTATTGGCAGCCTCATCCTTTGTCACTACAAAGATAACAAATAATAATGAAAGCCCCTTGAAAAAACACATTTGCGTTGCATATTTGGATTAGGAAGAAGGATTAAAACCCCTCCGAGACAGAAGTATAGGGAGGGAGTGTTCAACTTCCGCAAATATTTATAAGGCTCAATTCCTCATAAATATTTTAACTACATGAAACATTAATTCTGTACGAATTGAATTAGAACAAACCAATTATTTAAAAAATTCCTCCGATATAGATCAACTTTAGAGAAATATTAGTATTTTTGCACTAACTAAATGATTGTCCTTATTCAACCTTCATTATAGGATTCTAAGGATAATCACTTTATGTCATTTTTAATATAAGAAAACTTATGATTCCAAGTATTCGAGACTTAGAGTTGCCTCTATTAAAGCTATTGAGCAAACATGATTATTTATCATGGGATGATTGCACCGATCATCTTTCCAAACACTTCTCTTTGACAGATGAAGAGAAAAATGATATGATGCCCAATGGCAAATGCAGAAGAATAAAATATTATGTCGGTTGGGCTAAAGCAAACCTTAAGCGCAGCGGATTAGTTGACGCGAAGAAAAGAGGAGTATACTATATAACTGAGAAAGGGAAACGATATCTTAATAAGCTTATATAGTAAATTCACTCACGAATCATCAAGTTGTGATTTACATTATTTTTAACCTATTTGCAAAAGGATTCCAACCAATCGTGTGGCAAACACAGTGCGTCAATATGTGGTGATTCGCATTATTTTTTGTATATTTGCAAGAGGAATCCAACCTCGGCATCCCAGTTGGTGATTCGCATCGGGTTGTGATTCGCATTATTTTTAGTATATTTGCAAAAGGAATCCAACCGAAGTCTAACAATTTCTTAGGTAACGAGACGTTGTGATTCGCATTATTTTTAGTATATTTGCAAGCGGAATTCAACCTCAAACACGTCCCGACAGGGCTTTACTATAGTTGTGATTCGCATTATTTTTAGTATATTTGCAAGCGGAATCCAACCCTACATCGGAGGCTGCCCCCACGCACCAGTTGTGATTCGCATTATTTTTAGTATATTTGCAAGCGGAATCCAACCAAACAGTTTGCGCAACTCTTCTACCGATAGGTTGTGATTCGCATTATTTTTAGTATATTTGCAAGCGGAATCCAACCCTCGCCTCAATCGGAAGAAGGCTACCGGAGTTGTGATTCGCATTATTTTTAGTATATTTGCAAGCGGAATCCAACCACGGCGATGATCGTGATGTTGTGACTTTTGTTGTGATTCGCATTATTTTTAGTATATTTGCAAGCGGAATCCAACCNGAAANNAGCAACGAGGNGCCGANCGCTNTANCAGTTGTGATTCGCATTATTTTTAGTATATTTGCAAGCGGAATCCAACCATCANAGANAACATGNNNNCANGCACGCNAGNGTTGTGATTCGCATTATTTTTAGTATATTTGCAAGCGGAATCCAACCACGNANGNCTTTAAGNNNGNCGANNGACNTTACCAGTTGTGATTCGCATTATTTTTAGTATATTTGCAAGCGGAATCCAACCNNANNNNAAATGCNNNTCANGCANNCNNNCAGTTGTGATTCGCATTATTTTTAGTATATTTGCAAGCGGAATCCAACCTCATTATTTATAAAATATTGAATTATAAATAATTGAATTGTGNATTAGAAAATAAAAATGCAATTGTTCTTTGACAATTGCATTTTTATTTTCTATACTTTTATTATTCCTACTTCTTTCAGAAAAGTTCCAATTGAACAGCAGTTTGAGCCGATTGCTCTCTTTTTACTCCCTGGTAGGTATGAATATCCCCAAACTGTTTATCCGTGATATGAAGGATAGTGACTTTCCCTTCAACCGGCAAGAATTTCTTTACACGCTTCTCATGAACCTCCATATTTTCCCTTGAGGGAGTATGGCGGATATAAATTGAAAATTGCAACATTGTGAATCCATCTTCCAATAATCGCTTGCGAAATAAGGAAGCCTCTTTTCGTTGAATGGCTGTTTCAGTTGGCAAATCGAAAAATACAAATATCCACATAATTTTATATTCACTAAATCTTTCGAAACTTTCCATTTTTTATTTTTATGAAAAACTAATTTGTGGATAAGATATCTTTCGACTCTCTCCTATAAAACACTTANCCAAAGAGGCTGCCGTATATTCAGCCGCTATCATTAGAGGTCGCTTGATTTTATTCATCTTCACATCCATCACCGGTATAGATAACAACTGGCGTTTCACCCCCGGCGTCAATGAAAATCCTTTCCCTAATAAAGGTAAGATATCCATAACCATTTTATCCACAAATGGGCGGTAAGGCTCCATTATATCGTCAGCCAGACAAAACGCATTATATTTATTCTTATGGAATAATCCCAATTGTGGCATCAGTCCAGCCCCGACCAAAGCCCGAGCAATTACACCGCGCAGAATGGAATATCCATAATTCAACAATGAATTTATAGGGTCTGTATCATCTCCTCTTCTAAAACTTGGATTGTTCTCAAAGAGATTATGCCAATAAAATACAGCAGCCCTTGCCTCTATATTTTCAGGATCCCCGCTCTTAACGCTTTTCGCCCAAACATCCATACACCCGACTTCTTTATTCTGAAATTGTCGTAAAACTTCATATTGATTAGAGATCTTGGCAGAGACTGTCTGTTGCCATAATTGCTTTTTCAATGGGAGGGAAGCATTTATATGAGCATGTGTGCGTTCGGTAAAAAGTGTGTTCCCTACAAAAGGCATAAGCATCCCATTGGGCATGTGCTTGGAATCACACACAAGAACTGCCACGTTATTAGCAAGCAAAGCCGCTACCAACGCAGAAGTTAATGTGACGCAATGACTCTCAATTACTATCAACCCGATATCCTCAATAGGACGAGTCATTATCCCTTTGTTAGATTTCGTATCTATCACAAGTTGTGCATTCTTTAAGGAAAGATATGCAGGATTTGTGAAAGCCAAAGTTTGCTTAATCATCAGCCAAGGATATTTTTCCGGTTATACTTATTAAAACTCGTTTAGGGTTAAGTTTCATCACACCCTTAAAGGACGTACAGCGAATAGAAGTCCCCATTTGTTTAGACTGAGAATTAATTTCTGATGACGTATCTGNATGCAATCTAAAGTTAATGTCATCCGCGGATGCTTGTTGAACCCTATAAAGATGTGAGGATAGGATACCAAGATTCCCATACTTAAAAGCATCTCGAATCTCTTCATCGCTAAGCCCCAGAATAAATGCATCGTTCTTGGCAAAATGTATCAGATACTTCCACTCCGGATTAGGCAGCTGCTGAGCAATGCTTTCTTGCATCTTTTCATCACTTAAAAGCAACATTTTATCCGCTGCTTCACAAGGATCCTTTATAATTAGTGGAATACCGGCTTTCTTGCGTAGAATAGCATCCCAGAAAGAAAGTTTCATACAAATCTCCATCCCTTCTTGAGTTCTATAATATGCCACATGATGATTAGACCCCGTCTTTACATAACCTATCTCTTCACCATTACCATTTTTTCTCGCACCAGCCATTGACTCAGGTTTAAGCCCCGTCGCAATCCTAACCGATTTTATTGGTGCTTGCATTGGGTTCAACCTAATCGGGTTTTCATTTAGACTCGCTTGAAACGCCTTTTCTCCTTCTTTTGTATTTTTTGCGTCTGTTTTATCTTCTGATGAAACAACAAATTGTTTAGCCCTGTCTTCCAACAAGGAACGGATTCTTCCATCTACAACCTTAGGAATCTGATTAAGCTGAAGAGTTCCTATTTTCTTTTTGATAACATACTCCTCTTTCCAAACTTTAACAGTCTCTACCGGATGTTTTGTTGTTGGATGGATTAATGGATTCTTCTTACCCACACTTTTTGAGGCAAGTTCTCGATCCCCTCCAAAACTATCGATAATTCGCTTTATCTCCTCACGAATAGTCTTATCGCAAACAAGATGCGGAATAGCAAATATATCCTTCACTTTCTTATATCCATCCGGAAGCAAGATCCTACCATAAACATATTCCTCATGCAATGCACCACGCGGAATTACCAAATCCCTCTGAACTACCATAGTCTTTTTTCCTCTTCTTATCTTCCTTTTTCCGGGAGTGGAAAGTTTATTTGCTCCCTTGGTGGAAATTGCCATCCCGGAGATTTTATTCGACACTTCCGATGTGGAGAAATGAGGAAGTGAATTAGCCCAACGAGAAAGTAAAGTATCATTATCTTTCCCTTTTCCACTCATTTTCACTTCTTCGAAAATATCTTCATGGTAAGCACTAAGATTGCTTAATTTCTGAACGTACCCGTGTCTCGTTAAAGCTATAGTGAGCGCGTCTATCGCATGATGTCGATGATCTTTACGTTTGTTCCAATCTTGGATGACATCCCTTTTTATCACTTGTCCTTTATAAGGATATTCTTCTGTAGTAACCATCCCGGCCTTTGAATACATCGGGATGTTTAAATCATGAATAATTCTATCATATCCCCATTGATGGCGAAAATATGCAGTGACTGTACCAGATGATGCCCATACATCTCTTATACTTTCACGAAGAACATCACAAGCTTTCCGAGCAATATATTGGGTGAGACGCATATCTCTTTCCAAGAAATCAGTTGGAATCTCATCTTTAGAAGTAAGAAGGCGATCTCGTTTAGTCTTAGATATTGCCTTTTTATCCAAAAGCTCAGAAACCTTTGCAATATATGAATTCAACGTCTCTGACCCCTGAGAGGCCATAAAGTCGTAGGCTGTCATATTGTTTTTCTTCTTGTTGCACTCACGACAAGAACATGTCTTATTAGAAAAACTGTCATCGAAAAACAAAGATCGTGGAATGATATGCTCCACTTCTGAATCTACACCATTCAACCAAGAAGCGAGACCGATATTCTTACCGCAATACATACATTGTCTCCCCGTCTCCTCCCACATCTTATATTTCTGAATACGTTTTTTATTGGGCTGTATTCCATTTTCAGAAATTAATGAGGCAATTTTCTTGTTTTCGCTCTCATTCTTGGATATCTGTTTAGACATTTTTCCCCGCTCAGCAGCACTTGACTTTAAAGAACGAGCCATTTCAACTCTGACTTCATCAATTATACCATATTGATCAATCAATGCATTCACCACATTGATCATCTGATTCAGAACTCTTTCAACCAAAGGCTGACGAAGACTATTTTTTGATAAAGGAGTTATATGCTGAGATAGTTCCCTCTTGGAATTCTCTTCTTTTGTAAGGGAATCTGAATGATCAATATCCACTATTTCACACGCCGTGGCATAGTCGAAACCATTCATAAGATAGGGCATTATCTCTCGCATCACCTTTGACGATTTATTCGAATACCCGGCAGTCCTGAAATCCAGTCCTATCAAGCGTTGGAGCACTCCCTCATCCTCTATGCCAAACTGACGTGTCAGATTTTGTTTTAATTCCGTCGGATCTGAAACAGAATACAGCAGATGCCACAATTTATACAAAGGCTGTTCAATGAAGTCCGGACTAATCACAGGCAGCCGCTCCCCTGTGGAGTTAGATATCCTTCCACTATCTACAACCTTTAAATTAAATGTAAGCAATTCATCCGCTTTATCATATCCCCTCAAAGCCTCTCTAAGCTTCAAAAGAGTCTCATCCCCTTTTATTCCATTTTTTACAGCTTGATCGGGAACAAAACCATCAGCCTTCTTCAAACCAAGTAATTTGAGAAGATTAGTGGCAGTTAATTTCTCATTATGAGAAAGGAACTCAACCACTCTCTCCTTTTCTTCAGGAGAAAGGATATATACTTCTTGAAGTAATCGTAAATCCTTTGGCATATTATCCTCGGAAAATAGAGATGGTTGATTTGCCACCCCTTTTCTTCCTTTATTATTAATATTGAAAAGGCGAATATTATTCACAGCTTCATAAAGTCGGCATATCTGAGCCAAAGGAGAAGTACGAGGTGCTACTTTTGGACCGCCAATCACTTTTCGACCATCTTTTGTGGTGTATTCTTTTGATGCAAATTCACAGTAACTCACCAGGTGCTTACACGATTTAAGCGGGCGCTGATGAAATATGGCGTAATGAAGATTATCAATCACCTCGTAGGTAAGAACCTGCGGATAGAAAACACTTTGCACCTCCATAATCTTATCAAACTCTTTCATATATGCTTCGCGCGGGAAAACACGCTCCTTTAGTCGGGCATTGACTATCTCCTGTCCTGTCTCCGTCTTCTGCACGCTTTCTTTCAATAAATCGAAAAATGCTTGTCCTACAGTCTGATTCTTTATTTGTATCTCAGCATAACGATTATTAATATTCTGCACATGTTGAGTCTCTTCTTTATTAGAATTATCAAGTCGAGAATGGCGATATCCCCTTTTTTGATTCATATGCAGAAGCACTCTTCCAAGATCCTTCAATGAAAGCTGTTCGTTTGGGGTGGCAGCCTTTGCTCTCATACCCCAAAGTTCCAATGGAGATAGAGTTGTCATTTCCTTTGAATCAGGCAGCATCCCCAAGCTATCCAGATAAGAGCATAGCAACCTTCTTCGCATTTTAAAGCGAAAGTTTCTTCTTCTTGCCGATCTTTTTATCGTTCTTGCGCGACAGGGAGTGACCGACACACCTTTGTTGAAATCCTTTTCATCAGCCTCTGTCATTGGAATAATCCGACAACCAACTCCCAAAATATCCTTTGGAATACGGGTCTCATCACATTCTATCAGCGCCCAACCTACTGAAGAAACACCAAGATCAAGTCCTAAAATCTTCATTTCGTTTTATATTATAAGGTTAATTTTAATTAATATTGGTATCGCAAAAAAATTTAATTATTTTTGAACAAATTTAAGAAAAATATTTGAAAAGTGAAAGAAATTTCTTAACTTTGCCTTGCAAACTAAAAATTATGCGAATCACAATAAGGATTTTATCCGTTGTGAAAACATTCAGGGAGGGCAATCGCTCTCCCTTTTCTATTTTTCTTGCAAATTANTTGCATAATCGGCAATTTATTGCTATCTTTGTGAAAATATTGGCTTATCGGAANGACGCATANTTTTTCTGCTTGGCCGACTCTTGGAGTAGCACTGTAAGAGCTTATGGGTTAAAGATGTTTTAACTCATTTAACAGATTTGTTAACCATACAATTAGAATGTCATGACTGGAAAATGGAATTATCAACCTCTCACAAATCAGCAGAAAGCAGCTGCCGATGAATTAGCCGCCCATTGCGGCGGGATTCAGCCGGTGGGAGAACTCCTTATCCGTCGTGGCGTCACTACTCCCAAGGAGAGCGATGCTTTCTTCTCCCCTGCTATCTCTGACCTTCACGACCCTTTCCTTATGCCCGACATGGAAAAAGCCGTCAACCGTCTCAATAAGGCAATGGGATCTAAGGAGAAGATTATGATCTATGGCGATTATGATGTAGATGGCACCACAGCCGTGGCTCTCGTATATAAATACCTCCAGAATTATTATTCGAACATAGAATATTATATCCCTACACGATATGAGGAAGGATATGGCATATCTATGAAAAGCATCGATTACGCTGCTGAAAATAATATCAAGCTCGTGATCGTGCTCGACTGCGGAATTAAAGCTATCGACGAAATTGCTTATGCCAAATCAAAGGGGGTGGATTTCATAATATGCGACCATCATATGCCCGATGAGGTGTTGCCCCCGGCCGTGGCTATTCTAAACCCCAAGATGCCTAATTCCACCTACCCTTGTCCCTATCTCAGCGGATGCGGAGTGGGATTCAAATTTATGCAGGGGTTTGCTATGAGCAATGGCTTGACAAACCATAACGAACTCGAATCGCTCCTCGACCTCGTGGCGGTGAGCATCGCAGCCGATATCGTTCCGATTGTGGGCGAGAACAGAGTGATGGCCTACCATGGGTTGCGCCGTCTGAACTCCAATCCCAATCTTGGGTTGAGAAGCATCATCCGTCTTTGCAAACTCACAAACAAGGATATCACCATCAGCGATGTCATTTTCAAAATCGGCCCGCGTATCAACGCCTCCGGCAGAATGCAGAGCGGCATCGAGACAGTGGATCTTCTCGTTTGCCGCGATCTTCACGATGCTTATGAAAAAGGGAAGGATATCGACCAATATAACCGCGATCGCAAAGAACTCGACAAACAGATTACCGAGGAGGCCAACCACCTTATTAATAATAATGTGGAGATCGTTAAAGGGAAACGGTCAATTGTGATTTATAATAAACATTGGCATAAGGGAATTATAGGTATCGTGGCATCCCGCCTCACCGAGCTTTATTACAAGCCCTCAGTGGTGCTTACCTATTCAAACGGTTTGGTAACGGGGTCATCTCGCTCCGTGCAAGGGTTTGATATCTATTCGGCTGTGAATGATTCGCGCGATCTTCTTGAGAATTTCGGAGGACACCCCTACGCTGTGGGGTTATCTTTGAAAGAAGAGAATATCCCGGAGTTCAGCAGAAGATTTGAAGAATATGTTGCACGTCATATCCAACCCAACCAGCTTGAACCGCATCTCGATATAGATGCTGTGATTGAATTTGCCGACATCACTCCCGAATTGGTGTCATATCTTAAGAAATTCAACCCATTCGGTCCGGGCAACCAAAAACCTGTGTTCTGTTCAAAGAATGTGTTCGATTTCGGCACCAGCAAACTTGTTGGGAAAAATATGGAACATATTAAGCTCGAATTGGAAGACAACAGCACAAGCCATGTCATAAATGCCATTGCATTTAATATGTCGCGTTATTTTGAGCATATCCATGCCCATAAGCCTATTGATATTGTCTATACCATCGAGCAGACTAAACGTTCGAACAACAACCCCGATTCCATCCAGCTCATGATCCGTGATATCAAACCGTCGGAAAGCTGAACAGATTCTAAGAATCAGGAATTTTTCACTTTTACATAAGAAATATGTCTGAGCCGGTCGATATTCTAAAGAAATATTGGGGCTATGATTCCTTCCGCCCCTTGCAGGAGGATATAGTCAGATCTGTGCTTTCAGGTCGCGACACCCTGGGGCTTATGCCCACCGGAGGTGGAAAATCTATCACTTTCCAAGTTCCGGCAATGATGCTGGATGGTGTCACAGTAGTAGTTACCCCTCTTATCTCTTTGATGAAGGATCAGGTTGACAACCTTAAGAAACGACACATAAAGGCTGTTTTCTTTCATTCGGCTATGAATGCCAAAGAGCGACGGATTGCTCAGGAACTAATCTTCAATGCCGGTGCGAAAATCGTATATACTTCGCCTGAGCGTCTTCGCAATTCCACTTTCCTTCAACAATTGCGGATGATGAAGATAAAGATGATCGTGGTGGATGAGGCACATTGCATATCTCAATGGGGTTATGATTTTCGCCCGTCTTATCTTCGCATCAAGGAATTGCGCAAGATTGCGCCCCATGCTCCCGTGCTTGCCCTCACCGCCACGGCCACTCCTGAAGTGGCGGAGGATATATGTCGTCAGCTCTCGATGACGAATCCGAATGTATTCAGGATGAGTTTTTCAAGAACTAATCTGAATTACATTGTCCGAAAATCGGAGACGAAAATCAATGAGGTGTTCCATATCCTTAGCCGTACACAAGGGAGTTCGATAGTGTATGTCAGGAGCCGAAAGCGCACGCGTGAGATTGCCGAATATCTCAATTCCATGGGTATCTCCGCATCCTATTTCCATGCCGGACTCGACTACGAACTAAAGGAACGTCGCCAGAACGAATGGAAGTCGGGGATGGTGAGGGTGATGGTGGCCACGAATGCATTCGGAATGGGAATCGACAAACCGGATGTCCGTCTCGTGATTCATTATGATATGCCTCCCTCTCTGGAGGAGTATTATCAGGAGGCGGGCCGTGCAGGAAGAGATGGGCTGAAAGCATATGTTGTGCTGCTATCCTCTTCCAAGGATGCCGCTACATTAAGAAGAAGGGTTACGGAAAACTTCCCGGAGCGCGATATCATTAAAAAGATTTATGAACGTGCATGTAATTACCTTAATATTGCCATAGGTGAAGGATATGATCGTCTTTTCCCTTTCGATCTTGATAAATTCTGCGCAATCTATAAGATGCAGCGGAAGCAATGCCTTGCGGCTCTTCATCTTCTGGCACAATCCGGATATCTTGAATATCTTGAAGAGACAGAATATAAGTCGAGGGCCATGATTATTGTGGAGCGACAAGAGCTTTATGATCTCTCAGGATTGTCGGCTAATGCAGAGAAGGTATTGCATAAGATTCTTAGACTTTACACGGGGCTGTTCGCCGATTATGTAAATGTCAGCGAGACTATCATCTCTGCTGAGACAGCTCTAACCGAAAGGGAAGTATATGAGTCTTTCTTGGAGTTATCAAGAGCGAAGGTGGTGTCTTACGTTCCGAAATCAAGAATGCCTTATATGTATATCCCAACATCCAGAGAGGAGCCTCGCTATCTGGTGATTCCCAATAGCGTGTTTGAGGAAAGAAAAAAAATACTTTCGGATCGTGTTGAGGCTATGATAGGCTATTCTTCGGATAAAGGGAAGAAGTGCAGGGAAAATATACTTCTTGAGTATTTCGGGGAGAAAAGAGAGGAGGAATGCGGAAAATGCGATCTTTGCCGCGACCGCAAGAAAAAAGGATCCGAAACAAAGAAAAGCAAGGAAGCTCTAATTCCGCAGCTTCTCGAATTTATCCGGCAGCGCCCTAATGGCGTGGGATTCCCGATTATTTCTCATAATTTCCGCCAACCGAGGGAGGATGTAGCGGAGATTCTCTCTTTTCTTGTGGCTGAGGGATTCCTATATATAAAGGATAATTACTATTATATCTCGGAATAACAGTGAAAATTTAATTTGATAATCTCATTTTTTATTAGTAATTTCACATTTCAAATTATAAAAACTGCTAAACTATATCCACAATGAGAAAATATAATATAGCCGTTGCAGCAATCCTTCTGGCCGGCGCATCCATGACTTTCACTTCTTGTATCGGTTCGTTCACTCTCACAAAAAGAGTGCTCTCCTGGAATAATCAGGTAGGGAATAAATTTGTCAACGAACTCGTGTTCTTTGCCTTCTGGATTCTCCCAGTATATGAGGTAACATCCTTGGCTGATATGCTCGTGCTTAATTCAATCGAATTCTGGAGCGGCAACAATCCCATGGAGGCTTCGGTAAAGGCTATCGACACCGACCACGGCCGCTATCTAATCAAATGCGACGGGCGCGGATATGACATCGTATGCCAGGCCACAGGGGAGTCCACACGCCTTGATTTCAATTTCGACACACAGACATGGTCGTTTGAAAATAAGGATGGCGAAATGATCCCCTTCATGACATTCATCGACGACTCTCACGTGAAAATGATCACCCCCGATGGAGATTTCCACCCCTACGAGCTTTCTCAAAACGGAGTGATGGCATATATGGAAGATTGTAATCTTCCGGCTATGGCCTGCAGATAAATATATATCTGAAAATATCCGATAATCTTTTTTAACAGATTCCTAAACTTTTCTAATCTTATTTGCGTTATTAAGTAAGAGGCTCGGAAATAAGATTCTTTATCGGGTTTATTTCTGCCTTAACAAGAAGAAATTAAAATAATAAAAAACATAATTATGAAGCCATTACACATTATTCTTTCCGTTATCGGCGGAGCTGTGGCCGGTGCTGCAGTAGGTCTTTTGGTTGCTCCTGAAAAAGGAGAGAACACAAGAAACAAAATCATTAAAATCCTTAAAGAAAAGGGTATCTCTCTGAAAAAAGATAAAATGGAAGAGCTCGTTGACGAGATCGAGGATCAGATTGAAAAGCATATCTAATCTCCCCTTTCTCCAACGAAATTCTTAAATACAACAAAAGGAAATAGAAAAGATGAAGGCACTCACATTAATTTCAGCTTTCCTCGGAGGCGCGATTGTCGGCTGCGGCGCAGCTCTCCTCTTCGCTCCTGAAAAAGGGGAAGATGTTCGCACTAAGCTCTGCAACATCCTCAAGAAAAAAGGTATTAAAATCAGCGATAAGGAAGTAGATGCTCTCGTGGCTGAACTTGCCGGTGCTGAAGAGTAATAACACGCAACTTTATGTTGTGAAATTTCTACGGGCAATGTGGCTTTCCGGTCGCTTTGCCCGCTTATTATATTTATAAAGCATGAAAGAAAAACTTATTGATGAAATCAAAGATATATTCGCACAATCCACCAACTGGATAAAGTTGGAGGTGGAATATGCGAAATTCACGGTGGCTGAGAAGTTCACCATGCTAATGGCCACTCTGATCATCGGTGCGGTGTGTATGCTTTTGGGATTTGCCGTGCTTCTTATGCTCGCTTTTGCCGGCGCTGAGCTTTTCAAGCTTTTCATGGCTCCGGCTCTTGCATATTGCGCGATGGCAGGAGTGGTGTGTGTGCTGTTGTTGATTTTATTCCTAATGCGTCGTCCCCTGCTTCTCAACCCGATTGCGAAGTTTATCACCCGACTATTTTTCAACCCTAAAGACTGACTAATATGCGCGATAAAGATATAGAAAAGGCATCCCAGAAATCCAATGATGCTGTGGATGCAAAAAAAGACTTCAAGGGTTACACAATCGAGGAACTCCGCTATCAGCGTGCCCTTGTGGCGCTCCAGAAGGAGTTCTGCAAGTCGAAAGTGATTAATAAGGTGGATCATATCCGTCATCGCAAGGCATTCGGAAACGACAGTTCGAGCAGCTCCAAATTAGCAAAAGCCGGCTCGATAGCCACCAAGCTCCTCACCGGATTGAATTATCTTGATTATATAATGATCGGAATGTCGCTTTTCGGCTCCGGCAAAAAAGTATATAAATTCATTAAAGGAAAGAAGAAATGAACGATTACCTTTCTGTAAGAGTTGACCTCTCCCCTTGTTCAACTGATGCCACCGACCTCGCGGCGGCTTTCCTGGCTGACGCCGGATTTGAATCTTTCGAACCCGATGAATCCGGACTCACAGCTTATATCCGTGCATCTGAGGATGGTGAGAATTTGGCAAAGGAAGCCCTTCAGGATTTCCCTTTTGAGGCAGAGATTGCAATTTCATCTGAATTTATAAAGGGAGAAGACTGGAATTCAGAATGGGAAAAGAATTATTTCAAGCCGATTCTCATTGACGACTTGTGTGTGGTCCATTCCACATTCCATAAGGATGTTCCCCCGGCAAAATATGATATCGTGATCGACCCCAAGATGGCTTTCGGCACAGGGCATCACGACACTACATCGCAGATGATGCGTCATATCCTTTCGCTCCCTCTCGAAGGGAAAAGCGTCATAGATATGGGCACCGGCACCGGCATCCTCTCTTTCCTTGCAAAGATGAGAGGGGCGGAAAACGTTACCGGAATTGAGATCGACAAGCCTGCATATGAAAATGCCGTGGACAATGCTTCCCTTAATAATTGCGATGTCCGTTTCATACATGGAGATGCATCTGCATTAAGTGAAATTAGTGCAGCAGATTTCCTCTTTGCCAATATCAACCGAAACATCATCCTTGCCGATATCGATCGCTACGCCTCAGCTCTTAATCCGGGAGGCACCATGCTTCTAAGCGGATTCTATGAAGAGGATATCCCTTTGATTATGGAGGCTGCAAATAAATATGGTCTCAAAGAGGAAAGCCGATTGGTTTCAGAGGCCGGGTGGACAGCACTCCGACTTTCAAAAAACAGCTAAACCTCAATTTTCTTTTTACAACGCTCATATAGCGCCCCAAAAATGCTTTCATCTTGCTTTTTGGGGCGCTTATCACGTACAAAAGTTCGGTTTATTGTGTGATTTAACAATTATTTTAGAATTTTTTCTCTTTTTCTCTTGCAAATAACTCTCGAACATTATATCTTTGCATTCGAAAATAAGAAACTATTAAGCGATTTTAATAAGCAACTTATTTTTGTTAGCTAATTAACCCAACCATTTTATTATTAAAAATTCATTTTCATTATTTAACCCAACGCCTATCGAAAAATAATTACACAACCAACATTTAACATCAGCATGGCAAATTATTCAAGCATGACCGACGAGCAGTTGGTCAAAGCTTACGCGGAAGGCTCTAATTCAGCATTCGATCAGCTTCTGAAACGTCATCAGAACCGTATCTTCAACTATATTCTCCGAATAATCAAGAATGAAGATATCGCCAACGACATCTTTCAGGAAACTTTCGTAAAGGCTATCAATACGATTCGCCAGGGACGTTACACAGAAAATGGAAAATTTCCTGCTTGGATTTCCCGTATCGCGCATAATCTCATCATAGATTATTATCGTCAGGAGAAAGCTGAAAACCTTCAGTCGTCCGACCTTACGGATGTAAATATCCTTAATCGCAAGGAACTATGCGAACAAACAATCGAAGATATGATTATCTCCGACCAGATTCGCGAAGATGTGAAATACCTTATTCAGGAACTTCCCGATCTTCAGCGCGAAGTGCTTGAAATGAGATATTACAAAAATCTCAGCTTCAAGGAGATTGCTGAAATCACAGGCGTAAGCATCAACACAGCTTTGGGCCGCATGAGATACGCTATCCTTAATCTGCGTCGTCTCGCCCAGGAAAAAGAAATTATCCTTACCCTCTGACCTCTATGAGAGCCTTCCCCTGCCGGATGCGCTTCGGATGTCGGATGTAAAAAAACAAAGAACTTATTTCCGTCCGGTTTCATGGTTTCCTCCATGAGCCGGACGATAATTTTTTAAGGCAAATTTTTCTTCCGGATATATAATATTTTTATTTCCCCAAGCGTTATATAATCGTAATTCAAAAATAATAATTTGCCTATGAGTCACGATTCCTCCAACAAGTTTTCCGACTCTAAAGTTAAGCTGAATATTACAAAAAAACCGAGAACTTCCACGCTCAATTTTGTACGTCAATTCGCAAGAACTTGCGTTGTCCTCGACGGCACTTCTTTCAATAGGTTCTCCGTAAATTGATTCCCTTAACCTCTTAAAGTCATTATCAAAAACTCTCATCTGAGAAATTCAAGGGCGATTCTTTACCTTCGGTTTAGAATTGCCCTTTGCTTTTTCATAATTTTTTTGTAATTTTGCGCTTTAACTCAGCGGTTCCGTTGAATAAGAAATTCCGACGAACCCAATATAACCTACGATATCAATGACTGAAATAATAAAGGAAGAAGCTACCGTCAATGAGAACGGTCTGAACTTTGTAGAGCAGGAGATTGTCAACGATCTTGCTGCCGGAAAGAACGGCGGACGACTCAATACACGTTTCCCGCCCGAACCTAACGGATATCTCCATATCGGCCATGCTAAGGCATTTATAATGGACTTCGGAGCTGCCGAGAAATTCGGAGGCACCTGCAACCTTCGCTTCGACGACACCAACCCTCAGAAGGAGGATACTGAATATGTGGAAGCTATCAAGGAGGATATCCATTGGCTCGGCTTTGATTGGGGCGACCGTCTATATTATGCCAGCGACTACTTCCCTCAGTTGTTCGATCTCGCTGTCCGCCTCATAAAGGAGGGGAAAGCTTATGTCGATGAGCAGTCTTCGGAAGAGATCGCCCGTCAGAAAGGAACCCCCACTCGCCCGGGCGAGAACTCTCCGTTCCGCGATCGTCCCGTAGAGGAGAACCTCGACCTTTTCTATAGAATGAACAAGGGAGAGTTCGAGGAGGGATCGATGGTGCTTCGCGCCAAGATCGACATGGCTTCCGATAATATGCATTTCCGCGATCCGATCATGTATCGAATCATCAAAACTCCCCATTGGCGCACAGGAGATCAGTGGAAAGTGTATCCTATGTATGACTTCGCACATGGTCAGAGCGACTATTTCGAGGGGGTGACCCATTCCATCTGCACTCTCGAATTTGTGCCCCACCGTCCTCTTTATGAGTATTTCGTGAAAGAGCTTGCTGATGAGTCTTACTGCCCGCGTCAGATTGAATTCAATCGTCTCAACCTCACATATACCGTGATGTCGAAACGCAAACTCCTCCAGCTCGTAAAGGAGGGATTGGTTAACGGCTGGGATGATCCCCGAATGCCGACCCTTCGCGGTCTCCGTCGCAGAGGATATACCCCCTCGTCTATAAAGGAGTTTGTAAAGAAGATCGGCTACACTAAATATGAAGCTTTGAATCATATCGAGCTTCTCGAACATTCCGTGAGAGAGGACCTGAATAAGACTGCCACTCGTGTCAGCGTGATTCAAAATCCTGTCAAACTTATCCTTACCAACTATCCGGAGGGACAGACCGAGATGATGACTATGGATAATAATCCTGAAAATCTTGAAGAGGGACAGCATGAAATGCCCTTCACCCGCGAACTCTGGATCGAACGAGAAGACTTTATGGAGAATCCCCCCAAGAAATTCTTCCGTATGTCGCCCGATAAGGAGGTACGCCTTAAAGGTGCTTACATTATCAAATGCACAGGCGTAAAAAAGGATGAAAATGGCGAAATTGAGGAGATTTATGCAACATATGATCCCGAAACTCGTAGCGGTCTTCCGGGTGCCGATCGCAAGGTGAAAGGCACGCTCCATTGGGTTTCTGCTCCTACAGCCGTCGAGGCTGAGATTCGCGACTATGATCGTCTCTTCGCTGTGGAGAATCCTTCGGCAGAGGAAGGAGATTTCCGCGACCTTCTAAATCCCGACTCTCTCAAGGTGCGCACCAATGCAAAGATCGAGCCTTGGTTGGCTGAGAGAATAAAGGCCGGCGACAATTATCAGTTCGTTCGCCTCGGATATTATGTTGTGGATCCTGATTCCACGCCCGAAAAACCGGTATTCAATAAGACTATCGGTCTGAAAGATACCTGGGCAAAGGAGATGAAGAAATAATCAACCCCTTTTTATTATATATCGCGTTTCCCCGGCTGCCGAGAGTAGGCAGCCGGGGAATTTTTTAAATGTAGTTATATTAAAATATCGTTTCTTTTTACTGTGAAAGCCTATATTGGAAGCTGATGCATATTCTTTATCTCCCCCAATACAAAGGAACTATTTAAGGAACCAATGCAATCTATTTCTCCAAGAATGCGCAGAAGAAATTTCTGATACTCCTTCATATCCTTAGTATAGATCTTTAATAGAAAATCATAATCTCCGGAAATATTATAACACTCCGCTATTTCCGGCACACTTTGCACTGCCTCCATAATCCTTTTTGCATTCTCATATGTATGCTGCTTCATTTTAAGGTAACAGAAGGCTATGAATCCTCTATTCAGCTTATCAGCATCAAGAACAGCCGTATATTTCTTTATATACCCCTCTTTTTCAAGGCGCTTTACTCGTTCAAATGTCGGGGTGGTGGAAAGATTTATTGCCTGCGAAAGCTCCTTGTTTGTCTGTCGGGCATCACGCTGAAGCTCTGAAAGAATCTCCAAATCTTTCTCATCTAATTGATAGTCCATAATTATAACAGAATTTTATTCTACAAATATGGGCAAATACTTATTCCCACATTATATATTTTCTACAACAAAATACAAAATTAGTTATTATTTCTAAATAATCAAATTCTCTTGGAAAATAAATAAAGTTATTGTAACTTTGCATCAGAAAAAAAATACAAACGATTATGGCAAAAGAAAATCTACACTTCGAGACCCTTCAGCTTCATGTTGGTCAGGAACAGCCGGATCCGGCTACCGATGCACGCGCTGTGCCTATTTATCAAACCACCTCATACGTTTTCCGCGATTCCCAACATGCGGCCGACCGCTTTGCTCTAAAGGATGCCGGGAATATCTACGGCCGTCTCACCAACTCTACACAGGCTGTGCTTGAGGAGCGTGTAGCAGCTCTTGAGGGGGGAATTGCGGCTTTGGCTGTTGCCAGCGGGGCAGCCGCTATCGACTATGCAATTGAGAATATCGCTGTGAATGGCGACCATGTTCTCGCAGCCGACAATCTCTATGGAGGATCCACCAATCTTATAGCCAATACACTCTCAACTCGTGGAATATCCAGCACTTTCGTGGATGTGAGCGACCTTGAAGCTGTTGAGAAGGCTATGCAGCCAAACACAAAACTTCTTTTTGTAGAAACCTTCGGAAACCCCAATTGCGACGTAACAGATATCGAGGCTTTAGCTGAAATCGCCCATCGTCATGCAATCCCTTTGATTGTGGATAATACATTCGGAACCCCCTTCCTCGCTCGCCCACTCGAAAAGGGTGCGGACATTGTGGTGCATTCCGCCACAAAGTTCCTCGGCGGACACGGAACTTCCCTCGGAGGTATCGTCGTGGATGGAGGAACTTTCCCCTGGTCAAACTATCCTGATAAATTCCCTACTCTTGCAAAACCAGACCCCAGCTATCATGGAGCCGTTTTTGCCGAGGTAGCCGGTCCGGCTGCGTTTGTAACAAGAATACGCGCAGTCGTTCTTCGCGACACAGGCGCTTGCATCTCCCCTTTCAACGCATTCATAATCCTTCAAGGTGTGGAAACGCTTTCTCTCCGTGTGGAACGCCATGTAGAGAACGCACTCAAGGTGGTTGAATTCCTTGCAAATCATCCTAAAGTATCAAAAGTGAATCATCCCTCACTTCCCGACCATAAGGATCACGAACTTTATACAAAACTCTATCCCAACGGAGCAGGATCTATCTTCACTTTCGAGATAAAGGGAGATGAAAAGGATGCCTGGAAATTCATCGATTCGCTTGAAATCTTCTCGCTTCTTGCGAATGTGGCGGATGTGAAGAGCCTGGTGATTCATCCCTACACCACCACCCACTCACAGCTTTCTCCCGAAGAGTTGGAGCATCAGCACATCACTCCTACTACCGTGCGTCTGAGCATCGGCACAGAGCACATAGATGATATCATCGCCGATCTTTCGCAGGCTCTTGATAAAGTGTGAGATTACTACACTTCCAACACTAATATTTCCCTTGCAGACGGCCGATTCTGTCGGCTGTCTGCTTCATTCGTTAATTAAGAAAGTTAGTATATGACTGCTATCGCAGATAAAATAAATTCATCAGACTCTCCGCTTTTTTCTTTCGAGATTCTTCCCCCTTTGAAAGGCAACAGTGTGTATAGAGTTTATTCTATTATTGATAAACTTCTGGAGTTTGACCCCTCATATATCAATATCACCTCCCATCATAGCGAGGCAATTTATATTCCGCAAGAGGATGGCTCGCATCGTCGCACCACTATTCGA
Organism: Bacteroidales bacterium; assembly: GCA_014800245.1. Lineage (GTDB taxonomy): Bacteria > Bacteroidota > Bacteroidia > Bacteroidales > Muribaculaceae > Lepagella. Next base: position 42,178 of record JAAVGM010000012.1, on the reverse strand, counting down.
CGTCGCCCCGGCACTGTGGCGATTGCCGCAGCCATACAGAATAAATATGGAATCCCTACCGTACCTCATATAATATGCAAGGGTTTTTCGAAGGATGAAACAGAATACGCACTTCTGGATCTCAATTTCCTTGGCATAACCAATCTCCTTCTTCTGCGCGGAGATTCAAAATCGATTGAAACTCAGAAGCAGGATCCGGAGAAGTTCAATCAGTTTGCCACTGATCTTCAGAAGCAAGTCAATGATTTCAATGCCGGAATCGGCATCGATGGTACAAAAATCGAAGGTATCGACACCCCTTTCTCTTATGGCATGGCTTGTTATCCCGAAAAACATGAGGAAGCGCCAAACCTTGAATTTGATCTTGAATATGCCAAGATGAAGGTGGATAACGGCGCTAAATACCTTGTCACTCAAATGTTCTTCGACAATGACAAGTATTTTGAATTTGTGGACCGCTGCCGACAGGTCGGGATTAATGTACCGATTATTCCGGGCATAAAACCCATAACGAAAGCGCATCAGATGACTGTCCTTCCCCGCGTGTTCCATATCGACATACCGGAGGCTTTCTCTCGCGAACTAATGAAATGTGATTCCGATGCAGCGGCTGCCGCGTGTGGTGTAGAATGGTGCATATCGCAGTGTAAGGAATTGATTGAAAAGGGAGTGCCCGGAATACATTTCTACACTCATTACGCTTCTGACAGCGTTCAGAAAGTGGCCAAATCGATTTATTGATTTTTACTTATGTTGCACGATAGAATAACTTCCCGATTGCCACATGAAATTCTTGTGCTCGACGGCGCAATGGGAACTATGATAATGAATGCTTCTCTCTCGGAAAATGATTTCCGAGGTGAGAAATTTGCCGACCATCCTGTCGCGCTGAAGGGATGCAACGATGTTCTTGTTCTCTCCTGTCCCGAACTCATTTCCGACATTCATCGAAAATATCTTGAGGCGGGAGCTGACATCATCTCCACCGACACTTTCAATGCGAATCGTCTTTCTCTTTCGGAGTATAAAATAACCGGTTTCGTATCTGAAATCTGTCATGAAGGGGCTAAGTTAGCTCGCAAGGCTGTGGATGAATATTGCATGAAATATGCTATAGATGATTATAAGCGACCTTTCGTGGCCGGAAGCATGGGACCCACCGGAGTTTCGCTCTCTATCTCAATGCAGGATTCAGCGGATCCTGCAAAGGATTTCGACAATATGGCGGCAGCTTATGAAGAACAGGCCACGGCTTTAATTGAGGGTGGCGTGGATCTCCTACTGCTCGAAACAATCTTCGACACTCTCAATGCGAAGGCTGCAGTGTATGGAATCTCGGCTGCATTCAATAAATTAGGCAAGAAGATACCTATAATGATTTCCGCTACTTTGACGGAGAATGGAAGATTACTTTCAGGGCAGACGCTTACTGAGTTTATTGAGGCTCTCGGTCATGCCGATCCTGTCTCTTTCGGTCTCAACTGCGGTTTTGGCGCGAAGCAATTGCTCCCCTATCTCGAACAGCTATCGGCGATGACCAATAAATTTGTATCGGTGCATCCCAATGCCGGACTTCCCGATGCTATGGGATGCTATCTCGATACTCCTCAAACTATGGTTCTCGAAGCTCGGGAAATCCTTTCCGAAGGTTTGGTAAATATAATCGGTGGATGTTGCGGCACAACTCCCGACCATATACGCCTGATTGCTGAAGAGGCTAAGAGATCTTCACCTCGCCAAGCTTCTGCCGTAAATTCTGACAAAGAAGTGAAAAATAAGGAATTTATAAAGGTTGGGGAGCGTTGCAATGTGGCAGGTTCTCGTAAATTTCTTCGCTTGGTATCGGAAAAGAATTGGCGTGAATGTCTTGACATAGCCGCCGGTCAGGTAGCGAAAGGTGCCGGAGTGTTGGATATAAATATGGATGATGCGATGCTTAATGCTTCTGAAAGCATGACAACTTTTATCACCCGTCTTTCAGCAGATCCGCGCACAGCCTCAATGCCCCTGATGATCGACTCCTCCGATTTCTCTGTTATCTCGAATGCTCTCCGTCTTCTTCCTCTCAAAGGGATTGTCAATTCAATATCCCTAAAGAATGGCGAGGAGGAATTCTTATCAAGGGCCTTGGAGATTCATTCTCTTGGATGCGCAATGGTGGTCATGGCTTTCGATGAGAAAGGTCAGGCCGACACGTTTGAGCGTCGCGTGGAGATCTGCTCTCGTGCTTATCATCTTCTTGTCGATGCAGGCATCCCGGCTGAGGATATCATTTTTGATCCCAACGTGCTTGCCGTGGCGACAGGCATAAAGGAACATGACTCATATGCTCTCGATTTTATCCGAACCACAGAATGGATAAAGCAGAATCTCCCCGGTGCGAAGGTGAGCGGAGGAGTAAGCAATCTCTCTTTCTCTTTCCGGGGGATTGATCCGGTGAGAAAAGCGATGCATGCCCTTTTCCTTGAAAAGAATATCGCGATGGGGATGGATATGGCTATCATCAACCCCGCAACGCCTCTCTCGTCGGAATGGATTGATGAAGAATTGCATGGCCTTGTGGAGGATGTTATCCTGAATAAACACGAAAGCGCAACGGATGCACTCCTTTCCTACGCTATGAATCTGAAAAAGAAACTTGATGCAGAGAAAGCTGCCAAGAAAGCGGCTGCAGCAAATCAAAATATTTCGCAGCCTTCAATAAAGAAGGGAGAGAACATCTCTGCGTGCGAGCGATTGGCACAAATGCTAATAGATGGCGATTCCTCATCATTGGCTTCTGTTCTTGATGCCGCTCTGGCGGAATGTGGAGGGTCTGCTATGGTGGTTGTGGAGAAAGCCTTGATGGAGGGGATGAACCGAGTTGGGGAGAGATTCGGACGTGGCGACATGTTCCTTCCTCAGGTGGTGAGATCTGCCTCGGTGATGAAAGCTGCCGTCGAGATTCTCACTCCTATAATTGAAGAGCAGAATAATAAGGAATCCGATATTGAAAATAGTATAGAAAATACGGAAGTTAATCAGTCGGCTTCCGACTCTCGTCGCCCTCTTGTGGTAATGGCCACAGTTAAAGGAGATGTCCATGATATCGGAAAGAATATCGTGGCAGTAGTGCTTCGCTGCAGCGGATTCGAGGTGGAAGATCTCGGAGTAATGGTGGATCCAGAGAAGATTATCAATACAGCTAAGGAGATGAATGCTGTGGCAATTGGTCTTAGCGGACTTATCACCCCCTCTCTTCATGAGATGGGTGTAATAGCCGGAATGTTAGAGAAAGAGGAGCTTGATATACCCCTTTTTGTCGGAGGAGCAACCACTTCGGATCTTCATACAGCCGTAAAACTTGCGCCTCTTTATTCAGGTGCAGTGGTTCACACTTCCGACGCTGCCTCTCTCCCTCCTGTGATTAAGGAATTCACCGGCAACGGATATCCCTCAGCTTTAGCGGAGCATAAGGCTAAGCAGGAAAAGATAAGGAATGAATATGAAGGGAAAGCTCCACAGCTTTCTCTTGCAGAGGCGCAAGAAAGAGCGGCTAAAGTTGAAATGCCTGCTCCTGCGCCATTAAAAACCGGTGAGTTTATTCTCGAAATACCCATTCAAGAGGTTTCCCCTCTTATTAATTGGCGAGCTTTTCTTTCTGAATGGAATCTTAACCCAGCAGACGCAGATAAAAAGCATCGCTGTGAATGTGGTAGCTGCCATGAGTCTGACAGATTAATTAATGATGCCAAGGATTTGCTCAGTTCTTTAAATTGCACAATTAAGAGTAAAGTTATTATAACTGATGCTCGTGCTGAAGGCGACAACATCATAATCGGCGACAAACTGACCCTACCCACTCTTCGATCCCTTACGCCCAACCCTGTCACCGGACATACATATGCCATGAGTGATTTCATATTCTCCGAGGGTGATCATATAGGTCTGTTTGCCGTTACCTTGGCCGAAAGCGGAATACCTGAACAGATTGAATCCTTACGTCAATCGGATGAATACCGTTCACTTCTCCTGCAATCCCTTTCTCACCGCTTGGCTGAGGCTGCCACCGAATGGATGCATCGCTATGTTAGGAAAGAGTTGTGGGGTATAGAGGAGAATACAGGGATACGCCCTGCCGTAGGCTATTCCTCCCTTCCGGATCAGTCTCTTGTGTTCCTTCTCGATGAGATGCTTGATTATGCATCTTTAGGTATTCAGGCCACTGAACACGGTGCACTCTCGCCATCTGCCACCACCACCGGGCTGATCATCGGGAATCCTACATCGAGATATTTTGAAGTCGGAGCATTATCCGAAGAATCCAAGGAAGATTATGCAAAAAGAAGAGGATTAACCCTCGACAGATTAATCCCCTTTTTAAGTATTTAAAGCAGCTCTATTCCCGCTTTCTTGCAGGCTTCTATCTGTTCTTCGGGCCAGATGGAAGCCTGTACTTCTCCAATATGAGCCTTCTGAAGCATCAACATGCAGAGTCGGCTCTGACCGATACCGCCGCCGATAGAATAAGGAAGTTCATGGTTAAGAAGTCGCTTATGGAAATTCAACTCCTTCCTATCCTCGCAACCTCTTAATTTCAATTGGCGATCCAACGCATCTTCATCCACACGGATACCCATTGAAGAGATCTCAAAGGCTCTTCCGAGAGTGGAATCCCATACGATTATATCACCGTTCAGTCCATAATATCCATCTTCGTTCGGTGTGCTCCAGTCGTCATAGTCGGGCGCGCGTCCGTCATGTGGTTCCCCGTCTGAGAGAGGATTTCCTATTCCGATAAGAAAGATTGCACCATATTTCTTTGCCGCTTCGCTTTCTCGTTCCTCGCGTGACAGACCGGGATATTCCTTAAGTAATTCCTCGCTATGTATGAACGTAATCTTTTCAGGAAGACGCGGAGTGATATGCGGAAACTGCTCATATACCTTTTTCTCTGTTGCTTTCAGAGCTGCATAAATTTTCTCTACTGTTTCCTTAAGATAAGCAAGGTTGCGGTCTTCGCGATTGATGGTTTGCTCCCAGTCCCATTGATCCACATATAGTGAATGAAGATTATCAAGATCCTCGTCAGCGCGGATAGCATTCATATCGGTATAGAGTCCGTAATGAGGGGCAATATCGTAGGCGCCTAATTTCACTCTTTTCCATTTAGCCAATGAATGCACCACCTCAGCCTGCTTATCGGATAAAGCCTTCACAGGGAATTTCACAGCTCGTTCCACTCCATTAAGGTCATCATTCAGACCCGTGCCTGAGAGCACGAAGAGCGGAGCAGTGACGCGACGCAGATTCAAGGATTCGGAAAGAGCTTTCTGGAAATATTCTTTGATCATCTTGATAGCCACTTCGGTGGTTTCAGGCGTGATCTTCTGCCTGTAATTCTTTGGAAGTATTAATGCCATAGCTTTGGGTATTGATTTCGGGCATGAAATAAAGCAAATATCCTTTTTCAGACCCATATCATTTAATTTATGTCAACAAAATTAAACATTTAATTTCTATCTGACAACATTTACAACAAAAATAATACATTTTTTATCATTTTAAACCCCATTTAAAGTAAAATTTCTTCCTCTGTGCTCCCCTTCCCGTCTAAAAACATCACGTAATAAATTGGCATATAAATGACTTGTCCATCCTGGCGCACTTCTCGCGAATTGCTCAGCACTATCCCTTTTTCCAAGCGATAATCTATATTTTCCAGCAATCTATTCAATGCACTGTGGACAGTATAGTCCTTTCCCGACTTCACCTCGATAGCCATTGCTGACAGATCATAGTAATCATCTATGAGGAAATCCACTTCTCCATTCTTTTTATTATCATAATAGAAAAGTTTATGACCATGGGCCGCCAGTTCCATCGCCACAACTGATTCATACACGCTTCCTAAATTGACGCTGCATTCTGAATCCATCACAGGTTTGATATTGTTACGATAGAGAATCCCTGTCAACATACCCACATCATTAAGATATAGTTTTAGAAGATTCTTTACCCCCGACTCTATGAGTGGGAATGAAGGATTGGAAATAGCTTTAACCTCCAATGCCACACCGGAGGCCGAAAGGAAGTCGAATTCCTCTACATAATCGCTATGACGCCCTTTAGCTTTATTTTCAATATCACGATACACAATCCTCTTCTTATGGCTTTCCATAGCGGATGGAATCATCTCGTATATTCTTTCGATATGTAATCTATGCTCTATATCATATTTTGTGGCATCGGCTTCATAGAGTTTATGGATATCGTTTTGAATAGCTCTCACAGTAACAAGATTGCGTGAATTAACAAACTCTTGCACAGCCTGAGGCATCCCTCCGATGAGCAAGTATCGTTTGAAAAGCCCCATAATATGATTATGCATTGGTTCATCCAAACCCTTTCTATCATTAAAAAGCTTTCTTATCCCATTTATTGCTTCTTCTCCGACATTATTAGCTATCAAAAACTCTTCAAAGTCGAGTGGGTACATGTGCATTAGAGCAAGCGAACCGACTGGAATAGAGGTTGTATGCTTTAATGTCAATCCCAATAACGATCCACTGACAGCGTAGGTATATCTCCCCTCCTGGCGTAAGAATTTCAAAAGGGTTAGCAATTTAGGATACTGTTGAATTTCGTCGAGAAAGACAAGAGTTTCATCTTTACTTCCCAATCTATCCCCTGCCACAGAACTTAGACGCAAATGAAACTCTTCCAGGGAAGATACAGATTCAAAGAGACGATCCCCCTCGTAGTCTTCAATAAGGTTTATCTCAACCACATTCTTGAAAATTTTCGAAGCAACGTAATTGATGATAAACGACTTTCCTGTTTGTCGTGCACCTGTCAACATCAAAATCTTATCCGATTTTGAGATAAAATGTTGATATATATCCTTTTCTATTTTTCTATATAGCATAATCTACACTTTTCCTATGAATTTTACCCCACAAATATACACTTTTCCTATAAAATCAACAAGTAAAAAATACACTTTTCCTATAACTTTAACCCCTAAAATATACACTTTTCCAAAAACAAACCTTTCTACGTGTACCAGCCTCCGGACACAAAAGAATCATGCGTTGAATGTATTAATCAGGTCTGGAGCATAGAGTCGTCCCACAGGTAGCGTTTTGCCATTGCTAAGCATTAATTCTTGTTTCTTGAACGATTGCACTTTCGAACGAGACACAATGAACGATCTATGAATCCTCAGAAAATCATTCGCAGGAAGCATTGCCAGGATATTTTTAAGGAGAATCCTCGACATAACACACTCGCCCGAACTCCGAAAGATTTTTGAATATCCCTCCACTGCTTCAATATACATTATATCATCAAGTGGAATCGATATATTATTATAATCCTGCTTTAGCACTATACACTGTGAAGAAGTCTGTATCGGTTGCCGCCCGATACGTCGGAGTGCCTTTGCAAATGCCACTTGAAATCTCCCGAACGCAAAGGGTTTATGGAGATAATCCACTGCATCGAGATCAAAGCCATTGAGTGCATATTTCAAATAAGCTGTCGTGAAAATAAAGCAACAATCCGCAGGGAGCTGCGATGCTATCGTTATCCCATCCATTGCATCCATCTCTATATCCAGAAACACAATGTCGGGCTGATCGTTCAAAATATACTCCAACCCCTCCTTAGGGTCAGTGAATTTCTTCAACGCAACATTTCCAAGTCGTTGACAAAAATTATCTATTATTTCCAAGGCCAACGGTTCATCATCGATGGCCACACATTTTATAGCGGCTTCCATTATTAAATCAATATAGAGGAACAAATATTTATTGTCAGATCCACCTTGAACCAACCCTCTTCTTCTTTCACCTTCAATTCAAAGTTATCAGGGAAAAGCACTGATAATCGGCTTTGGCAATTACTTATACCTATAGGTGCATCCTTCCGAAACTCATCAGAATTGCGCATAATCCTGTTTGACGTCTTAAAATTCAGCACCCCTTCTTTTAGAATCAATTCTATATAGACCTCGCAGTCTTGAGCCGACGAAGCGCCATATTTGAACGTATTCTCAATAAAAGTAAGGAATATAATTGGAGGGATCTTCACTGTTTCATCATCCATCTCATATTTCCAAATCACCTTGGTGTGTCCGTTAAACCGCAGCAGTTGGAGATCGATATAATTAGAAATATAGTTCACCTCTTCCAACAGCAGCACCTCATCATTCTCTGCATTGAGATAGGTGTATTTCATAAGTTCCGAAAACTTTATGAAGGCATCCTCAGCCTTTTGCGATGTCCCCACAATCAAGCTATAAAGAGAATTAAGGGTGTTAAACATAAAATGTGGATTAATCTGTGCCTTATAAAGTGCAAGTTCTGCTTTATTACGCTGGTTTTCTATTATATTTTGCAACAATACTCTTCGATATAGCTCTATAATGAAAGAGACTGAAACCGAATAGCTCAAAGTCACTGAAAATAGAAGCCACACTGTGATGGCAATGTTATGATTTCTAACTCGGGTCTGATATTCGCTCATCGAGGGGATCACAAAATCCATTTCGGGTAGAGGATATTGAGTAAGAAGCCACGTAGTGAAAATCATTCCGACAGCCATTCCGCCCAGCCTCCAGTAAGATTTCTTTATAATGATACGCGGAACATTCACCAACCTTGTCAGGACATATACCAAATAGAGATACACCACTGTTATAAATGCGAACCGGGGCGATATACTCCAAATATGGGATACCGACCCTAAGAATATCATCAACGGCATAATCACTATGCCGAAGAAGAGATCAAGTATTAGTCCGGTTTTATTTTCTAATGATTTCATATTGCAAATTTAATACTTCCATTTTTTAGTAGCAAATACGTTCATTGACACTTTTATGTCTTCTGTTTAAATTCGCTTTCATTCTCCATTATTAATTGAATATCTTTGCAAAAAATTAATTCCAAAACTATGCATATACGACCTTTCATCATCTCCGCAGCTTCTTTGGCAATATGCCTTTCCTGCAACGTCAATAGAGAACGCGAACAGATGGAATCGCTCGAAACCATAACCAAACAGGAACTGGCCACTGCTCTTGAGGAACGCGACGAACTTCTGTCTCTTGTAAAAGAAGTGTCGAGCGGTTTAAAACAGTTAAAAGAGCTCGAACACGATATGTCGCTGGCAGATACTATCCATACTCCCTCCCGAAATGCTCAGATAATTGCTGACATTTCTACTATTAAGAAAAATATACTCAAACGAAAAGAGCGTCTCAATCAACTCGAAGAGAAACTCTCCAACTCTACTATCAATAACCAAGACCTGAAAGAAACAATTGAGGCCATAAGGTTGCAAATGGATGCTCAGATTGATCTGACAGAACAATTCAGCAGGAAACTCAACACTGCCAATAAAAGAATCGGATCCCTTAGCCGCACGGTTGACTCACTTAACAACACAGTCAATGAAGTGTCGGGCCAACGCGACATGGCCATAAACCGGACCACCAGACTTGAAGATGAGATGAATATATGCTATTATGTGGCCGATTCAAAAAGAGAGCTTAAAAATAATGGAATCATTGAAACCGGTTTTCTGCGCAAGACTCAACTTATGAAGGGAAATTTCGATAAAGAATGCTTTACAGTGGCTGATAAACGCACTCTTCTGTCTATCCCAATCAACTCCGCAAAAATTCATATACTTACCACTCATCCGATAGACTCATATAGCATCGCCAAAGAGAATGACCGAACAGTGATCCATATACTCGATCCCATCTCCTTTTGGAGCCTTTCCAACTATCTTGTTGTACAAACAGACTAAAAATGAAAAGATATATTATTCCTTCTACCCTCTTTGTTTTTGCCGCAATAATCGGGAGGGGAAATACAATTACACAACTTTCGGATTCAATATCCCCTTCAGCCTTTCTTACTGATTCTATCGACACGAATCTTGGAGAAGTGGTTGTGGTGGGTTACGCCTCACAGAAAAAAGTAAATGTAACAGGCTCTGTATCATCTATTGGAGCAAACACCCTCCTTGACCGCCCGATAACCAACGTAACTACGGCTCTTGCCGGCCTTGCATCAGGATTGACAGTGACCAACTCCGGAGGAAACACTCCCGGATTCGAAAGCCAAAGCATCCGTGTGCGAGGACTTGGAACTCTAAACGATGCAGCCCCTCTTGTCGTTGTGGATGGGATGACCGGAATTGCTTTAAGCGATATCAATCCGGGGGATATTGAAAATATATCCATTCTGAAGGATGCCTCCTCTGCCTCAATCTATGGATCACGAGCCGCGAATGGGGTGATTTTAGTCACTACACGCCATGGTGGCGAACGTGCTCCAAAGGTAACATATTCCGGAAATATCTCTTTTGAAACTGTAGCCAAAAGATTAAATCTTGTCACCAACTATGCCGACTTCATGGAGATTCAGAATGCCGCTTTGATTGTCAACGGACAAGCCCCCAGATTCTCCCAAGGAAAGATTGATGAATGGCGAAACGATGCCGGACAAAACCCTACAATTTATCCTAATACAGATTGGCAGGATCATATTTACAGAAACCCCTCTGTGGTCCAGAATCATAATCTCTCAATTAATGGAGGCTCGAAAAGTGTGCTTTATAACATCTCTTTGGGATATATCAATAATCCGGGAATGATATATTACACCGATTACCAACGCTTTCAATTGCGCTCAAATATCCTTGTAAGAATTAAGCCTTGGCTCTCGATAGGAACTGACATTTTTGGCTATCTTGATAAAAACAATCCCTCTGCCGAGAATGCCGCTGCCGGAGGAGACGTAATTTTTGGATCGGGAGCATTCAACACTGTGCCGGGAATGACCCTCTACGACCCTGCTACAGGATTATATGGGGGCATTCAGAATCCTGAGGAGGAGAACGTCAGCAACTTCAATCCCTATCGGCGTCAATGGTTTTATAAGACGGAATACCCTACAAAAACAAAACGATATGTAGTTAAGCTTCATGCAGAATTGACCCCTTTAAAAGGGCTTACGATAAAAGGGAATTTCTCATATAACTTCTGGGAAAGAAATGTGGAACAGCACCTCACGGATCGGAATCTTTACAGATTCACATTCGATGGTCCCGTGCTTATCCGAGAGGGTGTGGTCCGTACCTATATTCGCAGGTATAATTATAAAAACATATTTCGCTCCTCTGAACTCACAGCAAGGTATGATTTTTCCATAGGTTCGCTCGATGCCTCAATTTTAGGAGGAATAAGTCAGGAATATAACAGATATGATTACGATTCCTTCATAAAATATGATCTCACCGACCCTGCCTTAGGAGCAATCGACGCGGGAACCACCAACGGAAATATTTCAGGGAATTACTCTGAATGGGCCATGCGCTCGGCTTTTGGAAGAATAAATCTGAATTGGGATGAAAAATATCTTCTGGAACTGAATATTCGTGCCGATGGATCCTCTCGCTTCGCTCCACAAAATCGTTGGGGTTATTTCCCATCCGCATCCATTGGATGGAGAATTTCAGAGGAAAAATTCATGTCAAATGTGCGTGATTGGCTCAGTCAACTTAAATTTCGTGCTTCATATGGATCTTTGGGCAATAATGCAACCACTACCTACTATATGTACCAATCGCTTTTTTCCACTGCCAATTATATATTGAACGGGAACATAGCAGGCGGTATGGCTCAGACTATCCTTGCCAATCCAAATATCACATGGGAGAAAACCTATATGGCTAATATAGGCATGGATTTTGCTTTCTTCTCCAATAGGCTCTCAGGATCTGTCGATATCTATAACAAAGATACAAAAGGGATATTGATCTCTCTTCCCGTTCCTCTCGAACATGGCACAAGCACTGTTCCTAACCAGAATGCGGGAGAAGTGAATAATAAAGGGTTGGAGGTTGATCTCCAATGGAGAGACCGCATAGGGAAACTTTCCTACAACATTGGCTTCAATCTTAGCTTTGTAAATAACAGGGTCACTAAATTCCAAGGATCCATCCCTTCTATCAGCGGAGTCTATAAGACACAGGAAGGGAAACCGGCAAACCAGATATATGTCATTACGGTTGATCGAATCGTGCGCGATCAGTCTGATTTGGATTATGTTCAGTCGCTTGTAGATAAAAACCCCGACTATTTTGCCACCTACAGACGCCCCGAACTTGGAGACTTCCTATTTAGAGATGCAAATGGCGACGGATGTCTCGACACCAACGACAGAGTGGAAATTGGACATGGTTCCCTGCCTCGGTTCACATACGGATTCAATCTCGCTCTCGAATGGAAGAATTTCGATTTTAGTTTGCTCCTGCAAGGGGTCGGCAACCATCAGGTGTATTACAATAACCAGGCCTTCCGGTTTGTCACTGTCATGGGACAATCACTGATTAAGGATATCACAGATAACGCCTGGACACCGGAAAATCCATATAATTCAATCTATCCTGTTTTGCGCAATAATGCCGATGGGAGGAATAATATTGCCAGTGATGCTTTTGTGCATAATGCCGCCTATTTGCGCTGTAAAAATATTCAACTCGGCTATACGATTCCTTCGGCTATCACCAAACGCTTCTTTGTTGAGAATCTGAAGGTATATACAAGCATTGACAATCTTTTCACTCTCACTCGCTTCCCCGGGCTTGATCCCGAGGTTGGCGCCACAGTAGGATATCCTGTCGTAAGACAATATTCCATTGGTGTAAACATAACATTCTGAAAAATGAAAAAGCTATTTTTAAATCTCTTCGCTTCCATTCTTCTTTTCTCCGGATGCGAAAGCCTCGATTATATCCCCGGCAACCAGATGTCGGAACAAAACTTCTGGCTCACTGAAGACCATGCCCGTCAAGCAGCCGTGGGAATGTATGCAGCCATGCGTGCAGACTGGTGTTTTGGAATGGAATTCACATTCGATATGTGCAGCGATATTGCCGACGGCACCACCCCTTGGGCGGATATATCTCGGGGTGCTTCATTTGCTTCCAATAGCTCCGGAGTGCAGAATCACTGGCAATATCTTTATGAGCTCGTGCATCGCGCCAACACTGTGATTCGGAATGTGAAAAATATGCCGATAAGTTCGGAAACAATCAACAGAGTCACGGGAGAAGCAAAGTTTCTGCGTGCAATGGCCTATTTCAGAATGCTTAATTGCTGGGGAGGAGTCCCTTACTACGATGAATCCTGCGATATCAATGAGCAATTCTCCAATCTTTCCGCCCCTCGCAGCAGTGCCGAAGAAATTCGAGAGCATGTTCTTGCTGATCTTTCGGATGCCATCGAGCTTCTTCCCGTAAAATGGGAATCATCGGATTTAGGACGTGCCACAAAAGGAGCCGCCTATGCATTGCGTGGAAAAGTGTATCTATATTCCTCTCAATGGGAGAAAGCCAAAGATGATTTCGAGGAAATAGTATATGATAAAAGCACTCAATATGGCTATTCGCTTCATCCTGATTACAATGACCTGTTCAGGCTCTATAATGGACGCCATAGCGATGAAATGATCTTCTCCATACAATCCATCGATGGCAACACGTCGGGATATGCCCTAAATATTGTAGGATATTTTGGAAATAAATCCACACTGCGTCTTATAGCGAGCAATTGCATTGTCCCCTCGGTGAAACTTGTGGATATGTATGAAAACCTTGACGGAACCCCTTTTGATTGGGACACACTCTTTCCGGGATACTCCGATGGTGGGTCTGAACTTAGGAGAAAATATATGTGCGTAGCCATTGATCAGGGGAGCACAAGAGTGACTGATACGCTTGATTGCGACACTCTCAAAGTGGCGGATGCTTACCGCAACCGAGATCCGCGTCTTTCTCTCAATGTAATAACCCCCTATTCCCATTATCTTGGCACTGATGCCGGTTCAACTCCTATGGATAAACAGTTTGTCCTTGCCGATCCTTCGAAAGGTGGATCCCCTATGGAAGCAATGGCGTTTATGCGTAATTCGGAGGGCTGGAACTCTTATTTTTGGCGCAAATGGATCCCCACCGGGAATCTTGATGGTTATTGGGGGGAATACAATCGCACTCCTTATGAATTTCCGCTCATTCGGTTGGGAGATGTGATTCTAATGCTTGCTGAGGCATACAATGAGCTGGGGATGATTGAGAAGGCTGTCGTGGAACTTAATAAAATACGTTCTCGCGTTGGGATGCCGCTCCTCAATAACGGGGATACATGGCTGGCGGTAAATGGGAAAGAGGAGATGAGCGAACGTATCCGGCGCGAACGTGCATTTGAACTCGCCGGAGAAGGGCAGCGATATTGGGATCTCCGAAGGTGGGGATTGCTTGAACAATCTGTTTGCGATGCTCGCGATATATTCGGCGATCTTATGTACACCAGATCTTATCAGCCCCGCCATGAGTTATGGCCAATACCTCTTGTAGAGATGGAACGAAATCGGAATCTAACTCAGAATCCGGGGTGGTAACCCACAAATTGATTGTATTTAATGACTCTTTTATCAGATTTAATGACCAATTTAAGTAAATATTCTCTCCTCTTCCTCATCTCGACTTTCTCTCTTTTTGCCGTGGGAGGCTGCCACGAGGCTTCTCCCTCTGATATAGGCGTTGAGAAAGTTTATGTTCCCGTCGCGCCCGATTACTCCGACGAGCAGATGTGGAATATAGTTCTTAACGATGCCGACGGCTCCGGAGCGGATGTGTTCTATATTCCCTCTACGTGGGAATATGATTGGACAGCATCCGATGGTTCTATATCCCACTATGCTGACCCATCGCGATCCGACCACCGGGCGGATATGAAAATAGAGATCGACGGCGTGGCTGAATATATGGCTGAGGGGAATGACTTCTACTCCCCTTATTACCGTCATATCACTCTTGACTCATGGGCCACTCTTAATGAAGACACCATCAACCGGCGTTATCATGACGTGGCATTTGTTGACGTCAGGAATGCTTTTTCTCATTTTCTTGAAAACCGCAATAACGATCGCCCTTTCATTCTTGCCGGTTTCAGCCAAGGGGGCAAATCGGTGGTGGAACTACTGAAAGTGATGGATAAGGCTACACGCGATAAGATGGTGGTAGCGTATGTTTTGGGATATAAGGTTACTCCTGAAGATATAGCGTCACATCCCTACATTATTGCTGCGCAAGATTCAATCGATACAGGAGTAGTGATCTGCTATAATTCTGTGTCAGATGTGAAATATGTTAAACCGGTGGTTGCTTCTCCTAATGTAATGTGCATTAATCCGGTCAACTGGCGTACAGACGCTACTCCGGCTATTCTGAACGACACAATCACCGTAACGCTGCATCCGGAAGCAAATGTACTTGTTCTTGACGGATTCGATGGGAGTTATCTCCCCAATATTCTTGATGTATTGAATGTAGGCGACTATCACGGAATCGAACCGTGGGTTTACAGCGAATGCCTCCGTAAAAACTTCCGTCAACGTATCAACGCCTTCCGAAAACAAGAATAATAAGGCCAGATTAAAGATATAATCTTAAAAATTGATTTTTGAAGGGTATCGCGGATAAGCCTTAAGGCTTGGTGAGGCGCGGATGGGATGCGGATCTTTTTATAGGTTTCTTTTATAAATAAAGGGATTAATGGGGATGGAAGCCAGTGTATGTTTATCGCGGTTCATATTGCTTCGCAATTTGAAGAGGCGGAGTAGAGCGGATCAATGCAGTGCGCAGCCTACCGCAAAAATCCGTTTAGATCCGTTACCGCAATCATATTGTGATTGCGGCAGCGATCCTTAAACCCGACCAAGAGATAAAAAAATCCGCAAAAAATCCGCCGCTGATCGGCGAAAAAGTCTTAATTGATTAAGACCCGCGATTCCAATTTCTCCTTTAATTATCCCAATAATCAGTGTATCTCGGATTTGTATTATTGCAAAGGTAAAAATAATCCACAATATTTCAAATGAATATATCATAATAGTTTAATAATTCCGACACATTTTAATTGAAGTTTTTACATCAGCCGAGATCTGATAGATTCATAATAAAAGAACAGGAGCCGAGACAGCTCCTGTTCTTTTATTCTAATTATTGGAAAAATCATTTGAGGATGGGGCCTGATACACGGAGAGATGAAATCTTGGTATCACAGCATATAGATGATCGAATATCTCGGCCTGAAGATGCTCAAACGGTTTCCAACTCGTCCTCGATGTGAAAAAATATAACTCTAATGGAACGCCCTGAGCTGTAGGCTGCAATTGACGAGCCATCAATATGAGATCTTCCCATCCATTGCCGGAATGAATCACCTCCGGATAATGTTCAAGATAATGCTCTATATAACGTCGCAATAATCCTAAATTCACTATCCTTTCATCTCGCTTTATCTCCATTGGAAGATTATTCTCTTCCGTAGGCTTTGAAAGATTCAATTCAGTAGGATCATTTTCCTCAACCAATAGCCCTTCAGTTCTTAACTGTTCAATCTCTTCGGAATCAAGAAAACGGATTGTGGTCTGATCAATCAGCACAGATCGCGACACTCGCCTTGCCCCCGAATCCCTCATATTCTGAAAATTCTGAAATGAGTCGGTAAATAAAGTGTATGGAGGGATCGTAACAATGGAATTATCCCAGTTGCGCACCTTCACCGTGGTGAGCTTCACCTCCAACACCTCTCCGTTGGCGCCTGCCTTCGGAGCCACGATCCAATCGCCTCGCCCAAGCATCTTATTGACCGTGAGCTGCATCCCTGCCACAAATCCAAGGATCGTATCGCGGAACACCAACATCAGCACTGCCGCCGATGCTCCCAAACCGGTCAATATCGCCAAGGGATCACGGTTGATAAGAATCCCTACTCCGACAATTATACCTATAAGGGCAACGAACAGCACAACCGTCTGCCTTACAATCTCCAAGTTATGACGTTGGAGAAGATCCCTCTTATCCAAGGCATTCTGAAGTCCGTGGAGAAAGACGATGATCAGACGGATAGCCGCCCAGAGGATATAGATTTTAGTGAGCTTTACAGTCCAGGCATATACTGCGGCTCCAAGATTGAGCGAACCGGGAAGGAGCACAGCCACGATTATGGCCGGAATGAGCTGCGAGAAAGCTTTCAGCACCCTGTCATTGAGCAGGTCGTCGTCCCATTTATTTTCGGTCTTTTCAGTGATGTAATTCACCACCGGAATAAGGATTCTGATAAAGATCACATACGATAGGGTCGCTATCAATGCGATCGCTATCACCGTAGCCCATACCGACCAATGCAGAGCCGCTTCATGTCCGAATAAGATTTCCAACCAAGCGAAAATCTTCTTCTCCATTATAAGCCTCTAACTCGTTTCTCCCATTCCCATGCGGATTTGAGAGTCTCGCCGAGCGTACGCTCCGCTTTCCAACCCAATACGTCGTTGGCTTTCGCGGTGTCAGCCCATACGGCTGTAACATCGCCGGGACGACGATCCACTATCTTATAGGGAAGTTTAAGATTGTTTACTTTCTCAAAGGTGGTAAGAAGCTCAAGCACAGAGACCGGATTGCCTGTTCCGACATTGAATATCTCATATTTTGCCTCCATCTTGTCGGATACCATACGGTTCACAGCCGCTACATGAGCTTTTGCGAGATCCACCACATCTATATAATCGCGCAGACAGGTTCCGTCGGGAGTGTCATAGTCGTTGCCGAATACGCTGAGGCATTCACGGATTCCCGCAGCGGTCTGAGTCACGAATGGAACAAGGTTATTGGGCACACCTCTCGGGAGCTCGCCAATCAATGCTGAGGGATGAGCGCCGATAGGATTGAAATAGCGAAGTGCTATACCATACATCCCTTCATAGGCTCGGCAGCAATCGTGAAGGATATCTTCCGACATCTGCTTTGTGTTGCCATAAGGAGAGGTTGCAGGCTTACGCGGAGTATCTTCGGTGACAGGAAGTTCGTCGGCCTCGCCATATACTGTGGCTGACGATGAGAAAAGGATATTGGGACGGTTGAATTCCTTCATCATCTCCACGATATTCATGAAGGAAACAAGGTTGTTGCTGTAATATTTCAAGGGTTCGGCCATCGACTCCCCCACTGCCTTATATGCAGCGAAATGAATCACGGTGTCAAACCCATACTTCTCGAACACTTTTCTGAGAGCTTCCTTGTCGCATGTATCTACGATTTCGAAAGGAACATCCTTGCCTGTAATCTTTCTTACACCTTCAACGGCACTCTCCTCTGAATTAGAGAGATTGTCGATGATCACGACCTCATACCCTGCATTGATGAGCTCCACTGCAGTGTGGGAGCCGATATATCCGGCACCTCCGGATACAAGCACTGTTTTTTTGCTTTCCATTGTTAGTTTTTTATATGTTAGATTCGTATATCGATCATTTATTTCAATTTGGGAAGATGAAGCGCCTCCATGAAGCGATCCACCACCGCCTTGTTCCCTGTATATTTCCCCTTATCTTCACTCAACTTGCACGTTTCGCAGTAGAATGGCCAAGACTCAGTGATTTTCACAGCCAAAAGCTTGATCACTATATTACGTGGTTTGATTCCCGGAAAATCATTGGTGAAATGGGTTCCTATCCCGAACGACGGAAGACATTTACCCTCGGCATATCTCTGAATCTTTATAGCCTCATCCACATTCAGGCCATTGCTGAACACCACCTGTTTTGTAGCGGAATCGATATTCAGACTGCGATATTTCTCAATAATAAGATCAAGTTGCTTGTAGTTGTCTCCGCTATCCACCCGGAGCCCCTTGAACATATTGGCGTAATCCTCCGAGAAGTTAAGGGAAAAGATTCGCCAACCATAGGTGTCGTAGAGGAATGTGCCGAGTGCTCCGCGATAGGTCTGCGACCAAGCTTGCATCGCAATGTGATTTGACATCTGCGGACCATACATCCCGGCAATGGCGCATATCAATTCATGAGCCATTGTCCCGATTGGGGTAAGGTCGTATTTCATTGCGAAATATACATTGCTTGTGCCGGTAAATCTTCCCGGACCTTTCTTCGAGTCATTGCATTCTTTCATTGCCTTGACCACACAATCCTGGGCTTCGAAAGATGCGCGACGTCTTGTGCCGAAGTCGCTGAAGAAGCATCCGGCATCTATCAACCTTTCAGCCTTATTCCATGAACGAGCGTAATAATCCTTATAGTCAAGATTGCGGCTCTCTCCGGTCATTATATAATAGAGTTCGGAAATAATGGCGAGCACTTTCACTTCGAGAAGAATCGTGTTGCTCCAACATCCTTCAAACTCCACGCTCAGATGCCCCTCCGGATCCTGCTCCACCTTCACCCATCTGCTGTCATAGCGGAAACCTTTCAAGAAACTGTAGAACCATTCGGGAATGAAACTACACTTTCTTTTCATGAAATTAACTTCTTGATCAGTGATGCGCAGATTTTCAAGATGTTGGATCTGCTTTCTCAATTCTACATCAAAGCCGGGAGGATACACCGTGTCATCGCGGTCGTTAAAGCGATATTTCACTTGTGTGCGTGGATAATTGTCTATCACCGCACAGCACATCGTGAATTTATAAAGGTCGTCGTCAGTGAACCAGTTGATTATTTGAGGTATTCCGCTCATTGGTATTGCTTTCAAGATTGTTTTAGTGCAAAAGTAGTCAAAATTATTGAGATTTCTATACCTTCCTGCCTACAAAAATCAGATTTTATCCTTTCCAAATTATGTTACAGCCAAAATTAAAGACTACAAACCTTTATCAATCACAAGGCGTTATAATAATGACTCCACATAATTAACTATGAAAAATATACTTATCTCCATATCAGCTTTTATTCTTGCTGCCACCCCTCTCAAGGCATTTGAGAAGAGCGACACTTTGCAAGTATATTTTCATCAGGGGAAATCTGAAGTGGATACTCTCCTGAAGGGAAACAAGCGCACTCTCAGATCTCTCGACTCTTTATTTAATGGCAATGAAAATCTTCGCCGGCTCCAAATTGTCGGAGGAGCATCCCCGGAAGGGAGCGTCAACCTAAATTATAATTTGTCAGAGAAAAGAGCCGAGAGGATACTTTCTCTATT
This sequence comes from Bacteroidales bacterium, assembly GCA_014800245.1. Lineage (GTDB taxonomy): Bacteria > Bacteroidota > Bacteroidia > Bacteroidales > Muribaculaceae > Lepagella. The sequence goes on along the minus strand of JAAVGM010000012.1, from coordinate 22,123 downwards.
AAATTTGGATGGCACCGATGCGCCACCAAAGGTGGAGACCTCTTTCATTGGCAGAGACTGGGAGGATCTTTACAATCTCGTGGCTGAGGATCCGGATGTTCCATTCAAAGAGGAAACCCTGGATCTTCTTGAAGAAATAAATCTAAAGAATAAGCAAGAACGCAGGGAAGCTGAATCAGACCATTTTCTCACACGATTGAAAGAATTAAGAGAGGGACGCCCGTACAGGTATTTATATAATAATATATTCCCTTCTCTCAGGGCGTCGAGAATTTTCTTTACCTATCAATATTCGCCTTCAATTGATCTCACAATTGCTCCGCCGAATATTTATCCTGAGAATCCCCCTTTTATTGCAGAACCCATTTTACCGACCCTCTCTACATCGCTCGGCAAGCGACGAAACTTCTACATGGCTATTAAGACAAATATGCTTTACGATCTTTTGGCATTGCCTTCATTAAGTGCAGAATTCTATCTGGGAAGGAATTTATCCATAGTTGGCAACTGGACCTATGGATGGTGGGATACGGATCGCACACATCACTATTGGAGAGCGTATGGAGGAGATATAGCGCTGAGATGGTGGTTCGGGAAGAAGGCAAAAGAGAAACCTCTCACCGGACACCACATCGGTATTTATGGCGGCATTCTCACATATGACTTTGAATTCGGAGGCACAGGATACATGGGAGGATTGCCACACGAAACGCTTTGGAACCGTTCGTTGCGCATGGGCGGAATTGAATATGGCTATTCGCTCCCTATTGCAAAACACCTGAATATTGATTTCACAATCGGCATAGGATACCTCGGAGGGAAATATATCAAATATATACCCGACAATGGAAGGTATCTTTGGCAATCCACTCATAAAATCAACTGGTTCGGACCGACTAAAGCCGAGATTTCCCTCGTATGGCTTATCGGAAATGGGAATTATAACTCCATCAAGAAAGGAGGCAACAGATGAAAACACCGACAAAGATAAAACATATTACACCGTACGCGATTTTTCTTTCCATTATCTCTATTATCCTCCCCTCTTGCAGGCATAAGGATATAGAATTTGAAGATGTGCCTTTGCAGGAGGTGGAGGTGGTGTTCGACTGGAGCAAATCCCCCGATGCCGACCCGGCTTCAATGGCATTATGGCTTTTCTACGACCCCTCCGAATCGGCAGATTCCACCTTGAGGTATGATTTCAATAACAACAAGGGAGGAGAAATAAAAATCCCATATGGCTCTTTCTCCGGATTGGCTCATAGTTCCGACAATTCTGATTGGGCACATTTCCGAAAAACAGAGGATATAGAGACATTCGAGATTTTTACACGCGAAATTTATAATCTCCCATCTTCCGGATTAAAGACCCGAGGGATTCCAAAAGCCCAAGATGCAGAAGATGAAACAATGGTGGAGACTCCTAAAAAGATTTGGAATGGAAGGAACGACAATATGAGTTTGAGAAAAGGGGAAACGAAAAAAACATTAGTTTTCTATCCTGAGGAAGTGACGTGCGAATACACCGTTGATATTATTGATATTCAAAACCTCTCATCTATCGATGGAAACTCGGCAGATGCCACTCTCTCGGGGATGTCAGGAGGGTTTATGTTTGGAAAAGGGGAATCTTCCGACACGCGCCATACTCTCACCTTCATAGTTACAAAAGACCGGGATAACAATTCTCTCCACGGGGAATTTCTTACTTTCGGGGAATCTCCAAAGACTCGTAATCCTCATAAATTAGGCCTTTATCTCTTCATGACTGATGGAAACAAGTATTTTTACTCATTCGATGTCTCAAACCAGATATACGATGCACCTGATCCCAAACATGTGCATATTGTGGTGAGCGGGCTTTCTCTTCCCGAACCCATTGTGGGAGGCGGAGGATTCGTTCCGGATGTGAATGATTGGGAAAGTGTTGACATTGATTTAAAGATGTAAACAAACCTTTAATTCCATTCATACGTTTTAATATTATATAATACAGCTTAAAGTGGAAGTTCTTAAGACTGCTTAACCACTTCACACGATTCCATAAATTAAAAAACATTTTGCTATGAAAAAGACATATCTCTTATTGACAGCTGCTGCTGTCGCATCGTTAGGGCTCGGAGCTTGTTCGGATGATGAGCCTATCAGTGAAAATCATGGTTCGGCAATCAGTTTCCGGGCATCTATGGGCACACGCGCCACAGAAACCACCAATGCCAATCTGTCGCAGATCAATGTTGCTGCATTTATGGATAATACCCCCTTCTTCAACACACTTCAATTTGCAAAAGGAAGTGACGGGTATTTCACTTCCAATCCCACATACAATTGGCCCGGCGATAACTCCACCCTCACATTCTATGCTTATTCGCCGGCTTCTCCCGGAGGGGTTGTCACACTGAACGCCGACACTAAGAATATGACCGGTTTTTCACCTGCCGCAGATATTGCGAGCCAGATTGACTTCATCTCCACATCTGCTACAGGGAATAAGGAAAAGAATGAATCCACCGGCGTGCCATTGAAATTTGATCATCGTCTGGCACAGATAGAGATACGAGCAAAAACCGACAATGAAGCATATGTCTATAAAATTTCGGGCATTAGAGTCGGACAGCCTGTATCAAAGGCTGATTTCGATTTCACATCCAATGCATGGACACTCGGAACTGACAAGGCAATCTATGAAGAAACATACGCCACTCCTATTCAACTCGGCTCAACCCTGACATCGGTAATGGGTGCAGGAGGCAACCTGATGCTTATTCCTCAGCAACTCACAGCGTGGAAACCTCTTTCCGATCCTTCTAATGCCGCGAAGGGCGCATATATTGCAATCAAATTGCAGATTAATACTGTGGCCGGCGCCCAAGTCTATCCCTTCCCCTCCGAGCCGGGGTGTGAATGGGCAGCAATCTTTATTGACGACAATTGGGAGCCCGGGAAGAGATATGTCTATAACCTGGATTTGACTCATGGTGCAGGATATGTTGACCCAAATGATCCCGATCCGGGCAAACCCGTGCTTGGCGGACCGATAGATTTTACGGTTGATGTAACCAACTGGGTTGATTCTAATGTGGATCTCCCTATGGATACCGGTTCGGAAGAGTCTAAGTAAGTAGCGGCGAATAATTAATGAATAGACATAAGATTTAATCTGCAGGAAGTTGGATCTCTTCCTGCAGATACCATTTAAAGGGAGGAAGTTTTAGGCTCCATCCAAATGATTTCTCTATAAACTTTAATTCCATGGATACATTTAAAAGTTCATCATATTCATTTATTGCGGCTGCCGTATGCGCAATGTGGCTTACGGGCTGTTCCGACGATCTTATCGTTTCGAATCCCGGCACAAAGGGCCTCATACAGTTTGATGTGGACTATTCCTCTGATTTCTCTGACATATCTAACACAAGAGGAGGAGCAGCCCGGTCGTCTCTTGATATCCTGAAATTAGACGGCACCGAATCAGACCTCTATTTAGTTCCTCAGATCGAGACAACTGCCCCACTCATACATTCGATGCATTCAGAATCAGGCGCAACGAGAGCTCAGCTTGTTGACAGCTCAAACATGGAATCATTTGGAGTTTATGCCGGATATACCTCGGACTCCGGGACTGATGAATATATACCCGATTATATGTCGAATGTCGAGATTTCTCGGTCTTCCGATTGGATGCCCCATGAAGAATACCTATGGCCGGGCGACGGATCTTTGCACTTTAATGCATATTCCCCCTATTATTCTTCAGAATCGAACGACGGGATTCAATCTGTTCAAACGGTTAAGGGGAAAATTATACTCTCCTACAATACCCCCTCTGCAGTGAGCTCTCAAACCGATCTCCTATATGCTTCCCCCACGGATGCTTCCTCATCTCCCTGCCGGCTGTCATTCAACCATGCGTTAACGGCTGTAAAATTTGTAACAGGGGCTGAAATGGCTCCTTGCACCATAAAAAATATCACGATTTCAAATGTGTTTTCATCCGGCCGACTTGATCTGGAATCGGGAAATTGGAGCAACCTCTCTTCCCCCTCAGACTTCAGTGTGTCGCCCGATCTTTCGCTTGAAGCTGCTGAAGGGTCGGAGTATGTAGAGAGCGGTGCAGAAATCACATCTTCTGATGAGACGTTTCTATTTATCCCTCAGTCGCTCCCCGATAATGCGGAAATAACCGTATCTATCGAAATAGGTGGAAACGAATACACCCTCTCTTCATCCTTGAAATCGCAGATCTTTCCCGAGGGGAAGACCATCACCTACCGCATCTCTGCTAATCCGGAGGCTGATTCCCTGATATTGGATATTACCGGTGATTTCAACACAGACTATACCGGTTCTTCCAAATCCTTTAATGTGAAGAGTCTCCTTAATAAGGATGGATCTTCCACACCGATTGCCTGGAATGCAGAATTTATAGACGATAAAGGCAATGTAATTCCCAAACCGGATTGGATTTCCGATTTCACAATGAATGGAGAGGGTAATTCTACGGGACAATTCGTGACAGTGATGAATAATCTTGTATTTGAGAATATGAGCGCTCCTACGCGCACTCTCCAGGCAGCCGCCGACATTAATATATCTTCCGGTTGCAGTCCGTATAATTTATCCTCCTCTTCCGGGAGCGCTGCGGTAGAGAATACAGCTAATACGTATGTGATAAATGCACCGGGCATATATTCCTTTCCGCTCGTGTATGGGAATGCAATCAAAAACGGAGCTGACAATAATCAGGCATATGTGCCGGGCACTCATAACTCGAAGGCTCTGAAAAATTTCACCAATCATCTTAATAATGCCATAACATCCCCTTATATTTACGACAACACCGGCTGCACCCCTGTGGATGCTGTCTTAATATGGGAAGATGAATTGAATCTAATTCGGGATGTGGCATTGTCGGATGATGGAAAAACAATCAGTTTCCGTGTCCCTCACAACACCATTCGCGAGGGAAATGCTTTGTTGGCTGTGCGCGACGCCAACAAGAGCGTGATGTGGAGTTGGCAGATATGGGTCACAGATTACACCCCATCTACAGGAGTCAACAACATCACCGTCTCCGGGAAAAGCTATAGCCTGGCCACCGAGAATCTCGGTTATGTGGAGGGCGGAGATCGGTTTAGTTTTCCGGAATGTTCTGTAAAGGTACGCTTCACACAGAGCGGGCTGCCGGAAGGAGTGGAGGCATTGTCGAAAACAGTGACAATCAATCAATCTGGAATCGAACAATCAACCCCTGCATATAACACATATTATCAATGGGGACGAAAAGATCCTATGATGTCGGGAGATAAGGAATTTTTTGACGCTTCTCATAAAAAGATAGAGTCACATCCCATAGCTGCCGCTTACGACCTTGCATCCACTAATAATCTTATGCAGGAATATATCCTTCATCCGGATACATTCTATTTAGGGGAACATGATAATGATGAGTCGAGTGCAAGCTACACCCCATATCCTTATAATAACTTTTGGAATGGAGCTTATTCCACAACAAATATAAAGACCGTCTATGACCCCTCACCGCTCGGTTTTGTGGTGCCATATTCAGAGCCATTGATAGATTTTGTGTCACAAGCCGCCTCGAAATACTCTCTACGTTACACCTCATCGGATACAGCTTCAGAACAACAAGGATTTTATCTGACTGTTCTAAGCACGGGGGAAGTGATATATTTCCCGGATTTCGGATATATTTCCGGTGCGACAGGCGCGACAGCAAGTTACGGAGCCTTGGCATCATATTGGACCTCACACGCAATCCAGACTCTCAAAACAGGAGGAGTGGTGCAATTCCTTGACAGGGATAATTTAATCAAATCTCAACAGACCACAAATCCCTTGTTCCATGGCATGGGGGTTCGAGCCATAAAGGAATAACGGAAAAAGCAAATAGCAAAAGACGGAGACGACTTCATGCCGTCTCCGTCTTTTACTGTAATATTTAATTTTATCCTTTAGTCAGGATTCACGATTAGTCAAGATTCACGATTTTATATGTTTGAGTTCCGAGCCCTATCTGCTCCCCATAGTCGAGGGTGTGCATCCCATGGCGGCTATCGATTCGTTCAATCAGATGCACTTTTCCATGATCATCCGAATTGCGAACATAATCTGTGCATGCTTTGTCGAGGGCGATTGGATCAAGCGAAGCGAATATACCGATATCCCCCATTGCAGGATCTTCCGGAGTGGAATCACAGTCACAATCCACAGAAAGATTGTTGGCCACGCTTATATATAAGATATTATCCCCGCAATGGTCGGCCACTGCCTTGGCAGCTTCTGCCATACATTCAAGGAATGTATCCTGGTCAGCTATATTTTTCCATATCCCGTCGGCTGTATTCAATTTGCCGCCTGTATGGATATAAGACTTTCCATTGGAGGATGCAATGCCGATCGACATATTCTTCACTGCGCCTCCGAAACCACCCATGGCATGTCCTTTGAAATGAGAAAGAATCACTGTGAAATCATAGTTGGGATAGGTGGCTCCAACTATATCATATTCGAGATGCTTACCATCCTTCACAGGAATCTTGACTTCGCCGTCGCCATCCATAATATCCACAGGAGCAATCGCTGTGAAACCATGATCCTCGGCTGCTTTATAATGATCCTCTTTAGTGAATCGTTTGCCGGTATATGCTGTGTTGCATTCCACGATTGTACCATCTGTGAGCTTAACAAAATCCTTGATTAAGTTGGGGTCAAGGAAGTTATGACCGCCGGGTTCGCCGGTGGAGATCTTCACAGCCACCTTCCCCTTGGCTTCGCGACCAAGAGCATTATAGACCTTAATGAGTGCTTCAGGTGAAATCTCTTTAGTCATATAGACTATTGCTGTGTCTACAGGGGCCACAGCGGCATTTGATGATGCCACATTCGTTTGGGCGCAGGAGACAAAAGCTGTCAATGCCGCTGCTCCAAAAGCTATAAATCCTTTCATATGTGATTAAAATTTTTTACAAAATTAAAAATAATTGTTTGGCTACTAAGGAATATTGTGTTAAAAAATACAAAACGGTTTAAACAAAAGGAGACCGCATCCCTGCGCCCTCCTTTCCACATTCTATATTTCAATTAATTCTATCCAATTTTCAAATTGCTCTTTGAAGGTTAACCTTCTCACAGTCAATCTTCACAAGAGCCATTACCCTTATTCACTACACGAATAGGGGCATTATAGGTGTTATCACCGATGTAATAACAAAGTAGTCGTTCAAATTAAATGTATAGTATAATAAGAATGTTATCGACTGAAATTCAGCGGCGAACAATCATGCATTACGCATTGTGAATTATACATTACCATTTAATTGTTTTTATATAACAATCTATTGTTTAAATTGTTTTAGACAAATTAAACATTTTTTATCATTTCTGAGCCTTTTTTAAGTAGCTGCGAATAATTAATCTATAAAGCATTAATCTCATCGGTAGTCAACCCCGTCAATTTGATTATTTCCTCCATAGCCATCCCCTGCAGCTTCATGGCTCGGGCCACGATAGCTAAAGTTTCTATCCGCCCCTTCTCTAATCCGATCTCTATCCCTTCTGCTCGACCTTCCGCTCGACCTTCCGCTCGGCCTGCTTCAAGGCCTTCTTCTCGACCCTCATCAAAGCCTTCCTCTCGCCCTTCTTCTCGTGCCGTATTGAGAACATCATTCTGAAACCTTATGTTTTCTATATGGGCATCATAGGCCTGACGTTCCTTCTTGGTCATGGCAAGAACCCGAAGTTTTTCTCTAACTGCTTGGAGTCCGGGAGTGTGCGTGTCTTCCTTGATCTTCCCTGTCTTTAGGTAAGTGAGCCATTCATCAAGTGGATTCTCCGGCAGTTTGTCGTAGGCATTTACTCGAATAAGATAATATTCCGGAAACACCTCTCTCGGAAGATGCGGAACTATCACACCCTCTTCCTTGATATTGACAAGAAGATCGTTTCCTGAATGAATCCCCTTGAAAACAGTCTGTCCGTGGTACACGTAGTCGTCTCCCTGACCAAAGTCGCAATATAGGATACTGATCGAATAGACCTTCTTCACTTGGTCGTAGTTGTCGCCGATATTGATATGCTCGGTGATTGCCTTGCAGGTTCCGTAGAGGATACGTTCAAGATAGTAGAGCTGGCGTGTTAGCTGAACCTCTACAATTATGATGTGACCCTTGCTGTTCTTGGCCTTGATGTCAACCCTGTTGAACTTATCATTTGCGTTTTCCTGGTTGGCCTCGCTCTCAAGGATCTCCTCTATTTTGACATCCTCTCCCAAAAGGACGGATATCAATCCTTCGAGGATATCAAAATTAGCCTTATCGCGCAGGATATGCTTTATTGCCCAGTCGAAGCGTATATATTGATTGTCGTCATTCATAATACTCTCTCTGCTTTATTTACATCTGCAAATATAGTTATATTTTTTCATTATGCAATTAACTCACATATAATTATATTACCCTTTCTCTTGAATCATAAAATAATTTTTTGTAACTTTGCAAGCGAACCCCGCGACGCATGGTGCCTCAGAGGAGGATTTCCACCGGGTGTTGGGCGGTTCGTTTTAAATACGAAAGGCGTTACCTAACGCTTTATTTCTTGGCTCTAAGAAACTACCACATTCTAAGATATAGTCAAGGATGAAGCAATAGTGGACGCCCCTTGGGTACGTTTATGTGCCTCCAACTTATCTCAATATTAAGATAGGTTGGAGTTATTGCATATACATACTTCGCGGGGTGCTACCATTGCTCGTTCTACTATATCGGGCTGTGGTAGGCCTCTTAGAGCGGAATGAGCAAGGTTTGGCTCCCCGTTTTTCGTTTAAGTATCCCCTACTAACCTTTTGCCATCTTGGAGTCAATGGCTGTGAAAGCGAAAGACTCGAAAAGTGCAGCCCCAACTAATTGATAATATCAATAAAACATTACGCGACGATTTGATGACAACCATCAAATCCGGTTCGCGTCTGTCTATCGCCGCCGCAAGTTTCTCTATTTATGCATTCCAGGAATTGCGCGACCAACTTAAAGGTATTAAAGAATTACGCTTTGTCTTCACTGCCCCATCTTTCATCACTGAAAAGGCGGACAAGCAAAGACGTGAATTTTATATCCCTCGTCTAAACCGCGAGCGCGACCTCTGGGGATCGGAATTTGAAATCAAACTTCGCAATGAACTCTCCCTGAAAGCTGTGGCAAAGGAATGTGCAGAGTGGATAAGACAGAAGGCTTGTTTCAAGTCAAACCGCACAAAGGAGAATATGATGGGATTTATCAATGTGGATGAAACTAATTATATGCCTGTGACCGGTTTCACCACTGTTGATCTCGGTTGCGAACGAGGAAACAATGCATATCAATTTGTGCAACGCACCGACGCTCCCCTATCGCAATTTTATCTCAATCTGTTCGACCAGATCTGGAACGATAATGAAAAATTACAGGTGGTTACGGATCAGGTTCTCGATAACATCACCAACGCATATAAGGAGAATTCTCCCGAATTTATCTATTTTGTGACGCTTTATAATATCTTCAACGAATTTCTTGAAGATATTTCTGAGGATGTGCTCCCCAATGAAGCCACAGGATTCAAGAATTCTGCCGTCTGGAATAAACTCTACAATTTCCAGCGAGATGCAGCTTTAGCAATCATCAACAAACTTGAAAAATATAACGGTTGCATCCTTGCCGACTCCGTAGGTTTGGGCAAGACATTTACTGCACTTTCAGTGATAAAATATTACGAAAACCGTAATAAATCAGTGTTGGTGCTCTGTCCTAAAAAGCTATATGACAACTGGGTTACATATCACAGCAACTACAAGAACAATCCCCTTGTCGCGGATCGCCTTCGCTATGATGTGCTATATCATACCGACCTTTCCCGACAGTCGGGGAAAAGCAACGGTGTGGACCTTGAGCATATCAATTGGGGCAACTATGACCTCGTGGTGATTGATGAGAGTCATAACTTCCGTAATGGAGGGAAAATCACCACAGATGAGAATGACGAGAATCCTCGGGAGAACCGCTATTTGGCATTGATGAATAAGGTGATCCGATCGGGTGTGAAGACCAAGGTTCTGATGCTCTCCGCCACTCCCGTCAACAACCGTTTCAACGATCTTCGCAATCAGCTCGCTCTCGCCTATGAGGGCGACAGCACCAAGATGGATGCAAAACTGAAAACATCCAGTTCGATCGACGATATCTTCCGTCAGGCGCAAGGAGCCTTCAATAAATGGTCGAAATTTCCGCCGGAGGAACGCACCACGCAGACACTTCTCGATATGTTGAGTTTCGATTTCTTCGAACTCCTCGACAGCGTTACAATCGCCCGAAGCCGAAAACATATCGAGCAATATTACGACACCTCAGATATCGGCAGATTCCCTGAGCGTTTGAAACCCATATCGCTCCGTCCTACCCTTACCGATCTGGATAAAACAGTCAATTTCAACGATATCTTCGTTAGCGTCGGCCAACTGAATCTTGCTATCTACACACCCTCGGATTTCATTCTTCCGAGCAAGATGGGGAAATATACCGAATCTAACGAGGATAAGCGCTTTGGAAACCTTTCGCGCAAAGGTCGCGAACGGGGGATTCGTCGTTTGATGAGTATAAATCTCCTCAAACGATTGGAAAGCTCTGTAAATTCTTTCCGGCTCACTCTCGAAAGAATCAGGAAATATATTGCCGCCACGATTGAGACTATTGATCTTCTATCTATCCGCCACGAAGATGCATCGGTCAATGACTATGATTTCTCCTATGGTTTGGATTTTGACGAAAGAGAGGATTCGGTCTTCATCGGAAACAAGAAAACAAAGATTGATCTCCAGGATATGGATTATATCCAATGGCGCACCTATTTGGCAGACGATCTTGACACTCTCAACACTCTCCTTTTTCTGCTTGAGGATATCACTCCCGAACATGACACGAAATTGCAGACCTTGATAAATGTTATCCATCGGAAGTTTGAAAATCCGATTAATGGATCCAACCGCAAAGTGATTATCTTCACTGCTTTCTCCGACACAGCTCAATATCTATATGATAATATAGCACCCATAATCAAGGAGCATACAGGATTGAATACAGCTCTTGTTTCGGGAGATGTCGAGGCGCGATCCACATTGAAGTTGCGCGAAAAACTTGATTTCAATAAGGTTCTTACCCTCTTCTCCCCTGTTTCGAAGGATGCTGCCACACTTTATCCCAATCTCAAGGAGGAGATCGACATACTTATTGCCACCGACTGTATCTCCGAGGGACAGAATCTACAGGATTGTGATTATCTGATCAATTACGACATTCATTGGAACCCGGTGCGTATCATCCAACGTTTCGGGCGCATCGACCGCATCGGTTCGCGAAATGAAAGAATACAGCTCGTGAATTTCTGGCCGGATATGGATCTTGATGATTATATCGATCTAAAAGGGCGAGTTGAAGCACGAATGAAAGTTTCTGTCCTAACTGCCACTGGGGATGATAATCCTCTTACGGTGGAGGAACAGGGCGATCTGAAATATCGTCACGACCAATTGGAGCGACTGAAGAATGAAGTTGTGGATATTGAGGAGATGACCACCGGTGTCTCAATAATGGATTTAGGTCTGAATGAGTTTCGCCTTGACCTTTTGGAGTATATGAGAAATGGACAGGACATTGATCATACTCCGATGGGGCTTCATGCCATTGTCAATTCTCGCAAAGATGCACCCAAAGGGGTGATATTTGTATTGAAGAATCGCAATAATGATATAAATATCGACAAAAAGAATCGACTCCATCCATTCTATATGGTCTATATCTCCACAGATAGGAATGAGGAATTAGAAATTAGGAGTGAAACTGATAATTCCTCATTCCTATCTCCTAATTCCCAATTATATATTAGTCACCTTGATCCGAAAGGATTGCTCGACCGTATGCGTAAGCTATGCCGAGGTAACTCTGAGCCGATAATAGAATTATGTCGCAAATTCAATGCGGAGACACGCGATGGTCAGCGTATGGGAACCTATTCCCGTCTGCTTGGCGATGCCATCTCCTCTTTGATAAAGACAAAGGAAACTACCGATCTTTTCTCTTTCCTCGACGGCGACACCGGTTCATTATTCGGAAATGAGGTGAAAGGACTTGATGATTTTGAGTTGATATGTTTTCTGATAATAAAGTAGTTTAAGATGGAAGATAAGAAGTATTTTCAAGATTATATGCGCTCTTTCCAGGGTCTTTACAGCTATTCTCGATATTCGCTATCATGCAAAAAAGACGATTTGATGGCGAAGGAATTGTATAGAATCATGCATGGAAATCTATGTAGATATACAAAAGATTTACTGAATGCGTTAGTGTGTTTTCGCAATAGCTTTGAAGAGGGCAAACCTTTCATTCAGAGCGATATTAGTAGTCTTCAAGAGATGTTAGAAGAAAGTAAATTTACAAGTGATTGGGATCCCAATGAACTTGAAGTAGCTAAGTCTTTAGTATTAAGACTCAAAGACACTTATGAAAGCATTTGTAAAATTATATCGGAGCAAGATTTTTGGCACTTATAGATTATGTTAGGACTGCCACTCTCTACCGAAGTTAAGCGACCGCTTCCAAAAGCACAGCTCTATAAGCGGTTCGAATGGACACCATCTCAACGAGAGCGTTTTGATGGGGAGGTGTCGCGTCTTGACTTCGTTAATTGGATTTCGCCTCGCACCGTTCCGGCTATCGCCGTCGGAAATGAGGTGAAGGAGATATTTGTTGTGGAAGTTTCGCTCAAATCGCGCGACTTCGACACAAAGGCTATCGTACTTCTCGCTAAATACATTCCTCAGCGCATCATCTATGTTCTGCGCTATGAGGAAGAGGCTATGCTTGCCACATATCATGGCAAGCTATTCACCGCTCCTTGGCAATCATTGGACGCTATCTCTTTAACCCTTACAGGTATCAATCTTGATGCCGTTTGGGAAAACTTAGTTTCCACAATCGGTGATTTCTCTGTTGATCAGGATAAATCCCTTAGCGAGCAAATCAAGATTGATGAAGAAAGAGATAAGCTCCTGCGTCAGATTGAAGCCTTGGAGCGTCAGATGAAAGCCACTAAACAGCCACGCCGCAAGCGAGAGCTATTCGTTGAACTGCAAAAACTGAAACAACACAACAACATATAATGGAAAAACTGAAAATGAAAAGCCTTGACGCTGTGGATGGGAATGTGGCTAAGATAGCTGCGTTGTTCCCTCATTGCGTCACTGAGCGCAAAGGTAAGGACGGCACCCCCGAGCTTGCCATTGACTTTGACAAGCTACGGGCTGAGTTGTCTAAAGATGTACTCGACGAGGGAGAAGAACGCTATCAGTTCACTTGGCCCGATAAACGTGCCGCTTCTCGTCTTGCCAATACTGCTATCGACAAGACTCTTCGCCCTGACTTGGAAGCATCTAAAGATTTCTGGAATACAGAAAATCTCTATATTGAGGGAGACAACCTCGATGTGCTGAAAGTTCTCCGCGAGAACTATCTTGGCAAAATCAAGATGATCTATATTGACCCTCCTTATAACACCGGCAATGACTTCGTATATAACGACGACTTCGCGCAAGGTAAGGAAGACTTTGAGGCAACTAATGGTCTCTATGACGAGGATGGTAACCAAATCCTCGACCCGATGCAACGCAATACTGAAAGCAATGGTCGTTTCCACACCGACTGGCTCAATATGATATATCCCCGACTGAAAGTGGCGCGTGACTTGCTTTCAGATGATGGTGTCGTGTTCATTTCTATTGATGATAACGAAGTCGAAAACTTACGTAAGGTGTGCGATGAAATATTTGGAGAGCGCAACTTTATTGCAAACATCATTTGGCAATCAACTCCTGGTTCTAATACTGGTGTAGATATTATCACTATTACAGAAAATATTTTAGTTTATGGAAAACATAAGAATCTGTCTCATATAAATATGATTGAGGTAAATGATGATTCGAAATATATTCTATCAGACTCTCATGAATCAAGAAGAGGAAAATATATTCTCAATAAATTGGATCGTCGTATGACTGGTCCTCATTATTCTGAGGCGTTGAATTATCCTATAATTGCGCCTGACGGAACTTCGGTATATCCTGGAAGCACCGAAACCAAAGGTAACGAAAATTGGAACTATAGATGGTCATCCTCAAAAGTAAAATGGGGTATCGAAAATGATTTCATTGTTTTCAAAAAAGTTGAAAATAAATGGAATATCTACTTCAAGCAATATTTTAAGGTAGATAATAATGACAAACCTATAACTCGTTCTGTTCCCTATCAAAATTTAATTTTGTCAAGCCAATTTAATACGACACAGGGATCAACTGCTGTGTTTAATCTTTTTGGCAATAAGTTCTTTGATTATGCTAAACCAGTAGGATTAGTAAAGCATTTTCTTGGAATTGCTTGTGAGCAAGAGGATATTATTCTTGACTTCTTCAGTGGCAGCGGAACTACAGCTCATGCGGTAATGAAACTCAATGCTGAGGACGGCGGAAAGCGCAAGTTTATTATGGTGCAGCTTCCCGAAGTTACAGATGAGAAGAGCGAAGCGCGTAAGGCTGGCTATGAGAACATCTGCCAAATCGGAGAAGAACGCATCCGCCGTGCCGGTGAGAAAGTCAAGGAAGAAGCCGGAGACAAGGCCAAAGATCTTGATGTCGGTTTCCGTGTCCTCAAACTTGACTCATCCAATATGGAGGATGTGTTCTACACTCCCGAAGAATTCAATGAGCAGCACCTTTTCAACTACGTTGATAATGTGAAGTCTGACCGCACTCCGCTTGACCTCCTGTTCCAAGTTCTGCCTGAACTCGGTATCGAACTCTCTGCCAAGATTGAAGAGCGCGATGTCAACGGCAAGAAGGTTTTCTTCGTTGACGGTACATATCTGATAGCTACTTTTGACACCGAAGTTAACGAGTCAACCGTCACTGAAATAGCCAAGATGAAACCTGACTATTTCGTTATGCGTGACGCTTCTGCCGCTAACGACAATGTCCTCGATAACTTCGAGCAGATATTCAAACACTATTCACCTGAGACTATCAAAAGAGTTTTGTGATGGAAAATCCTTTTACACAACAACTATATCAATTATACTTTGATTTCGTTGATGGAAAAGGGAAAAGTAGGTTGAGAGCTTTTTGTATACTATTAAATAGTATAAACTTTGTTCCTTCTGAAAGATTTGTTGAGAATATTTTGTATGCTTCAACGAGATCTGTGGCTATGCACCGCCTTATGATGTTAGATGGAAGTATACTGAAGATAAAGAATTCTAAGTATCGATTAGATATATCTGATATTTATTTTATTCTACAGGCTTTGTTTATACTTAATACACGTCTTTCATTTTCATTATTGAATCGTCTTTGTGATTGTATCCATGAATATAGGATGGAGTGCTATTTAATAGATTTGTTCAAAGCTTACTTTAGAATAATAGAGAGAGGATTAGTTGAAGAATTTAATAAAATGGAAGTTAATAATAAGATAAATTATCTTATTAAAACCCATTTAGTATGTGAATTCCCATCTTTAGAAAAGAAGAATAAGATAAACATTCCTGTTAGTTATACTCACTCTAATATATGGGATTCAAATGTTATACGCAATTTTAAAGCAATTCCAATAGCAATGGGCGGGACTAATAGAAATAAAAAGCTATGAAATTCAAATTTAAAATACAGGGGTATCAGACTGATGCAGTGGCGAATACTACCGCCATATTCACAGGTCAGCCTAATCTGGATCCGGCTCATTACCGTCGCGACCTTGGCAAACTTCCTTTGGGAACTATGCGAGAAATGCTTGAAGAGGATGGCTACCGTAACGTAGACATTGAGCTAACGTCGAAACAGCTGCTTGATAATCTGTACTCCGTTCAGACGCTCGCAGGTGTGCCTCTTTCAAAATCTCTCAGTAAGGTTGATGGCTTGGGAGCCGTTAACCTTGATATAGAAATGGAGACCGGTACGGGAAAGACTTATGTCTATATAAAGACGATGTTCGAACTCAACAAGCTCTATGGCTGGTCGAAGTTTATCATCGTAGTTCCGAGCATAGCCATTCGTGAAGGTGTTGCCAAATCATTCCGTATGCTTGAAGACCATTTCATGGAGCAGTATGGAAAGAAAGCGCGTTGGTTCATCTATAACAGCTCGAACCTAAATCAGCTCGACCAGTTCTCGCAAGATGCCGGTCTGAATGTGATGATTATAAACACTCAGGCGTTTGCCGCTTCTCTCAAAGAGGGCGGACGCTCTAAGGAGAGTCGTATCATCTATTCAAAGCGAGATGAATTTGCTTCTCGCCGTCCTATCGACGTGATTGCTGCCAACCGTCCTATCATCATTATGGACGAACCGCAGAGAATGGAGGGAGCCGCCACTCAATCGGCTCTAAAGAAATTCAATCCCCTTTTCGTGCTGAATTATTCCGCCACTCACCGCACACGCCACGATACTGTCTATGCACTCGATGCCTTGGATGCCTATCGCGAGCGATTGGTGAAAAGGATAAAAGTCGTAGGTTTTGAGATAAAGAATCTGAAAGGGACCAACGGATATTTGTATCTCGACGATATTATCCTCTCCCCTCATCGCCCTCCGATGGCAAAAATCTCAATAGAGGTGAAGAATGCATCCGGCGAACCGCGACGCATCTATAAGACTCTTGGAGTGGGAGATTCTCTATTCATTGAATCAAAGGAGATGGAGCAATATCGGGGATATGACATTGCAGAAATTTTTCCCGGCTCGACAATCCAGCCAACCGCTTACGTCACCTTCACAAATGGAGTAACCATAAGGAAAGGGGAAGTGATCGGAGACACCAACCTACTCCATCTTCAGCGTGTGCAGATTCGCGAAACAATCAAAGCCCATTTTGAGAAGGAGAGACAATTATTCAAACGTGGCATAAAATGCCTATCTCTTTTCTTTATTGATGAAGTGGGGAAATATCGTCAGTATGACGAGAATGGCGAACCGATAAAGGGGATATTCCAAACCATCTTCGAGGAGGAATATGCACGGCTTGTAAATGAAGAGTTTCATATCTTCGATGAAGAATATAACGAGTATCTGCGTCGCTTCTATCCCTATCAGACACATCGCGGTTATTTCTCTATCGACAAGAAAGGGAAGATGATTGATACAAAGACAAAACGCGGATCGGATGTGAGCGAGGATGCCTCAGACTATGACCTCATTCTTCGCGATAAGGAGCGTTTGCTTAGCTTTGACGAACCCACACGTTTTATCTTCTCCCATTCCGCCTTGCGTGAAGGATGGGATAACCCGAATGTTTTCCAGATATGCACTCTCCGCCATAGCGATTCCACCACCAACAAGCGTCAGGAGGTGGGTCGAGGTCTCCGTATCGCTGTTGACCGCAATGGTGTCCGACAGGATAAGGAGTTGCTTGGGGAGGATGTGCATAATGTGAATGTCCTGACGGTGATTGCCAATGAAAGCTATTCGGCTTTCACAAACAAACTACAACACGAGACGCGCGAAATATTACGCGAGCGTGCATCAAAAGCCACTTCTGAATATTTTAAGGGGAAAACTATTATTATCCCCGGAGCTTATGGCGAAGAGGATGATAATAACACGGGCGGTGAGCATGTCATCACCGATCGCGAGGCAAGCCGTATAATGGTGTGGCTGGAGGATAATGAGTATATCGACAATGAGGGTAATATCACGTCTAAATATCGGGAGGATCTTGCTGCCGAATCGTTGGCTCCTTATGGGGCGCAACTTCAGCCGATGGCGGAGGGGATCACTCGTCTGATCAATTCCATATTCGATCCGGAGGCGCTGAATGATATGACCGAAGATGGTTCGAAAACCAAACTGCCGGAGCCTCGCCTTAATGCCAATTTTGCAAAACCGGAATTTCAGGCTCTTTGGAAGTCGATCAATCATCAGTATGTATATACCGTAAGTTATGATTCTGCCGAACTGATTGAGAATGCCATAAATCACCTTAATTCTACGGAGTTGCAGGTAAAAACTCTTAGATATATCAAGGAGATAGGGTTACAGGCTGAGGAGGATGTGGCAGACTATGACAAAAAGAATACTTCCTCACAGGAATTGACGGATGTTTCTACCTCTTCAGTGAAGTATGATCTTGTCGGGCAAGTAGCAAAGGGAGCTAATATAACACGCCGGACAGCAGCCAAAATACTTCAAGGGCTACGCAAGCCAAAAATCTCTTTATTCCGCAATAACCCGGAGGAGTTTATAAGAAAGGTGGTTCAGATTATTCGCGAGCAGAAGGCTTCAATGATAGTGGACCATATCCATTATCATCTCACGGATGGGAAATATGACTCTGATATCTTCACTGCCGCGAGTCGCGCGGAGTTTGACAAAGCATATGAAGCTTCCAAGCATATCACGGATTATGTAGTGGCCGATAGTAAGGGTGAAAGGTCTTTTGCTCAGGATTTGGATGCGGCCAATGAGGTGGTGGTCTATGCCAAGTTGCCACGCTCTTTCCACATCCCCACTCCCGTAGGGAATTATGCGCCTGATTGGGCTATAGCGATGCAGAAGGGAGAAGTGAAGCACATCTTCTTCATTGCCGAGACCAAGGGCTCATTAAATTCTATGCAGCTTAACGCAATAGAGAACGCGAAGATTGATTGCTGCACTCAACTCTTCAGGGATATCTCCACCGATAACGTGAAATATCACAAAGTGACATGCTATCAGGATCTCATCGATGCTATGACGGCAACGAAATAAATATGGACGAGTTAGATAACTTAGACAATTACAACGGTGATCCGGTGCATAATATGGAGGTGGATTACGGCCATCATATCAACACCGGAGAACCTCCTACCAACTATGGTTACGCAGATCTTTACGAATAAATTAATAACCTTAACGATTGGGATTAAATATGAAGTTACTTAAATCTATATTTAGAGGTCTCTTTTCAGAAGAAATCTCTTCCCTTAAAAAACAAATTCAGTCAAAGCAGAAAGTTTTGGCTAAAAAAGAAACAACAATTATTGAAGTCAGGCGAGAAAAGCTGCAATTAGCTTCGCAGGTAGATAATTGCCAACAGGAGATTTCCAATTTGAAAAATCAAGCAAGGATACTCCGGGGAACAATATCAACCAAGGACACTGAATTATCCGCAAAGAATCAGAGAATCGTTGTTCTGGAAAGAAGTCTGGCAGAAAAGAAAACGGAAAATGAGAACGATAAGGAACTTATTAAAGAATATCGTCAACAAATCGATAGTCTTGTATCCGCAAAGAATGAGTTAGAGAGACTTGTCGAAACCCAAAAGCAGCGTATTAAAGACAATGATGCTCAAAATCAGAAATTTGAGAAAAATTTAAGACTTTCTACAGAACAAATTGAGAATCTTAACTCTCAGAAATCTGCTCTTGAAATCAAGATTCAAGAATTGACTCATCATTTAATAGAGGTTCAGAAAATCTCTGCCGAAACAGAGAAAGAATTAACTGTAAAATCAAATAGTCTTCGTGCTAAAGAGACTAAGTTACTAGAATTGGATGAATTCCGTAAGTCTCTTGAAGAAGAAGTTAACAGATTGACCGGCTTATTGTCTGAAAGCAAAGAACAGATTGATTCTCTTACATCAAGAAACCATGATTTAGAGACTAATAACCAAACTTTGTCGGGAAAGCTTAATGTGCTTCAAAGTAAATCAGTAGATGAAGAACTATTGACAGCTCTAAAAAATGATGTTAAACAAAAACAGGAGGCAATTTCAGTTCTTGAATCAGATATTCAACATCTGAATGAAGAACTTTCTTCAATCCGCAATAAGAATAGTGAATCTAATAATAAACTCAATGAAAAGATACGAGAGTGTGAGGATCTGAAGAAAGAATTGCAATCTGTTTCCGCGCAGTTTGAAGAAATCCAGAGCAAGGAAAAAGCCCTTCATCAGGCAGAAAAGCGAATTGCCGAATTAGAGAATTCCTTAAAGAATGCTCCAACCCTCAATGAACTGATTAAGAGGGATAAGGAAATTGAAAAGCTAAAAGTAAAGATTCGGGAATATGAGGCTAAAATAAATGTATTAGTATCACGTGCACCCGGTTCAGAAGAACCGGATCCTACTCCGACTGAGCCATCTGCTCCCGGAAGTGAACAGACAGGGAACTCAGAAACACCAAAAAAAACTGAATCTACAACATATAAGACACGTCCAGTATACAGGAAACCTAAATTCCCATATCGCAAAAAGCCGATAGCTCCAGCGAAAGATGTTGCTACCGTTGATTTCCCTGTAATTGAAAATGATAACGTCTATTCTCAGACCGCCCGATTGATTGACAAGGTATTCAACCATCGTTCAAACTCATTCATCACGGCTAATGATATTTTCCTTCATAAGTCAGTAGAGGAGATTTCACGTATGAGGTTTGAACTTGAAGAAGCTACAAGAACTGGTATTCCATACCTTACCTGCCCGTGCTGTGGCAATATGGTAAAGATTTCAAGTCGAAGTGTAGGGTTTGGATTGAAAAGTAGAGAGGTCCAATTCTTTACTCATGCTGTAAAGAATGTTCCTTGCGATCTTAAACGAGATAATTCTTATACCCTTACTATCGATGATGGTGAGAATATTGAGAATGATTTCTCATATCTGAAGGAATTACGCAATTTGTTGGTCGATTCTTTAAGGACTGAACTAAGTTTGAACAAGGGTCTGTCAAATGTTGAGGATTGTGTATACATATACTCAGAAGAGTTGCCAATAATGAAAAGGCGACTTGCAGATGTAGCCGCACGATACAATAATAGGGATGTGGTATTTGAGCTGGTTACCCCAACCACTCATATTGCTCGCGTCCATGACCGAGATATTTTCTACCTGATAAATCGTAGGCAAGTATTCTGGATATTTGGTCTGGAGTCAATAGTAGACTATAATGAATTAAGACGGTCTGTTTCAAAGGATATTTTCTTCACTAATAAGCGAAATGTATTCGTGTTTGACCTTGAAGCACAAGAAGAATCGAAACGTCGTGGAGAATTGATGCTAAAATGTAACTGGTTGGACGAAGATGGTGCTTGGTATTATCAGATCGAAAAGAATGGTAAGAATGGCATCCTCATTTCTCTTGATCAGATACATTTTGAAGATGATAGTTGCCGGCCGTATTTTTATGATGCAGATGAGCCGTTCTATCTTAAGCATCCGACTGCTGAACGTCCTCTTAAACTATCGAGGGAAAAATTAAAACAGGATATTATTGAAGCTTGGAATTACGAGCAGCAACGAAATCGTGCCGTTGAGGAAATGCTCAAATATAAACGTAGCGTTGAAGCGTATTCTGATGGTGAAAAATGGGGTTTCAAATATGGAGATGTAGTCTTTATAGAACCGATTTTTGATTCTAAGCCTATTATGATGGGAGATTTCGCCAAGGTTGAAAAAGACGGCAAGTATGGTGTCGTCAACCGATATGGCGATTATCAATTGCAGCCGGAATTTGATAAAGTTATTCTGCTACAGAATGGATATATCCTATATGCATCTAAGGGTAACTGGTACTTGTTCGGTGTAATTGATCCACTTACATCGTTTGCTACAGATGATGAAGTAGTTGTATCAACAATCTCAAAGCAATCTTCTATCTATCACCTTATAATAAAGAAATATCTTTTTAAGGGTCAACAGCCGGAAGAATTTTATTTTGTTGGCAACGAGATATTCAAAAAGAATAGTAGTTCGGGAAAGTGGAGTCTATGGCAGTCGAATGGCGAGAAAGTTACGGATATTTCTTGGGACAGTCTTGAATTTACCTCAGAAGATACGATTAAAGTGTCATCGAATGGGCGTATTCAATTATTGGCACTTGATGGCACTGTCATTGAGGAACAGAAATATAAATCAGAATCAAAGCTGGTAAACGGCTATTCGATTGTAGAAACATTCGATGAATATTGGGGTATAACTGACAGTAATGATCTTGAAGTAGTCTTACCTAAATATAATTCCATAATTGCCCTTGATGATAACTTTCTTAAAGTTCAAAAGGG
>JAAVGM010000011.1 GCA_014800245.1 Bacteroidales bacterium | reverse complement strand
CCGGCTCTTTTTGGCTCAAATATCCTTTTTCATCAGTCGCAACGCAAAGGTTGCTCCTTCTGAAAAAGAATATTTTAGCTCAAAAATAGCCGCCCTGGCATTTTAACATATTTTAGTGGATGGAGCCTTAGATTCATAAATAAAAAGTCTCCGGATACAGACGAATTTCTGCATCCGGAGACTTATGAATAGCTCTTATAATCTTATAATCTTATAACTTTATAACCTTACTTCAGATCATTAAGGAGAGTCTTGACGGCTGTTTCGAGCTGGCGGTCGCGACCGGCGGCGATATCCTCCGGGGAGTTAGCCACCTTCACATCCGGTTCGAGCTGTGTGTTCTCAAGCACGGTTCCATCTTCGGTGCGGAAAGCCACAACAGGCACCCCGAAGAGAAGATCAGGATTCTGAAGGTCAATCCAATTGACACTCGACATAGTTCCGGGCACAGGCATACCCACCAATTTGCCAAGGTTCTTATGCTTATACACCCAGGGAGTGCCATGGGCATTGGAATAATTTGCCTCGCAGATGATCATCACGCTCGGTTTGTTCCAACGGCGGGAAGGCATCTCCGAAGACTTCTTTCCGTGTACCTCCTGAGTGAGATATTTCTCTCCGCTGAAAAGCACCTCGATATCCTCATGGAGACGTCCGCCGCCATTCCATCGGGTGTCGATCACGATACCCTCCTTATCCACAAACTTGCCAAGCAGCTTGGAATAGATTTCGCGGAAAGAACCGTCATCCATAGTGCGGATATGCACATAGCCCAGACGCCCTCCTGAAAGGGAATCCACCTCAGCCTCGCGGGCTTTCACCCATCGCTGATAGAGGAGTTCGTTCTGGGTGCCGGATGTAACAGGAAGCACCACTTCATCCCATTTCTGACCATTGGCTCCGGTGAATGAGACGAGAGTTTTCTTGCGTGCAATCCCATTGAGAGCCTTATCGAAATCCTCATCCCCTTTCAGCTCCTTGCCATTGATTGCAGTGACACGGTCGCCGGCCTTTACCTTTGAAGTGGCACGGTCGAACGGTCCTCCTTCAAGCACTTCGGAAATAAGCAGCCCGTCGCCATCGGCGTTATAATCATAAAGCAATCCGAGAGAGGCAGTGAGTTCGTTAGCCCCCGCAGGGAAATAGCGTCCACCGGAATGCGACACATTCAATTCGCCGAGAAGTTCGCTGAGGAGATCGGCGAAATCATAGCCATTATTGATATGAGGGAGGAACTGACGATAATTCTCCACATACGCCTCCCAATCCACAGGCATCTCAGGGAGATAGAAACGTTCGCGCGCCTCATTCTCCACATAATCGAGCATCGCCTCGCGCTCCTTGTCGGCATTAAGCTTCATACGGGTGGAGATCGACACATTCTTCATGTCGCCCCCCTTAGGATTATATTTCTTCACCTGGCTCCCCACAAGGAAGATATTACCCTCTGAATCGGGCACGAGAGAAGAAGCTTTAGCATCAAGTTTTTTGGCAAGCGACACATCCCCCTTGCGGAGATCCTTCTTCCAGAGGTCGTAGCCCTGCTCAAAAGATGAAAGATAATAGAGAGTCTCGCCATCAGAAGAGAGGATAAAGTCGCTCAGCTGAGAAGAGTTGGGAGTGAGGCGCACGATGCGGTCTTCCAATCCGTCGCGCTCCAGCTTAACCTTCTTCTCATCCTTCGGCTCCTCCTTCTTATCATCTTTCTTCCCTTTTTTCTTATCCTTCTTGGAATCAGATTTATCCTTTTCGGCATCCTTTTTCTGCTGCTTCTCCACCTCCTGCAAGAGAGCATAATCCTCCTCCGAAAGGCGGAATTTGTCGTAGCTCTCCTTATTAAGGAAGGCCATCATCACATCATATTCCGAACCCCAAGAGGCGTGGTTGCGCATTCCATAACGCTCGGATGCGAAGATGAGAGCATTCCCGTCGGGGCTCCAACGAGGCTGCTGATCGAAATATCCTGATTGAGTCACAGGGATGAAATCGCCGCTTTCAAGGTCGATGATAGAGATATCCCCGTAAGGCTCATGGTGAGGATTCATCACTTCAAGAGCAAGGAATCGGCTGTCGGGCGACCAATCCACAGTGAAACCTCCGGTGCGGTAATTGGTGATATTGCCGCCATCAAGATTGGTAATCTTCTTGGTATCGAGGTCGATCACGCGCAATTTCGTGCGATCCTCCACATATGCCATCTTCTTTCCATCGGGCGACACATTGGGATAAGAACGTTCGATTCCATCCTCCGGGAACACAGCCTCCTCCTTTATGAGGGTTGCATTGGAGAAATTGGGATCATCCGCACGCTCGATAGAAGCTTTATAGATATTGGGGCGTCCGTTGCGTCGAGATGCGTAATAAAGAGAACGCCCGTCCTTACCCCATGAAAGACCCTCCTCAATGGCTGGGGTATCGGTGATCTGCTTCACGGAAGGGTATTCGGTGGAGGTGACAAACACTTCGCCGCGAGAGATGAAAGCCACCTGCTTTCCGTCGCGCGAAGGCATAGCCTCGTCGGCAGAAGAGATATAGATGATATCATCCTCTGAGGGTGCGCTGTCGGGCACATTCACTTTCACAGGAACTGGCTGCTCTCCGCGGCGCATAGAGTATAATTCTCCGTTATATGTGAAGGCCAATGTTCCGTTGGCTCCGGCGCTCAGGAANCGCACCGGATTAGTGGTGAAAGAGGTGAGGGCTTTCGGCGAGGCTCCCGGAGATGAGAGAGGCATTGAATACACATTCATCGATCCGCCGTCTCGTTCGCTGAGGAAATAGAGAGTCTCCTCTCCTGCCACAGCCGCCGGAGAAAGGTCCTCGCCGGCATGAGCGGTGAGATTGGTATGTTTCCCGGTAGAGGGATTGAAGAGCCATATGTCGCGGGTCACGGAGGAGGTGTGATGCTTACGCCATTTATCCTCCATCCCCTTCACATCCTCATACAGAAGACGCCCGTCGGGAAGGACTGCAATATTCACAGCCGGAGTAGGGAGCACCTGACGCACCTTCCCTCCATTCACCGGCACTGCATACAGCTCCGACAGACGACGGGAAGGGAAGAGCGGACTATTTGCGGGATCCTGAATCTGCGAAGAGAAAAGGATTTCTTTTCCGTCGGGTGTAAATCCTTCGGGAGTCTCGCCTGCGGAATTGAATGTTAGACGCACTGGCGCGCCCCCCTTTGCCGGCATGAGATAGATATCCTTCCCTCCGTTGCGGTCGGAAGCGAATGCAATCTGCGACCCGTCGGGGCTCCAGATGGGAGCGGATTCATAAGATGCGTCGGAAGTGAGACGCGTGGCATCCCCTCCAGAGGCAGGCACAGTGTAGATATCTCCCTTATAAGAGAAGGCGATGGAAGAGCCGTCGGGAGAGATCTTGACATCCCTCACCCAAAGAGGGTTGACGGCCGAAGCTGAAACGGCTGCCGCCAATATAGCGGCAGCCGTGATATAGGTTTTCTTCATTAGAAAAATATTATTTCAAGGATTGATAGTCTTGTTGGATTATTCAGTGACTCTTTCAAGCCATTTCACCATTCCGAGCATCACACCCATGGAGATGGCGCAAACACCGAAGAATACGGTCCATGCCACCCAGATCGGGCAAGCATTGTAGATAAGCGGACCGATCCAGAGGAGAAGGTTTCCGACAGCAGTAGCGCCAAGCCATAGACCCTGGCAAAGACCCTGGAGATGTTTCGGAGCCACCTTTGATACGAAAGAAAGACCGAGCGGAGAGATGAAAAGCTCTGCCACAGTCATGAAGAAATAATAAAGGATAAGCACCCACGGACCGGATTTAACCACGTCGGCACCCTTGGTGATAAGTTCGCGGAACTCTGTTCCTGAAGGATAATCCATCACCAAAGAATAGATTGTGAGGAAAAGATAGCCGATGCCGGCGATACCCATACCGATAGCGATCTTTCTCGGAGTAGAAATCTCCTTCCCCTTAGCAGAGAGGGAAGAGAAGATCATCATGATAATGGGGGTGAGCACAATCACGAAGAAGGGGTTGACAGCCTGCCAGATCTCCGGAGCCACAGTGGATGTATCCACGAAGTCGCGGGCGAAGAGCGACATTGAAGTTCCGTTCTGATGGAATGAGAACCAGAAGAAGATAGCGATGCCGAGCACAGCGAAGAGAGCATACATTCTCTGCTTGATCTCCTTTGCCATAGCTGCTTTCTCTTCGGGAGTATATTTCACAGTCTCCTGTTTCTCCTTCTTTGCGGGAGTGGGGAGACCCTTCTTTGTGGCGATGAAGATGAAGAGAGAGATGAGCATTGCAGCCACAGAAGCGATGAAAGAATAGTGGATACCGGTGTTGAACACATTGAGGTATTCAGAGCAGAAAGCCTGAAGGCCGGCCATGTTCTGCAGCCCCTGTGCGCCGACCTCGGCAGCGTGTGCGCTAACGAGAGCATAGAGTTCGGAGGCATTCTCTATATTCATATTATCAGTGACACTAAGCACCTGATGCGCCATTGCCGGGAAGGAAGCATCATAAGTCATTCCATTCACGCCAAGCCACCAGCTGCGGAGCATAGGAGCCACGAAAGGAGCGATCAGTCCGCCGATATTGATGAAAACGTAGAAAATCTGGAAACCGGAGTCGCGCTGCGACGCATATCGGGGATTGTCGTAAAGCTGACCCACGATAGCCTGGAGGTTACCCTTGAAGAGACCGTTGCCGAAGGCGATGAAGAATAGAGCCACACATGTGAGAGTGAGGAGCCATGATGTATTCTCGTTTGTGGCGAGAATGGGGAAGGCGAGCACCACATATCCGAGAGTCATGATGATAAGACCCCAGATGATTGTAGATTTGTAATTTTGGGTTTTATCGGCAATAAGACCTCCGACAAGCGAAAGCACATATATGCCGGCATAGAAGAATGAATAGACAAGGGTGCTGGTCTCCTCCGAGAGTCCGAATTTCGAACAAAGGAAAAGCACAAGCACCGCGTTCATAATGTAATAACCGAACCGCTCGCCCATATTGCTGAGGGCCGCCGGAATCAGTCCTTTGGGTTGATTCTTGAACATGATATTATGGAATTAAATTATTTTAAAGAGGATAAGGGAATTAAGGGGGATAAGGGGGATNNGNGGAATTCCTAATTTCTCATTCCTAATTCTTCGAAGCATTCTTAGCCTTATAGGCCAAGGCATAATTATGGATCTGCTTCACCATCGCCACCAATCCGTTGGAGCGTGTGGGGGAGAGGTGTTCCTTCAATCCGATCTTATCGATGAAATAAAGGTCGGCATCAAGGATCTCATCAGGAGTATGGTCGGAAAGCACGCGCAGAAGAAGGGCAACAATCCCCTTCACAATCAAGGCATCCGAATCCGCCTCAAATTCCAGACGGCCGGCAGCATCCTCCTTGGCATCGATCCATACACGGCTCTGGCACCCCTCGATAAGATTTTCGGGAGTCTTAAGATTTTCAGGAAACTCCGGCAGGGTGTTTCCCAAGTCGATGATATAGGCATAGCGGTCCATCCAATCGGTGAGTCCGTCGAATTCTTCTATTATTTCATCTTGAGTCTCGTTGATAGTCATAGCTCAGAAATTAAACGATAAATTTTGATGTGGTAAAGTTAATAAAAAATTGCCGATTTGCAATCAATGAAAAGAAAATCGGCATTAAATTTGTTATATCAGATAAAAAGAATTAACTTTGTTGCGAAAAAGATGAGGCATCTGGATGAAGGTGCGCATCAAGACATGACTCAAAGTCGCAAAGGATCTTTTTTTGCCGGGTTTCATCGAGAAATGCCGATAATCGAAAAAGGACTCCTTTATTTTTATACTCCTTATGCAAGGCGACACCCTGCTGGGCAGTATAGATGGCAGGAGTGTCGAATCGCATAACGGATGTTCGGAGCAGGCGATGTTTGTTCCGAGCATTTGTCTTAATACCTTTTGAACGCAATTCTTTTAAAACAACATAAAAACTCATTAAATAATATCACTTGTCTTCTCAGAAGACACACGAAAATTAAAAATTATTATGGCAACATATCTGACACAGGAAGGTTACGACAAGAAGATGGAGGAACTTGCAGCACTCGAAGCACAGCGTCCGGCCATCAAGCAGGCAATCGCTGAGGCTCGCGACAAAGGCGACCTCTCGGAGAATGCGGAGTATGATGCAGCAAAAGAGGCTCAGGGGATGCTTGAGATGAAGATTGCAAAGCTCAAGGAACTTGTTGCCACCGCCCGTATCATCGACGACAGCAAACTCAACACTGAGGAGGTGCAGCTTCTCAACACCGTAACCATCAAGAACACCGCCAACGGGATGACAATGGCCTATACCATCGTGACTGAAAGCGAGGCTAATCTTCGCGAGCATAAGATCGCTTCCAACACTCCGATCGCCCAGGCTCTCCTTGGTCATAAGGTGGGGGATATCGTGAAGGTGCAGGCTCCTGCAGGAGTGATGAACTTTGAAGTGGTTAAGATAGAAATATAATTTCTCGGCTTTGCAAGTCGGGAGTTATAAGTTGGTAAGGTTATAAGTTTTAAGACGTCATGACTATATTCTCAAAGATTATCGCAGGGGAGATCCCTTCATATAAGGTGGCGGAGAATGATAAATTTTTCGCTTTCCTCGACATCAATCCTGTCAACTGGGGGCATACTCTGGTAGTGCCTAAGAAAGAGGAGGATTATATCTTCGATATCTCCGACGAAGATCTCGGGGAGATGATGGTATTCGCCAAGAAGGTGGCCAAGGGTATCAAGAAAGCGATCCCTTGCCGTAAGGTTGGAGTGACGGTTCTCGGTCTTGAGGTGCCTCACGCCCACATTCATCTTGTGCCTCTGCAGAAAGAGGGAGACATGGATTTCAAATCAAAGATTGATAATCCCGATCCTGCCAAGATGAAGGAATTGGCTGAGGCGATCGCTTCAAATATCGAGTAAGAAAAGATTCATCTTATATAATAAAGTATTGCCGCGCAAAACAAGATTGCGTGGCAATATGTTTTTATGTTAGGAGCCGTTAATGGTTCTAAAAAGATAATACATAAATGGAAAACTTTGTATATTATTCCCCAACAGAATTCATATTCGGCAAGGGAACCCAAAAAGAGACAGGGAAGGCGTTGAAACGATATGGCGCTTCCAAAGTGATGATCGTCTATGGCTCCGACCGCATCGAGCGCGACGGACTTATGAAAGAGATAACCGATTCCATTTCGGAAGAAGGGATAGAATATATTAAATTCGGCGGCATAAAGCCGAATCCCACAGCCGAGAGTGTTTATGCCGGAATAGAGAAGGCTCGCGCCGAGGGTGTGGATTTCCTTTTGGCAGTAGGAGGCGGTTCGCCGATTGATGCAGCGAAAGGTATGGCATTGGGTGTGCCCTATGCAGGCGATTTCTGGGATTTCTATAGCGGAAAAGCTTCTCCGGAGAAGGCGCTACCGGTGGGAGTGGTGTTGACAATCCCTGCCGCCGGTTCGGAAGGGAGCGGAAATTCCGTGATCACCAACGAAGAGACTCATCAGAAAATATCGGTGCGTTATCCGATGGTGCTCCGTCCCCGTTTCGCTGTGATGAACCCCGAGCTCACAATGTCGCTCCCTTGGAATCAGACAGCCAACGGGATTGTGGATATGATGGCGCATATATTCGAGCGTTATTTCTCCAACACTCCCGACACTCAGCTTGTGGATGCCTATTCAGAAGCCATTCTGCGCGATATTGCAGATCAGGCGCTCACCCTTCGCCTCACTCCCGACAGTTATGCAGCCAGAGCCGATGTGATGTGGGCCGGAACGCTTGCCCATAACGGACTCTGCGGAGTGGGGAAAGAGGAAGATTGGGCATCGCATCGTCTCGAACATGAGATTTCGGCTTTCTATGATGTGGCCCACGGAGCAGGATTGGCTGTGATGATACCGGCTTGGATGACCTTCTGCGCTCCGCTCAATCCCGACAAACTGTGGAGGTTTGCAATCAATGTGATGTCGGTGGATCCTGCCGGCAAATCCACAGAGGAGATCATTGAGGAAGGGATATCCGAATTGAAACACTTCTACCATGATTTGGGCATGACCACCAATCTTCGCGAACTCTGCGGCTGCGAGCCGGATATCGACAAGATGGTGAAGAGCCTTCACCGCAATATGGGCGACACCCTCGGAGGCTATGTGAAGCTTTCGATGGATGATTGCCGCAAGATTTACGAGCTTGCCCTCGAAGGGTGATGAAAGCTGTATAATCTTGTCCCCTTAATTCCCTTAACCCCCTTATATCCCATCCCATGATAAAAATTGAAAACTTCATAAAACTATATGAAAAGAGCTTCATAGAAAACTGGGATCTCCCGGCTCTTTCCGACTATGTGAGCAAGCGTACGCTCACTTACGGAAGGATGGCAGCCTCCATTGCCGAGATTCATCTCTTCTTCGAGACCAACGGAGTGAAGCCGGGTTCGAAGATTGCGCTTTGCGGAAAGGATTCCACCAGCTGGGTGCTCATCTATATGGCTACAGTGACCTATGGAGCTGTGATTGTTCCCATCCTTCAGGAATTCAATCCCACCGACGTGACCCATATCGTGAATCATTCCGAAGCCGAGATCCTTTTTATCGATGAGCATATTTTCGAGCATATCGAGCCTGAAAAACTCCTTAACGTAAAAGGGGTGATGACGATAGGGGTTGAGACTAAGGTGCTTCATGAGAAGGAGGGTTCTGATTTCAGCAATAATCTCCGATTGCTCCGTAGAAGATTCCGTCGCCGCTATCCGAACAAATACTCGGCAGATGATGTGAAATATATCGACCGCGACAACAAGGAATTGGTTGAGATAAATTACACTTCCGGCACCACCGGATTCTCCAAGGGGGTGATGCTCACGGGAGAGAACCTTGCAGGGAACGTATGTTTCGGACTCGACACCGTGCTTCATTTCCGAAGCTCGCGGGCATTGGCATTCCTCCCCTTAGCTCATGCCTATGGATGCGCATTCGATATGCTTACACCATTGGCAGCCGGTTCGCATATCACTCTTTTAGGAAAGATTCCATCGCCGCGTGTGCTGATCAAAGCCTTGTCGGAGGTGAAGCCTCATTTGGTGATCTGCGTTCCATTGATTCTTGAAAAGATATATAAGAATCAGATTCTGCCGATGATCTCCAAAGGGACAATGCGATGGACCCTTGCAGTGCCATTCCTCGACACTTATATCTATTCAAAGATTCGCAAAAAACTAATCGACGCTTTCGGAGGAGAATTTGAGGAGGTGATTGTGGGAGGTGCGCCGCTCAACCATGAAGTGGAGGATTTTCTACATAAAATTAAATTCCCCTTCACCGTGGGCTACGGCATGACAGAGTGCGGTCCGCTAATCTCCTACACCCCCTGGCGCGAATTTATCCCCGGATCTTCAGGCAGGACCCTGCCGATAATGGAGACAAAGATAGATTCTCCCGACCCGGAGAATATACCGGGTGAGATATGCGTGAAAGGAACCAATGTGATGAAGGGATATTTCAAGAATCCGGAAGCCACAAAGGCCGTATTTGATAAAGAAGGATGGCTGCGCACCGGAGATATGGGAACGCGCACACCCGACGGCACCCTCTTCCTTCGCGGACGATCCAAGACTATGATTCTTTCCGCATCGGGCCAGAACATCTATCCGGAAGAGATAGAGGCCAAACTCAATAATATGCCTTTCGTGGCTGAAAGTTTGGTAGTGGAACGCGATGGCAAACTTGTGGCGCTCGTTTATCCCGATTATGAAGCGCTCGACCGTATCGGGGTCTCAGGATCGGATGCCGGCCCGACTATGGAGAATATACGCGAGGAGCTTAACAAGCTCGTGGCGCCCTACGAGAAGATTGCAAAGATAATCCTTGTGCCTCACGAATTTGAGAAAACTCCAAAGCGATCGATCAAACGCTTCCTTTATACCCAATAGTGATTTCTTCATCCACAATAGGGTATAATGTAGGGTGGAAATAGGGGGTAAAAAAATAACCGCGGAGCGGTTTTACCTCCTATTAACCGCAGGTTCGGGCTTTGCCTGTACCTGCGGTCTCAAAAAACAGTAGATGACAGCCCCGGAGGGGGTGAACCTTGATACTACCGAGGTTCACCCCCTCCGGGGCTGTCGTTCTTATACATACTAAACCGTGGGTACAGGCTTTGCCTGAACCCACGGTTAATAGAAAGTGGAACCGCTCCGCGGTTTGAAATATCGTATCTCTTATTATCTATTGATTTCTCCGATATTATCTATTGATTTCTCCTATGATTACTCCGAGATAAGGAAATGATCGCCGGTCTCCTTCACGATATTCTCGTAATATTTCTTGTCGTAGCCCGGGAAAGAGGGGTACACCGGGAGGTCATACTCGCTCTTGATGAAATCCCCCTTATCGTCGGTCTTCTTCATATTGCCATCCATGAACTTCACAAGAAGATACTGAGCCAACTGACGGTAGGCATCCGTAGCCTCCTTGGCAATCTCCTTCCCTTCGCTGTTCACGGCCGCACGGTAGCCTTCCATATCTCCGCTCTCCACCTTCGCCGTTAGTTCCTTCTCCTTGGCAATGCG
This sequence comes from Bacteroidales bacterium, assembly GCA_014800245.1. Lineage (GTDB taxonomy): Bacteria > Bacteroidota > Bacteroidia > Bacteroidales > Muribaculaceae > Lepagella. Next base: position 252,329 of record JAAVGM010000011.1, on the reverse strand, counting down.
TGAATTCTGATATTTATCTTCGAGAGCCCCCTGCACCTTGCGGATATCCGGAATCATGAGATCGTAACGGTTGTAGGCCTGGTTGGCCACCCAGTTTGTCATCCAGAAATTGGCATCCATATCGAAGGTGTTTATATCCCCCTTGTCGAGCTGAGAGGGGATCTCAGTCATGCCGCAATAGAAAGGCATATAGACGGAAGTATTGGTGTCGTCAGTGCCAAACCAAAGCACGCCCCCCACAGGATCGGGGAGCCAGTCGCGGCTCTGGCTCACAAAGCTCCATCCGGTCTGCTGAGTGGCGATGGCGCGTTCCATGCAATATTTCTTGCCATCCACTTCATATTCCATCGGTCGCCAACGGTAGGGGACATGGTTCGGACCCGCCCCTACATCCTGAGTCATGTCAAAGGGGGTGCCCTCGAAATGATCGCGCATGCTCCATTGCATATCCTTCAAAGAAACCTTCTTCTCGGGAACGATATATAGAGGCATCGGTTCGTCGGAATCGCCTGCGCACCATGCATAATATTTATCAGCCTTGGGATCGAAGCGGCGGAAATAGCTCCACACTCGTGCATCGCAGCCGCGGCGAGTGGCTTTGTCGTGCTCGCTGTAAGCGTCGGCAAAAGAGAAATCCTCATCCTTGCCCGAGAAATAACCTCTCTTGCGTGCAAAGGAGATCACATCCTTTGAATACATAAGATTCTCTTTATCTTTCCAGTTCACCTTGCGGATGCGTGGTTCGTTGGCATGGCCCGATATGGCATCGTCGGGAATACGCACTGCAATCCAAACGGCTCCCTTCTCAGCCCCCTTGCCGATCATCTCCATCACCCACACCTCATCTTTGTCGGCGATAGAGAAAGATTCTCCTTCGGAAGCATAACCATATTTATTCACAAGTTCGCCCATAGTCTTGATAGCTTCGCGTGCTGTCTTGGATCGTTCGAGGGCTATCTGGATCAGCGATCCGTAATCGATGATGGCCTGACCGGTGGTNTCAGCCAATTCCTCGCGACCGCCCCANGTGGATTCACCGATAGCGAGCTGATGTTCGTTGATATTACCCACTACNTTNTANGTNTCNGCNGGCTGNGGNATTTCNCCGAGGAATTTGTTGGAATCCCATTCAATCACCTTTCTCATTGCTCCCGGCGCATGTTTGGCTGCGGGGGTATGGGTTAGCATACCATAAAGGTTATGAGAATCGGCNGCATANGTNACCATTACGGATCCGTCGGCGGTAGCCTTCTTTCCGGCGATAAGGTTAGTGCAGGCATCTGCCTGAGGGGAGAGCNCCATAGCCGCGATAGCGGACAAGGCGAAAGATATCTTCTTCAAATTTCGTTTCATAAAGATTTAATGTTTTTGCAAAAATAGCAAATATATTCAGAANNNGCAAAAAGAGGAGAGGNNGGATTATTNGAAAATACCTGAATNATCNGTAAAGGCCTCTCACAGAGATTCNCAGAGGGCACGGAGGTCAATTCTNNTNCAATGCNGNTTNNTAGCNACAGAGGNNGGAATGCTCCGCATTAAGANCACAGANCGGAGATACTCATTATTGAGANGGTATATAGAAGTTTGGATTAAGAAAAGGCCCGAACGCAGGATTGCCTTACGGCTTGACTACGCAGGATTTGAGCAGATGGGACGGGGATCTTTTAATGTAAGTCGGGTATAGTGGCAGATTGAGACCTGGCGGTCTCCGCAGATGGGGACAGGATTTTTAGAAAATATCTGAATCATCGGTAAAGGCCTCTCACAGAGATTCACAGAGGCACGGAGGTCAATTCTACTTCAATGCAGGTTTGTAGCCACAGAGGGAGGAATGCTCCGCATTAAGATCACGGAGCCGAGATACGCATTATTAGTTGTTGTAGTTAGGGGTGATATACATTATATATTAGGGATATGTAGTGGTGATACATTAGGATGTGCTACTCGATGGGGAAGATGTTACCCGCGGAGCGGGTTGCATACTTTGTAACCACGGGTTCCGACGACCGTAGGAAGTGAACCCGTGGCCCCTGTGATGTCGGGGCTCTACCCGCGGAGCGGGTTGCATTATTGAGAGGTTATATAGAAGTTTGGATTAAGGAAAGGTCCGAACGCAGAATTGCCTTACGGCTTGGCTACGCAGGATTTGAGCAGATGGGACGGGGATCTTTTAACGTAAGTCGGGTATAGTGGCAGATTGAGACCTGGCGGTCTCCGCAGATGAGGGCAGGATATAAGGAAGGGATAGTGATTATGATCCTTATGAAGATGCGTATAATAGAGAATATGACTAAAAATTAACTAAAATACTTGATTAGAATAGAGTACATTTAGATTTTTTTAGTAATTTTGCAGTTGAAAATAGAGCTGAAGAGTTGGCTCATTAATCTGAAAAGGTGTTATTTGAATTATCTTCTTTTAGTAAATTCTCGCAAAATTGGCTAATAGATAGTAAGATAAAAGCAGATAATACCTGCATCGGTAGCATATACTTACCCCTTAGGGTATCTATATAGCTTCTCGGTGTGGGTTTGCTGTTTATCCACTATCTATGGCAATGCGAGAAGCCTACTAAAAGGGGTATGCAGAGTACAATCCCACACCTTTTCTATATTTGATAGTTAAAGGTTTCATCGGGATTGTGAGCCATAAAACACAAAACAATGAAAAAGATGCTTTTAATGGGTGGGCTGCTTATTTGCTCTTTTGCAGCCTTCGCTACGGAATCAACACAGTACGATGATTCCAAGTTGTTAGCGCAGAATTACAACCGTGAGCAGATTGTAACTGCTTATTATGTTAGTGGTAATCAGCTGTGCCGTATCATCCTTAGAGTTAGCGGTAGCTATGTTACTGGCTATTCTACTGGAAAAAACTACTTAGGTCAGTATGAATTCTCTTATGTACCTAATGCTAGTATTCGTGCCACTCATGACACTTTTGATGGTCAGATGGCTCGTGAATATAGCTATACGGCCACTCTTAATATTGGTGGTAGAAGTGTGAAGGTATATTTCTAATCTTCTTATAGAGTGAAGCCAACTGAAATACTACACATCTGTGAAGGTAACTTTAACAAATGTTGTAATGTTGTCTTAAAGAATAGAGTCATAATCCCAAATAGAATACTTTTAGGTACTAGAGGGAATGTATATGGTGATTTCTATTTGATAATCTCTGAAGGCAAAGCTGAAAAATCTATATCTGCCATAGATGTGGAAACTATTGAACTACTAGACTAGATCTGCCTTTATTCAAATTAAAAGCTCCAGCTAAGTAAGTTGGGGCTTTTTATATAGGTTTTCGTATTTTGAAAATATAGAATAAGGAAAAAGAAGCTTAAATTTTGCGTAAACATTAAAGGCATACGGTGCGGACTTTTTCTTAATCTAATTGGTATAAATAAGGTAAGGGTGCTTCAATTTGTACTCCGACGACGAAGGTTACCTATGGTCACTTCCCTGCGGTCGTCTGACCATATGGGTATATAGTATTAAACCCGCTATGTGTGTATGTACCCAATAAAATAATATATATATCAACTCTGCAATCTTAATGCGGAGCATTCAGACCTCGGTGAGATACAAATAGATCTAATAGGGAATTATGAGGATACTAATATAAATTAATTAGAATATGGAAGCATTAAGTGTAAGAGAATATAGGGATAATTTAGCTGCCTCTTTTGATCGAGCAGCTGAAGGAGAAAGAGTGATAATCAGACGGAAGAATCAGCTTTATGCTCTTGTAAGCTTAGGGAGAGACCAGCTGGTTTTAAATAAGGAACAACAGGAGATGCTTGATGGATTGGCTGCTTCTCTTCGTCGAAGTTGGGAAGAGGTTAAGCAGATCAAGGCTGGAACCATTAAGTCTAAATCAGCAATGTCTTTCTTAGATGAAGATTAATTAATCAGATTTCTCTCCTGTTGACACTTCAATAATTGAAGAAATGATTAAAAATCTGGAAATAGGAGATAAAAATGAATAACCTATGGAGGGAGCGTTGTGAAATATCTTAGTGTTGCTTAATGATGCAACCTGCTCCGGGTTGGAATAGAATGTTTTTTGCTTATACATATAACCTTACTCCCCCTCCATTCTCAATATAAATCGGTTTATTAAGCTTATTTACAAAAATTTTTATTACCTTTGTAAAAATTTAGAGTAAATGGATGTTTCCTACCTTCCCCCTAATGACGATGTGATGCAAGAATCTATTCTTGATGAGGCTGAACTTAAGCGAGCTCGCGATTACAATGCGGTAGTTAAGTCTGCTAAGGAGATGGGCGAGTCGGAAGGACTGGAAAAGGGTATTGTCAAGGGAGAGGAGATGGCAAAATTCAATATGTCAAGGAATCTCTTCAAACAGGGTGTATCCTTGAAAGTTATTGCCGAGGCTGCCGGTGTCACCATCCAAAAAATTAGGGAATGGTTGGGGATTGAAAACGAATAATAGAGATTCTTCATTTCAATAATGAAAGTTCACATAAAGAAGCGATCAAAATAGACTATGGTATAAGGAGATGAGCTTTACAAAGATAAAGCCATCTTTTTTTGTGTTATGAATGAAGATTCTTCTTTAGCTCTGAATGAAAAATCTCGCTTTTAGTGTTATATAAATAGATAGAAATTACAATTATGAATATAGAAAACGAAAAATTAGACGAAAATATAGGTGCTCAGCCTGCGGATGCAATCGACGCCTTGAATGAAGCAGCTAATGATGTGGCTGCCGCCGAGGAGATTGAAACATTGGATGAAATAGCTAATGATGCTCCTACAGAGGAGGTTGTGATAGAAGAAGAACCGGAAGGAACCAAATTCGCCGACCTCGGAATATCCTACGAACTTCTCAAGGCCATCACCGACATGGGCTTCGAGAACCCTATGCCCATCCAGGAGATGGTGATCCCTCACCTTATCGAGAAAGAGGGCGACGTGATCGGACTTGCACAGACCGGAACCGGAAAGACAGCAGCCTTCGGTCTGCCGGTGCTTCAGCGTGTCAACCCCGAAGAAAGAGTGCCCCAAGCGCTCATCATAGCTCCTACCCGTGAGCTTTGTCTCCAGATTGCCGGCGACCTCGCCGACTTCTCAAAATATCTCCCCGATATAAAGATCCTTCCTGTATATGGCGGTTCAAGTATCGAAAGCCAGATCCGATCGCTCAAAAACGGAGTGCAGGTAATCGTTGCCACCCCCGGCCGTCTGATCGACCTTATCAAGCGTGGTGTGGTGAAATTGGAGAAAGTCAACACCGTGATTCTCGACGAGGCTGACGAGATGCTCAACATGGGCTTCCTCGATGATATCGACGAAATCCTTTCTCATGTGCCCGACAACCGCAAGATGCTCATGTTCTCTGCCACGATGCCGAAAGAGATTGCCGGCATTGCACGCAAATATATGAAAGATCCTGTGGAATTTGTGGCCGGCAACCGAAACGAGGCTTCAAAGAATGTGCGCCATATATATTATATGGTGAAGGCTCACGATAAATATCTTGCCCTCAAACGAGTTGTCGATAATAGCCCGAATATCTACGGTATCATCTTCTGCCGCACCAAGAAAGAGACTCAGGAGATTGCCGACAAGCTTATCAACGACGGCTATAACGCCGACTGTCTGCACGGCGACCTCTCGCAGAGCCAGCGTGATTTGGCGATGAAGAAATTCCGCGACCATGTCACTCAGCTTCTCGTAGCCACCGATGTGGCTGCGCGTGGTCTCGACGTTGACGATCTTACCCATGTGATCAACTACGGGCTGCCTGATGATCCCGCCACCTACACCCACCGAAGCGGTCGTACGGGTCGTGCCAACAAGACCGGTGTTTCCGTGGCTATCATCCATTCCCGAGAGAAAGGTAAGCTCCGCGAGATAGAGAAGAGGATCGGCAAGACCTTCGAATATATGAAAGTGCCTACCCCCGAGCATATCATAGAGAAGCAGCTCTATAACCTTGCCGACCGACTTGAGAAAGTGGAGGTGGATGAGAAGGAGATTGCAAAATATCTTCCGGGAGTGAGCAAGAAACTCGAATGGCTGTCGGAATCCGACCTTCTCAAGCGAGTGCTCTCCCTTGAATTCAACCGTCTCTTGGCTTATTACCGCAATATGCCTGATATCGATCTTAATGCGAGCGGAAAAGACCGCGACCGCAACGACCGCGAGAAAGGGGAGCGTCGCAAAGGGGATGCCCGCAAGAATAAAGACCGTCGCACTGCCGAAAGCGGATACGAACGTCTGATGGTGGATATAGGCAAGGGATCCGGTTTCTTCCCCGGCAACCTCATGGAATTGGTGAATAAGAATGTTCCCGGCGACAAACCGGAGATAGGACGTATCGACCTTCTCCCTGATTATACACTCTTCGATGTGCGCAAAGAGGATGCACGCCGTGTGCTGGATGCCCTGCGCCACGCTGAATTTTACGGTCAGCCTGTGAGTGCGGAGATTGCCACCGACCGCGACTATGCCGCTGATGCCCGCAAGAAGGGTAAACGAAAGGGCGCTCCCAAGGATAAAGCCGGAAAAGGGGAGAGAGGAGAGAAAGGTAAGAAAGGAGATAAGAAAGATCGTGGATCAAAGAAGGGCGAGAAGAAAGGCGCTTCTAAAAGAGTGAGCTATGGCGGAGATCCCTTTGCCCTCGAATCTGCAGGGAAGAAACCCAAGAAGGAGAAGAAATCAAAAGCCGAGCGACAGGAGAAGAAAGCCAAATATAACGGCAACTACGATATCTTCATCAAGTAAGCACCCTTTGGCAGGATATCTCTTCATCAAGTAGGAAAATCTGTAAAAAAGATTTAGAATGAAAAAACTGATTATAAATATCATGGCAACAATGGCGATGGCATTCACCGTCATTGTTCCTGCTTATGGAGCAAAAGAGGCAGCCGACACACTGACGGCAGGGGAGGTGTTTGCCAATCTTCCTTTGAAGACATTGGAAATTCTTGGCAAATCCACCCGTCTTGACATGCTCGATTATTATGCCGCCGACAGCATCTACAAGGCTCCTAATGGTATGGAGGGTCTGTCGGAGTTGGTGAAGGTCACTCCTAAATATCTCGATGTAAAGATCACTCCCGTCACTCAGATGCAGATCCTCATGTTCGAGCCGAAGAAAAAGGGCCCGGCATGTGCTGTGCTTTACACCATCGGCGGTGACGGACAGGCACCCGATACGGATGTGACATTCCTTGATGAGGAGTTCTCCGAAATGCCGAGAGAGAAATATCTGCAATATCCCGATATCGTGGATTTCTTCAGTATCCCCGACAAAGATGTGAAAGAGAGGATTGAAGAACTCGTGCCTTTCCCCACAATCGAATTCATCCCTAACCAGGATACATTTGAGTTGACAGCCAAGCTCACTGTCGGCGAATATATGGGAAAAGAGAATTTCGAATATATAAAGAAATATATGAAACCCGAGCTCCGATACCGATGGAATGGTAAAAAATATGAGTTGGTGAAGTAAAGCAACCCATAAACAACCCACAAAAATATAAAAAATTGATAGCGTATGTCGGCTTTTTGGCAAGTTCTTTGCTTAAACGGCCGAAATACGCTATCTTTGCAAAAATTTTCAACAATGGAACAACGTAAAGTCAGAGTAAGGTTTGCACCGTCGCCCACAGGCCCCCTTCATATCGGAGGCGTGCGCACGGCATTATATAACTATCTGTTTGCCCGTCAGAATGGGGGCGACATGATTCTTCGTATTGAAGACACCGACAGCCGTCGCTTTGTGCCGGGGGCTGAGGAATATATAAAGGAGTCGCTTGAATGGCTCGGAATCAAATTTGATGAGGGTGTGGGATATGGCGGCGAGTATGGTCCCTACAAGCAGAGCGAGCGTCGCGATATCTATCGCAAATACACTCAGGATCTTCTTGATGCAGGGAAGGCTTATATCGCTTTCGACACTCCCGAAGAATTGGAAGCGGCACGCGCGGAGGTGCCCAATTTCCAGTATGACGCTACCACTCGCGGACGCATGCGCAACTCCCTCACCATGCCGGAAGAGGAGGTGAAGAAACTCATCGCCGACGGACATCAGTATGTGGTTCGCATCAAGATCGAGCCTAATGAGGATGTTGTGGTGGATGACCTTGTGCGTGGAAAGGTTACGATCAATTCAAGCATCCTCGATGACAAGGTGCTTTATAAGAGCGCCGATGATCTGCCCACATATCATCTTGCCAATATCGTTGACGATCATCTGATGAAAGTGAGCCATGTGATACGTGGTGAGGAATGGCTCCCTTCTGCTCCCCTTCATGTGCTTCTCTACCGCGCCTTCGGATGGGAGGATACGATGCCTCAGTTTGTGCATCTTCCCCTTCTTCTCAAGCCTGTCGGCAACGGCAAGCTCTCGAAGCGCGATGGCGACAAACTCGGTTTCCCCGTGTTCCCTCTTGAATGGCACGATCCCAAATCGGGCGAAATCTCTTCCGGTTATCGCGAAAAGGGTTATCTTCCTGAGGCGGTTGTCAATTTCCTTGCTCTTCTCGGATGGAATCCCGGCGACGACAGCGAGTTGATGTCAATGGATGAACTTATCAGTAAATTCTCTTTCGCGCATTGCTCAAAGGCCGGTGCGAAATTCGATTATAAGAAAGGGATATGGTTCAACCATGAATATCTGATGAAGAAATCCGATGAAGAACTTTGTCAGCTCTTCAAGCCGATTCTTGAAGAGAAGGGGATTTCCGGCTATTCAGATGAATATATCGGACGCGCCCTGGGCATGGTGAAAGGTCGCGCCAACCTCGTTCCCGATCTCTGGGATCAGGCAGATTTCTTCTTCGTGGCTCCTGAAAGCTATGCGGAGAAGGATGTGAAGAAACGTTGGAGCGAGGACACTCCGAGAATCATGGGTGAACTTGTGGAGGTGTTGAAAGGTATCGACGATATGACATCTGCCAATGCCGAGAAAATAGTGCTCGACTGGATAGCTGAGAAGGGATATCACCTCGGGAATGTGATGAATGCATTCCGTCTGGCTGTGGTTGGAGCATGCCGCGGCCCGCATATGTTCGACATCACGGAAATCATGCCTAAAGAGGAAGTGATCGCCCGCATAGAGAGAGCGGTCGAAAAGATAGGGAAATGAGAGTTCCAAAATTTAAGGAAGTAAAAGGATTTATGGCGGAGGCGTGCCGGCAGATGCTGGAACGCCCCCTCTATTCTTTTGGTATCTCTACTTATCGTGTAGGTGTAAAGGTGGCTTCGGCAAAGAATGCCAAAGCGCATAAACTTATTTCCGGACATAAGGAGATATGGGATATCCTCGACAAGAAGATTGATCCTTCCGCAAAGTATATCTGGATTCATGCCGCCTCGCTCGGAGAGTTCGAGCAGGGGCGTCCCTTGATCGAAAAACTAAAGAAAGAACGCCCCCAATATAAAATCCTGCTCACTTTCTTCTCTCCTTCGGGATATGAAGTGAGGAAGAACTACGACCTTGCGGATTGTGTATGCTATCTCCCTTTCGACACACCCAAGCGTGTGCGCCGCTTCCTTTATAAGGTGAATCCGGAGTGTGCTATTTTTGTGAAATATGAATTCTGGAGGAATTATCTTGAAGAGCTTTATCGCCGTCACATACCCACCTATCTTATTTCCGCCGTATTCCGCCCCGATCAATTCTTCTTTAAGAAGAGATCGGCATGGTATAGTTATTGGCTGCGATGGTACACCCGCATCTTTGTGCAGAACGAGGATAGCCGCCGTCTCTTGGCCGGCATCGGGGTAAGGAATGTGGATGTATGCGGCGACACCCGTTTCGACCGTGTGGCCGATATCCGAAGCAAAGGGCGCGAGATACCCTTGCTTCAGCGCTTCACTCGACGCGGCCTTCCGGATCATCTTCCTGTTATGATGGTCGGCAGTTCGTGGCCGGCAGATGAGGAGGTATATTCCGGGTGGTTTGAGAAGCATCCCGATACAAGGTTGGTGATTGCTCCTCATGAATTTGACGCCGAGAGGCTTCGCAAGATCAAGGCTTTATTTGGCTCCGGTTGCGTCCTTATGAGCGAGGCAGAGAAAGATCCGTCGCTCGTGGATAATGCCCGCGTGTTGGTGATTGATTGTTTCGGACTTCTATCCTCAGCCTATGCCTATTGCGATGTTGCGTATGTAGGTGGAGGTTTTGGAGCCGGACTGCATAACATCAATGAGGCGGCAGTATATGATGTGCCGGTGATTTATGGACCCAACAATTCGAAATTCATTGAAGCTCGTGAGATGGCGGAAGCCGGAGGCGGGTTCCCGATAGCTTCCAAAGAAGATTTTGAAAAGACAGCCGATATGTTGATGCTCAATACCGATTCATCCGCAGAGGCTCGCAAGGAGACCGGGCGTAAGGCCGGCGATTATATCCGATCCAAGCTTGGCGCTACGGATAAGATATATGATATAATCTTCAAAAAGGGATAATAAAAGAATAATAAGAGGATATTTTAGACGCTAAAAACCGTGCAAATTAAAAGTACAACTTTTAATTTGCACGGTTTTTATTTTCGTTATACTTCCACATATCGCGAACATTTATGGCGAAAGGAGGGAAAGTGTCTCCATCATAAACCACTATACTGTCTTTGATCTCAATATTAGTCAAAGTTTTTTTCATATATTCGAGATTCTTTCTGAAATCTTTGGAAAAGGTCTTGGAAGCTTTCACCTCATATAGGTAGAGTGCCGTACCCTGTTCTTCCACAATATCCACTTCTCTACCCGAATTTTCTCTGTAAAAAAATAATTTAGGAAGTTTGCCGGAATTATATTTCTCCTTCATCATTTCAGATACAACTAAGTTTTCAAAGATTGCACCTCGAAGGGGATGTGTCATGAGTTGGTCGGCATTCTCAATCCCTAACAGGAAGCAAAGAAGACCGGTGTCATAGAAATAAAGCTTTGGAGATTTAGTGAGGCGTTTATTTATATTGGTGAAATAAGGTTGGAGTGTATATGTAATATACGACGCGTTTAATAAAGAGAGCCATTCCTTAACAGTAGGCGCACTTACTCCTGTTTCTACACCCAAAGAAGAATAGTTGAGTTCTGATCCTGTCCTTCCTGCGCAAAGTCGCATGAATGTTTCAAAGGTATCTATATTTTTCAACTGGCTAATCTGGCGTATATCCCGTTCCACGTATGTGGAATAATAATTAGAATAGAACATATCGGGAGGTGTAGCCTTGGTAAATATGGCCGGATAGAAACCATTATACATTATCTCCCTGATTCCTGTTGATTCTATATACTCTTTAATCTCCTTAAAAGAGAGTGGGAGAAGGGTAAATAAGGCCGCTCTTCCGGCAAGGGATTGAGTGATGTTATGTAGAAGTGAAAAGTTGGAGCTTCCGGTTATCACATATTTTAGTTCGGGATTTTCATCAACCTTGACCTGGATATATGATAAAATTGCAGGTACATTCTGAATCTCATCGATGATTGCTCTGGGTCCTAACCCATCTACAAATCCCTCCAAATCATCTAAAGCGAATTGTCTCTCTGTGGGTCGCTCTAAATTTACATATCTGAAATCTTCGAAAATGTGTCGACACAATGTAGTTTTTCCCACCTGTCGAGGACCAGTAATAACAATTACAGGATAAAACGGAATCGCTTTCTTGATTGATTCCGTGAGACTTCTTTCAATATACCCTTCTATTTTCATATCCTCATCTATTATTTTTCCAAAGTTAAGAAAAATAACAAAACCGTGCAAATTAAAAGTACAACTTTTAATTTGCATGATTTTATTATTAAAAATTAAATGACAACCCTAATAATCATTAAAAGAGATTTTATGGTACTTTATTTTATCTTATAGGAAGCTGAGGCGTAGAGTTTAAGAGAATACTATGGCTATGGCTCTTCTTAGTCCTAAGAGAGATAGACCTTTACAGATTATCTGTGGAATTGAGGATAATCATAAAAATTATTTTTAAATGATGAATTTTATTTTTAATTTATAGCAAAAAGTATAATTATTTTTTATATTTAAAATAAATCATTAACTTTGTGAGTGCAAATTATATGTGGGATTTTAGTCCTGATCATAAGATTTGTAGAAATACATATAAGAAGCGTTTACTTGCGCTCTTTCTTGATGTTCTGAAACTTCGCAACTTTCAAGATATAGTCAAGAATGATGCAAACAGTAGATGCCTTATGGATATGTTTATTTTGCTGATGGCAAGCGCGAGAGCGTTAGCCATTAGTGTACTTACACATATTCAGCGTGAGGCTTCTGCATGTTTGCTCGTTCTACTATATCGGGCAATGCGAAGGCCTCAGGACATGGAACGAGCAATAGTGCGACTCTCACGCTTTTTGTTTTTATGCCGTTCGGAGAGTCTCGGTAAATTTAACTAACTATGATAGACGAAAAATTAAAATCACATTTCTTAAGTCTATATTGTATGATTGTAGCTGATGGTGATGTTGCAATCTGCGAATTGGATGAGATGTATCGCATTGCTCGGGAATATTATGGACTGACACAGGATGAAATCAACAAAGCTGTGTTATCTGGTGGTTCGGCTTTCTATATCCCTGAAACTGCAGAAGAGAAAGTGCGTTATTTATATGATTTGGCTTTAATAGCAGTGGCAGATGGTTTGGAGGAAGCCGAGGTAGTGCTATTGAAGAACTATGCTCTCAAATTTGGTTTCCTTGAAGAGAACATTGATGACTTAGTGAATCTTCTGTTGGAATATGCTGAGAGAAAGGCTTCTCCAGAAGAGGTTTTAGCTTTATCTGAATAGTATTTAATTAAGACTAACAACATCTTGATATGGATAGAATGAAAAATCTTTTCAAGACTAAAGATGCCGTTGACAATGTGGTTTCGCAGGAAACAACACACCGATCAAATGTAAAGGAGGTAGAAGAAACTTATAGAGCTTGGGGAGTGCGTTTGAGCGGAAATGCTGGAGGTAATATAAGTGCTTTAAATCCAGCTCTTCAGTCTTGCTATACACAAAATGTGAATGAGCAAAATCAAAATCGTGAACTTCAAGAGAAGAACCAAAGTAATATACAAAAGCAAATAGCTACTAAGCAGGGGCAGCGAGATGGATTGCAGGTTCAGATTGATGCTAAAATTCGCAGTAAGGAGAGGTTAGAGGAGGAAGTACAAACATATAGGGATAAAATAGATGAAATCAACTGCAATGATAAAGTTAATATCATGGCAAAGGTTAATTTTACTATTGGAGTTATAATAACCATCCTATTGGCAGCTTATCTCTTTGTGTTCTATAGCTCCGCATCTTTTTCTGCATTCTTTGGTAATGACAATATATCAGGAGCCGGAGAAGCGATATTTGATGCCCATTGTTTTTCAGAAGCAGTTGAAAATGGTATGGGGCAGTTACTCTTTATTCTTTTAATGCCTGTGATATTTTTAGGATTAGGCTTCCTGATTCATCAATTTGGAGATGTTGAAAAGGGATGGAGTAAATTCGTCAAGATTGGAGCTTTATATGTGGTAACTTTCATTTTTGATGCTCTGCTTGCCTTCGAAATTTCTCAGAAAGTATATAATTATACGGTATTATCTGAGGAACCATACACCGTGTCAATGGCTTTTAATTCCCCCAATTTTTGGATTGTAATATTCTCTGGCTTTGTTGCATATGTGATATGGGGATTGGTCTTTGATTTCACGTTGCAGCATTTTGATAATATGAATTCTCATACAAAAGAAATAAAGGTTCTGGAAGATAAAATATTTAATTCAAGACAGCAGATTGATGTTATAAAAAATCTAATTGATCAAATCCAGATTCAAATAAATAATTTGGAAACTGAGATTGCCGCATTAAATACCCAACTTCAAAATAAATCTTTGATAGATAAGAATATTCTTAAGCAAGCACTAAGTGATTTTTTTACGGGATGGATTTCCTATATGCACCTTGCTGCGAAGTCTCAAAGAGAACAAGATATGGCTACTGATACATATAATACGTTCATTAATCAATTATAAGATATGACCACAAAATGTTTAAATTATTTACTACTTTGCTTACTTATTTTCTTAGGAGCTTGTGGTAAAGAAACTAAAAATACCAATGAGAAAGTTCAAAAAGAGCTTCCTTTGAATATTACCGTTTTTCTTGATTTATCTGATCGCATAGAGAAAGAAAAGGATAACATGATTCAATCGAAGAAAGATAGTGTGATAGTCAATAATCTTATGAGTCTGTTTATAAATAAGCAGGATAAGAAATTCCAAAAAAGCAATGATAGCTTTCAAGTTATTTTTTATCCTGCTCCTCCAAAAGCAGATGATATTGCAAGTAAACTTTCATTGGATTTAGGGAAGATTGAAGGAGCAAAGAAAAAATCGTCGCTGCTTGATTTTAAAAAGAATCATACAGCTCATATAAAAGAATTATATGATAAATCATTGCAGGCAAAGGAGTATTTTGGTTCGGATATATGGGGTTTCTTCAATAAGGATAAGGTTGCGGATTATATAAAGGATGGCTATAGAAATGTATTTATACTTCTTACGGACGGATATATTTATGACGAAAATAATGTTAAAGTAGAGGATGGTTACTATAGTTATATTTTACCTAAAAATATAAATATGGAAAAGGGTCTTATTCCCTGTAAAATTTCTAAAACGGATTTTGAATTATATATAATTGAGTGTAATCCTACACCAGCTAAAGATTTAGAAAAAATGAGAGAATTGTTGAATTCTTGGTTCTCGAATATGGGTATTAAATCAATAGACATTCAAGATACAGATTTGCCAAGTAATACAATTAAGCATTTGAAAAATAAAATATTTGAATGAATTGTATTCATCCTGCAAGCGGTTTGTCGCAAGGTGGCTTTTCACATCTCACCTTACGACAAACCGCTTGCAGGATACAAATCTCAGATACTTTTATATCAGAATATTAATCTAATTTCTTCTTATATCAGAATATAAATCTTTATCTCTTCGGGCGGCAGAAGGCTAATTCGGGATGCTCTTCGAGAGTGAAATTGAAGAAATCGTTGTAGGGCTTGAGAATCTTGAAGAGGGAGATGATGCGATCCGATATCCCTTTTGCGCAGAATTCCCGGTCGGTGAATGATGATCCCACCGTGAAGCTGCGGGGCTTAAGCAGGTCGATATATTCCCAATCTTTAGGGAAGCCTTTGGGAGCTGTCTTCAATGGATCTGTCCAGAGAGGCTTATAATTAGCCGCAAACTCCGGATTCTCCATTATCTCCAAGTATTCCTCAATATTATTATATATCTCGCTTCGATATTCCTTCAGCAATGGGGCCGGAGGATACCATGCTCCGCCACCAACCATGCACGCTCCCGGCTCGATATGCACGTAATAGCCGCAATACTCGCTCTTTTTTCCACCACGAGGATTAATATAGATGCCGATATGAGTTTTGTAGGGGGTCTTGTCTGCTGAGAACCGGGTGTCGCGATATATTCGGTAAAGGCAATCGGAAGGGGAAAGGCGCGAAGCCTCCGGATCAAACTCCGCGATACGGGAGATGAGGGTGGAGGTGAACTCCTCGATGAAGGCCTTCACTTTCTGATATTCATCCTTATGCGCGTTAAACCATTCACGGTCATTATTAACTGATAATTCCTTAAGAAAATTTATTGTAGCTTTCATATTTAATTTATAAATGATTAAGAGATTAAGGGGACTAAGGGGATTAAGGATTATAAGGGGGATAAGGGGGCTTACCACTTATAACCTTCTCACTTATCTCTAACTTCTAATACATATCATAGTTGATAGAGGTGACTTGGAATTCTGTTCGACGGTTGATCTGGTCGGCAGCCTCCTGATCTTCTTCCGAGAGGGTCTCGATGAAGGTTTCGTCAAGCACGGTTTCCTCAGGGAATTGAGGATATTCCCTGTTTATTCTCTTCGTCACCTTCTTTGGAACTGACTCACCATAACCCTTCCATGTGAGACGGTCGGGGGAGATCCCTGCTCCAACAAGATAATCCACCACGCTCTTAGCGCGTCGGTTGGAGAGATTGACATTATATTCATCCGAACCCTTGCGATCCGTATGTGCCCCCATCTCTATCGTTACATTGGGATTATCACGAAGCATCTGCGCCATCTCATCAAGCGCCTCCTTCGATTCAGGGCGCAAAGTGGCTTTATCAAAATCGTAAAATATATTCTCCACCACCTGCGGCTTATGGATAGCTGCAAGGATGAAATCGACCTCATAATCCGCATCCTCTTCCTCCATATCGGATTCAAATTCCTGCTTCACGTTAAGATAACCCTGAGCTCCGGCCATCATCACATATTTTACCCCTCGCTCCAATTTGAAGCGGAAAGAGCCGTCGTCGCGTGCCACCTCCTTCTGGTTCGACCCGTCATCACCTACGATACGGATAATGGCATTCGGAACCGGTTCCTCATCCTTGTCCAACACCATTCCGGAGATTGTAACCTTGATTTCAGGATATTCAAAACTATATATATTGTCATATCCACGCGCATCTCCGCGATTGGAAGAGAAGAAACCGGATTCCCCTTCTCCATATGTTATGCCGAAATCATCCCCCGCAGAATTGATAGGCAACCCCATATTCTCGATGCTCCATCGGTCGCCTGTGGAATTAAGACGCGCTTTGAAAAGATCGAGACCCCCGAAACCGGGATGCCCGTCGGAAGAGAAATAGAGCAGGGAGTCGGTGCGGAGATAGGGGAACATCTCATCGCCTCCCGTATTGATCTGCGGACCTAAATTCTCCAGCGACCCGGAACGCTCCTTAAGATTGATTCTCCAGATATCCTTTCCTCCGAATCCGCCCGGCATATCCGAAGCGAAATAAAGGTATGTGCCATCGGGCGAAACCGCAGGATGACCGTAAGCCGAAAGAGTATCGGCTGTGATTTCAAATTTCTGGGGTTCGCTCCAAGTAGCATCGCTGCGTCGGGAGGTATATATCTCCACAGAGGTATCCGCATCCGGCGCACGACGCGCAAGAGTGAAATACATCGTCTGTCCGTCGGGAGAGAAGGATACGACTCCTTCGTCATTTTCAGTGTTCAGGCTTCCCTCAGCAGGTTCGGGACGAGTCCATTTCCCATTCTCATCCTTCTTGGAAAAGAAGATATCCGATTTCTTCATCCCCGTGATTTCAGATTTATTGGTGCCGGTGGCTTTCTCTGTAGAAGATGTGAAATAGATTGTATTGAGCTCTTTGTCGAGATACATCGGCGCAAAATCCGAACGGCGCGAATTGAATAATTTAGCGTTCTTTACCACATATCTCGACTTCTTGCCGCTTTTAGAGCGGATAGCCATGCGGCATCCCGCAATCCCTTCCTTTGCGAGCTGATCGTCAGGACGCCATTCAAGGAATGCGGTATAAGCATCAATTGCAGGCTGATATTTCCCCTCAGCCTGCAGCGATCTGCCGAGATAATAGAATGCCATCGAATCGGGATATTCATAGCGGATTGCATTCTGATAGGCTGCCGAGGCATTCGGAGCCATATTCAGACGGCGATAGCATGTGGCCAATTGATAGGCCACCTCTCCGCGGAGTTCGCGGTCGGTCTTTGGATTCAGCTTATTATATACAGCCTTATATGTCTTCGAGGCGTTGAAATATTCCCCTCGGCCGAATTGTGCGTTAGCATCCGCGAGTTTCGGACCCTTGCAGCTGCCAAGCCACAAAGCCCCTGCCACAGCTAAAAGCACAAAAAAAAGAGCGTCAAATCTTAATTTCATAAAGATTTAACGCTCTTTTATATATAAATATTGAGAGGTAACCCTCTTTTATTTTCCCTTGCGTTCGCGACCTGTAGCTTTTGCAAGATTCTCAGCGATATTATTGTAGATCTCCTCTACATTGCCGGAGCCGTTTATGCCGAGATATTTACCTTCGGTGGTGTAATATTCGCGCAGGGGGTGAGTCTGGTTGTGATACACCTGAAGACGGTTCTTGATTGTCTCGATATTATCATCGGCGCGACCTGTCTGCTTGCCGCGATTGAGCATTCGTTCCACAAGTTCATCCTCAGGCACCTCAAGACCTACAACAGCGTGGAGGTCGGTGCCGCGTTTGAGGAGGAGTTCCTTGAGAGCCTCAGCCTGCGGGATAGTGCGGGGAAAGCCGTCGAACACAACGCCCTCCTTGCCGGCAGCTTCCTTGTCGAGAACATCGTCAAGGATGCGGATCATAAGGTCGTCGGGGATAAGTTGTCCTTTAGAGATGTATGAATCAGCGATCTTGCCGAGTTCAGTGCCGCGACGGATATGGTCGCGGAGCACTTCTCCTGTGGAGATGTGATGAAGTCCGAACTCATTGATCAATCTTTCGCTCTGGGTGCCTTTGCCGCTTCCGGGAGCTCCAAAAAGTACTACGTTTAACATATTTCTTTTACCTTAATTATTTCTACCGAGCCACTATACACTGAAGCACGGAAGGGGGTGGGTTAGTCTTCTTTCTGATCTTGGATCACATATATATCTTTGAGGTTTCTCACTTTCCCGTCGAGGTCGAGACCATATCCGATAATGAATTTTGGGGGAATTGAGAAAGCCACATAGTCGGGTTTGAAGCCGGTCTTGGAGCTTTCCGGCTTATGGAGGAGAGTGACGAAACGCACGGATGCGGGATTTCGTTTCTTAAGATCTTCCACCATCAGAGATGCTGTCAGGCCTGTATCGACGATATCCTCAATGATTACCACATCGCGACCTGAAATATCCTCTTTGAGTCCCATGAGTTGTTTTACCTGTCCAGTGGAGGATGTACCTTCATAACTTGAATATCTCACAAAAGATATAGGCGCATCATTGATTCCGATTTCGCGGATGAGATCGGCGGCGAAGATGAAGGCACCGGTTAGAACACATAGGAATAGGGGATTGCCTCCCTTAAGGTCTTCGCGAAGTTCGGCTGCCACGCGTTCCACTTCTTTCTGTATCTGCTCCTTTGTAATATACGGCACGAAGGTAAGGCCGTCAACTGTAATCTTATTATCCATTATTTTTAAGGTTTGCGGGATTCGGCGAAAGCACTCTTACAGGGGAAAATACATTTCGTCGGATTCTTCTCAATGCAAAATTAGTAAAATGCTTTGTATTTGCAAAGGCAAGAGGGTAATAATTTTTTATGGTTAGATTATTAAATTGTGAATATAGTTTAATTTGATATGGATTGAAAGATTTAAATGTTAAAGAATATTAAATATAGGAAAATTTATATGTTATATAACATTGTTTTGAAAATTATTTTGTAATTTTGCATTGAGTTTTTCATGGTATTAGATTTTAAGGTTAACGCAAGATTGGTTGTCGGGATGACAATCAATTTTTTTTTGCACAAAAAAGTTCGGTTTCCCATATCTCAGCTATCGATAGTTCTATTTATCCACTTCCTCAATTATATATTCCAATCCTCGTTCATCCTTGTTTTCATTGAAGTTGGCTCCGATGAGATAAAGGGCACGGCCATCTATAGCAAAGCGTCCGGCATAATCACGGGAATGAATCTGATCCATGGCCTCCTCGACGCTCTTGTTGTATTTGAATTCAAAGAGATAGATATATCGTCTGGTAATTACCTCGATGTCGCTTCGTCCTTTATATCCGTGATGTTCTGCAATGGCTTGCGTATTGCATAAAGTAGCAACCAGATATGTTATGGCCCTGTAGGTAGATTCTCGATGATCCTCACCGGGAATATCTTTAAGCAAAGATGAAAGCCTTTTCATGAAGTCTTCCGGCCTCCCTTCATGAAGATCAATCTTGAATTTTGAATAGCTGAAAGGGCTATCCGACATCTTTGTCTCAGGGGCATAGATGGGGAGCAGATTCTTGTAAAATCCACTCTCGACTTCATAATTTGGAAAACGCAATTTATATAGTTCACTGTCTCGGTCGTAAGAGTCAATGGTTAGATACCCTGTCTGGAACATCAGCGGAATAGGATCATTGTCGTTAAGACCTACCGCTATCAAATCAGATTTGGCATATTGCACACCATTTATATCCGGAGGATATATTCCAAGGCCTTTAACTCGCCTTACAAGGAACGTAGGAGATCCTGTTTCAAACCAATAGGGGTCGATTTCCTTGGCCTTCAATGCACGCAACACACTGAAAGGGTTGTAAAGGCGGGATCCCCTCGATGTGAATTTATACCCATCGTAGTAATTGCGCATCTTTGATAGGGTGGTGTCGAAATCCTCTTCGCGCTTCTCGGCGAGAGTCCGGATTCCTTGGCTGAAAGTGCCGACAAGTTCCTCCTCTGTCCAGCCGCATACGTCAGCGAAATCATCCTCCATGGATATATCGTCAAGATTATTGAGGTCGCTGAATATGCTCACCTTGCTGAAACGAGCCACGCCTGTGATGAATGCAAAGTGTATCATGCTGTCCATGCTCTTCAGATTCCCATAGAAACTTTTGAGGATTCTCTGATTCTTTTCAAAAATTTCGGGCATATCTTCAATATCCAAAAGAGGCTTGTCATATTCATCAACAAGAATCACTACCCGGCGGCCTGTCTGTAGATAAGCCGCCTCAATAAGATAATTTAGACGTGTAGATGGAGAGGAAAGCTCCGGGTTCCTTCCATATTTTTCTTCAAGTCGCATCAGCAAAATGTTGAGTCTTTGTTTCAACCCATCTTCCTGGCTATAATCCTCGGAAGTAAAGTCGAAACGGAACACGGGCGATGGAGTCCAATCCACATCCATATCATCAAGAGCCAGACCCTTGAAGAGTTCACGCCTACCTTCGAAATAAGCTTCAAGAGTAGATAGCAGCAGACTTTTCCCAAACCGTCTCGGACGGCTCAGGAAGATAAATTTCCCATGATCCAATAGGGTCGGGATGAATCCTGTTTTATCCACATAGGTATATCCATCCTCAATAATATTGGAGAATGTTTGCATTCCGATGGGATATCTCAATCTTTTGGTAGGTGTCATGGCGCTGCTGCTATTTTATTACTATCCTGCAAATATACAATAAATTTTTGCTATCCTAAAATAAACAAGAAGCTTTGCATATAAATTTTTAGAATATACTCTCCTCACTTCTTCCAGAAAGGGATAGCGAATAGCACGAGGACGGAGAAAAGCTCCAGACGACCGGCAAGCATGAGGAAAGATAGAAACCATTTAGTCACGTCAGGGAGATTGTGATAGCCTCCGGCTGCTCCGGTGATTCCCCATCCTAAACCATTGTCGCCTATACATGAGATGGAAGCAAAAAACGCATCCACAAGATTTATATCAAACGCACTTAGGAATAAAGCTCCTGCTACCGTGAGCAACACGTAGATAGTCATGAAAGCTGAGATCTTCGCCATCTCTTCCGGCTTCACCACCTTCCCATTCACTTTCACCGAATACACACGCTGAGGATTCAATGCCTTCCTGATTTCATTCTGCAAATTCTGATGCATAGCCACAATCCTGTCAACCTTCATTGCGCCCGCCGTGCTTCCCGCGCATCCGCCTGCCATCATTAAAATCATTGTTAACAGAAGACACCATGAGCCCCAGGTAGGGAAGCCCGGCAACCCGAATCCGGTGGTAGTAATGGCCGAAACAACATGAAACATCGGAGTGATGACAGCATCCGAAAAACTATGAATCTTCCCCTGTATAAGTAACGAAAAAAAGATTCCGAGATAGATCACAAATACTATCCCCATATACCAATGGAAACAATCATTCTTTAAAAGATCGCGAAATTTTCCCTGACAGAAGGTATAGAGAAGCGCGAAATTCACACCCCCGAGAAACATCACTCCCGTAAGCACCACATTCACATAATCCGAATTCCAATAGGCAATGCCATCATTACGGGTGGAGAAACCTCCCGTGGCAATGGTAGTGAACGATTGGCACACTGCATCAAAGAATGTCATCGGCCCCGCCCAGAGCAATAATATCGAGACGATTGTAATGACTAAATATACAAGCCATAGGCATCCGGCTGTTTTCTGAATCTGAGGATGCAGCTTATCGTGGGTGATCCCCGTGGTTTCGGCATTATACATCGGTAATCCCCCTTTCTCATTGAGGGCCGGGAGGAGGGCAAGCATGAAAAGGATAATTCCCAAGCCTCCGATCCATTGCGTCATGCTTCGCCAAAGCAGAACCCCCTTGCTCAGACTCTCCACATCGGCAATCGTGGTTGCTCCCGTGGTGGTGAATCCCGACATGGTTTCAAAATACGCATCGCTGAACCCTAACGACTGATTTCCCATTACAAAGGGGATCATCCCGAAAGCAGAGAAAAGAATCCAAACTAACGACACGAGCATAAATCCCTCGCGCCTCCGGAAAGTAAGATGATGAAAGCGCAATCCGTAGGTGAGTGCGCCCCCTATGATTAGCGACCCGCTGATAGCCACAACAAAGCCGAGCCATTCCTCCTCACCGTCGCAAATCTCAACCACGAGCGGAATGCACATGATGATTCCGAGGGCTAACAATAGCCATCCCATCACTCTGAACACCGACGCATATCCTATATCGACTTTCATATTAATTTTGAATGTTGAATTTTGAATTTTGAATGAGGAATCTTGAATAGCTCTCCA
The DNA here is from genome assembly GCA_014800245.1 of Bacteroidales bacterium. Lineage (GTDB taxonomy): Bacteria > Bacteroidota > Bacteroidia > Bacteroidales > Muribaculaceae > Lepagella. The sequence goes on along the minus strand of JAAVGM010000011.1, from coordinate 229,735 downwards.
TTCCTCATTCCTCATTTACCTGAAAAGCCTTTCCGCCTTCAGAAGCGATCCTGTGCGGAGAATCACAATCACTTTGTCTCCGGCTTTCAATTCCGTGCGACCTTCGATAATCATGCCGCGGCCATGACGAATCATCCCTCCTAAAGTCAGTTCCTTCGGCAAGCGAAGATCCATCACAGGAGCTTTGGTGATTTTCGAACCTTCATGCACCTCAATCTCCGCCACCTCGGCATCAGTCAAAGAGAAGACATTGCCCACCTTGATATCAGACCCAAGCACAGAGCGGATTATAGAAGCAGAAGTGATAAGCTTTTTATTCACCACCTTGTCTATCCATAGATTCTCTGCCTCTCCTATATAGGATATATCCTCAATCTGAGCCACAGTGCGTTTCACGCCGCTCTCCTTAGCCACCATGCAGCCTACGATATTAGCTTCATCGCTTCCTGTGAGAGCCATGAATATATCCATTTTGTCGATCTGCTCCTCCTTCAGCACGGACAATTCGCGAGTGCCGGCATTCACCACCGTGATACCGGAATATTTCTCGGCAAGCATCTGTGCGCGTTCCTTATCGGGTTCGATCACAGTGATATCATACTCATCCGACGCCATGCCGCATAAAAGATCAGTGATTTTGCCCCCTCCGGCAATCATGATATGCTTTGCATCCAATCGCTCCTGACCTGCCACTTCGGCAAGACGTTCGAGATTTTCCGGTTTGAGCACGATGAAGAGGGTATCGTTCTTGATAAGAAAGTCGTCACCCCGTGGTATTATAAGGTCGCCATTTCTGCGAATCACGGCAATATGAAAATATTTCTCCTCCAATTGCAGATCCTTGATAGCCTTGCCGACTCCCGGTGAGCCTTCACGCAATTTGATTCCGGTCATATTAAGTTCGCCGTCATGAAGGTCGATCCATTTCGACATCCAGTTTTTGGAAAGATATTCATACAGCTCCTGTGCAACAAGGGATTCCGGGTAAATAAGAGTGGAAACGCCTGAACGAGCGAACATCTCCGCAATTCCGTCGTCGAGGAAACATCCGCTCTCGATACGGGCCACGCATTGGCGCGCGCCGAGATGATGGGCAAGTTGGCAGGCAGTTATATTAATTGTTTCGTATGGGGTAACGGCCACAAAAAGATCAGTGTCCTCCACACCGGAATTGCAGAGATCCGCCACAGACACTGCATCGCCGACGGAGACCATGATGTTGTAAGATGAATCTAATCCGGCGAGATATTCCCTGTCGGTACTCATCAATACCACATCCTGATTCTCCGACGAGAGCATTTTTGCAAGATGGGTTCCCGTGTCTCCGCTTCCGGCAATTAATATTTTCATAGCATATATAGTTTTTTTTGTGGAATTATAAGTATAACGCACTATTCTCGCTTTAGTTTATTAGATGTTTAATCATTGAATTTCGTTGTCGTTCGGGTCAATATGGGACACAATAGAAAATATAATTGTAAATAAAGGTTAATTATATTTGATAAATGAAATATAAAAGTTAATAAAAATTAAATACAGAAAAAATTATATGTTATATAGCATTGTTTTGAAAAATATTTTATAATTTTGCAGTGAGTTTTTCATGGTATTAGATTTTAAGGTTAACGCAAGATTGGTTGTCGGGATGACAATCAATTTTTTTTTGCTTATATTTTTGTTATTTGGATAATTATTATTACATTTGTCGGCAAATAGCGTTAAATGGAAACATACCTATAGAAAAACTGGAGTGAAAAAAGTATCAATTAACTGAAAAACTGAATTAAACCGGCACAAGGCAGAGATGCTCAGGTGCGAAATCAAGACTAAGATGGAAGAAATCAAAAAACCAAAAAGACCTCGCATTAGTAACGCAGGCATGAATGTTTCATCAGATACCGGGGAAAACGAATCTCGTTATGAGAAGGTGAACTATCCTTCGGACTCTACTCGTAATAATTCAACCGACGCCTCAGGCGAACAGGGTCATAGTAATTACCAGCAAAGAAATTATGGCTATAACCAGAACCGTGGCGGCTACAACCAGAACCGTCAGGGCGGATATGGTCAGCAGGGCGGCTACAACCGCAACCAGAACGGATATGGCCAGAACCGTCAGCAGGGCGGCTACAACCGTAATAATAACCAGGGCGGTTATAATCAGAACCGTCAGCAGGGTGGCTACAACCGTAATAATAACCAGGGCGGTTATAATCAGAACCGTCAGCAGGGTTACAATCAAAACCGCGGCTACAATCAGAATCGCCAGCAGGGCTACAACCAGAATGCACAGGAGGGTGGCTACACTCAGCACACCCAGCAGGAAGGCGGCTACACACAGAACCGTCAGGGCGGCTACAACAACAACCGTCAGGGTGGCTACAACAATAACCGTCAGGGTGGTTACAACAACAACCGTCAGGGTGGCTACAACAATAACCGTCAGGGTGGCTACAACAACAACCGTCAGGGTGGCTACAACAATAACCGTCAGGGCGGCTATAACAACCGCAACAACCAGGGCGGCTACAACCGTAATAACAACCGCAATCAGGGCGGCATGAAGTTTACTCCCCGTCCGAAGCAGATAGATTACGTTCTTGAGGATATCGATCCCAACGAACAGATCCGTCTCAACAAATATATGGCTAATGCCGGCATCTGCTCACGTAGAGAGGCCGATGAATATATCACAGGCGGAAAGGTGAAGGTGAACGGAGAGGTAGTTACCGAACTCGGAACAAAGATTTCACGCGACGATGTAGTGGAATTCGATGAGAAGGTGGTTACACCCGAGCGCAAATGCTATGTGCTCCTCAACAAGCCCAAGGATTGCGTCACCACAAGCGATGATCCCAACGGACGCACCACAGTGCTCGACATCGTGAAGAACGCTTGCCGCGAGCGCATCTACCCTGTAGGGCGTCTCGACCGCAATACCACCGGTGTGCTTCTCCTCACCAACGACGGCGACCTCGCATCCAAGCTCACTCATCCTAAATATGTGAAGAAGAAAATCTATCATGTATGGACCGACCGCGACATCGCTGAAGAAGATATGCAGCGAATCGCCGACGGCATCGAGCTTGAAGACGGAGAGATCCACGCAGATGCCATCAGCTATGTATCCGAGACCGACCGCAACCAGGCCGGCATCGAGATCCACAGCGGTAGAAACCGTATCGTGCGCCGCATCTTCGAGAGCCTCGGATATAGAGTGACAAAGCTCGACCGCGTTTATTTCGCAGGACTCACCAAGAAGAACCTTCCCCGCGGACGCTGGCGTTACCTCACACAGGACGAGGTGAACTATCTCCGTATGGGAAACTTTGAATAATCAGAAAAACAACTAATTAATTATGCCGGGAAGCAACCCTTCCCGGCATTCCAAATAAAATAAGAAATGAAAGATTTACGTCGTGTTCGCATCTCCGAACTCCTTAAGGATCCCGCTCCCTATGTAGGGAAAGAGGTGGATGTGAAAGGTTGGGTAAGATCCCGCCGTGGTAACAAGTATGTACAGTTTGTGGCCCTTAACGACGGCTCTACCATAAATAACCTTCAGATTGTGTTCGACCTCGCTAAATTCAGCGACGAGGATTTGAAACCGATCACCACCGGCTCCAGCATCCATGTGCAGGGTCAGCTCGTGGAATCGCAAGGAAAAGGGCAGACTGTAGAGATCCAGGCTGAGAGCCTTGAAATCTATGGCACAGCCAATCCGGAGGAATACCCTCTCCAGAAGAAGGGTCATTCTCTCGAATTCCTTCGCGACATCGCTCACTTGCGTCCGCGCACAAACACATTCGGCGCAGTGTTCCGCGTCCGTGCGGCTCTTGCCTATGCAATCCATAAGTTCTTTACCGAGAAGGGTTTCTATTATTTCCATACCCCTCTCATTACAGCATCCGACTGTGAAGGTGCGGGCGCTATGTTCCAGGTGACAACCCTTCCGCTCGAAGATCTCCCTCGCAATGAGGAGGGAAAGGTGGATTATTCAGAGGATTTCTTCGGGAAGCAGGCAGCCCTGACCGTTTCCGGTCAGCTTGAGGGTGAGCTTGGCGCCACTTCATTGGGAGCTATCTATACTTTCGGTCCGACATTCCGCGCCGAGAACTCCAATACTCCCCGTCATCTTTCCGAATTCTGGATGATTGAGCCGGAGGTGGCATTTGCAGATATCCGTGAAAATATGGATATTGCTGAGGAATTCATCAAATATTGCATCAACTATGCGCTTGAAAACTGCAAGGATGATATCCTCTTCCTTCAGGAGCATTTCGACAAGGATCTTGTTGAGCGTCTGAAATTTGTAGTTGAGAACGACTTCGTACGTCTTCCCTACACAGAGGGTATCAAGATTCTCGAGGAGAGCGGCAAGAAATTCGAATTCCCCGTATATTGGGGTGTGGATCTTGCTTCAGAGCATGAGCGTTATCTTGTGGAGGAGCATTTCAAGCGTCCGGTGATCCTCACCGACTATCCCAAGGAGATCAAAGCTTTCTATATGAAGCTCAACGACGACGGAAAGACAGTCCGTGCAATGGATGTGCTCTTCCCCAAGATTGGCGAGATCATCGGAGGCTCGGAGCGTGAGGAAAGCTATGAAAAGCTATCCAAGCGAATGGAAGAGCAGGGACTCGAAGGGATGGATTGGTACCTCGACACCCGTAAGTTCGGAACAGTTCCTCACAGCGGCTTCGGTCTTGGCTTCGAACGCCTGGTGCTTTTCGTGACAGGAATGCAGAACATTCGCGATGTCATTCCCTTCCCCCGCTATCCCAAAAACTGCGAATATTGATCCATTGAAAAAACAAGCGATAAAATATCTGTTTACACTCATCGCAATCCTGCTTCTCTGCCCCCTCCGGATGATGGGGCAGGAGAAGCGGGATTCCGTTGTTGTAAGTCTTATCACTTGCTGGCCCGGCTCCGAAGTGTATGAACTTTGCGGACACGAGGCGCTCCGCGTGAGAGGAATCTCCGACGGAATCCCCGTAGATACCGTATGGAACTATGGCGTCTTCAATTTCAACGAGCCTAATTTTGTATATAGGTTTGTGAAAGGGGAGACCGACTATCTTCTTGCCGGCTATCCTTTTGAATGGTTTCTTCCGGAATATATCGAATCCGGGCGAAAGGTGATAGAGCAGGATCTGAACCTCACCCCGGAGGAGACCGCGCAGCTTGTGGCGATGCTTCGTGAAGAGGGGCGACCCGAAAACCGAACCTATCGCTACAATTATGTCCGAGATAATTGTGCCACACGCATTCTCGACCGTATCGACTCCGTGGCAGGTGCGCCGGTGGTCTATCCCGACAATGTGAAATACGGCACATTCCGCAAGGAGATGCGTCATTATCATCAGAACTATCCGTGGTATCAGTTTGGAATTGATATCGCCTTGGGTTCCGGAATCGACATTCCGATCACGGGGAAAGAGGAGATGTTTGTCCCTATAGAGATGGCCGACAAGGCCGAAGGGGCACATTTTGCCGACGGCCGACCATTAGTGAGACAATCGCGTGTGCTTTACGAAGGAACATATTCAGCCGTGCTCCCGGCCACACCTTGGTATCTCACTCCCGTGGCAATAGGGTGGTTGCTGTTTGCGATAGCCTCAGGATTTGTAATTTGGATGTGGGTGCGCAAAGATATAATCAAGACCATATATTCCATATGGTTCGGCTTGACCGGACTTGCCGGATCTCTTGTGGCATTCCTTGTATTCATATCCAAGCATGAAGCCACAGACCCCAATGTGCTGCTGCTATGGCTCAATCCCTTCCAGCTTATCTTTGCAATCAGCATCTGGAGCAGGAGGGCGCGAGTATTGTCATACATAATTGCATATTACAACATCATCTCTTTAGGGTGTCTTCTCATTGTATGGCAGGCGCAGCGACAGAGCGCTAATCCCGCCTTCTTCCCGTTGATGGGGATAAGCATTATCCTGGCAGTGGCATTCGCTGTTTTAGCCCCGGATTATTATCAGTTCAATAAAAAGGGAGAAACTGCGTTAAATAATAAAGGTCCGCATCTCCGATTCTCAAGAAGAGAGGGATCGCGATCAAATTCGCAAACAAATAAAAGAAAAAAAGTTAAATGAAAAAGTTGGTAACATCGGTTCTGGTGGGGCTTGTTACGCTCAACGTCTTGGCGCAGACTGTGCCGGGGCGTCCGAAGCTTGTGGTCGGCATTGTGGTGGATCAGATGCGCACCGACTATATCGAATACCTCCAGAACTACTTTGGCGAGCGCGGCTTCCGCAAGCTCATGAAAGATGGAGTGTATATGCGCGATGTAGATTTCAAGGTTTCCGACCTTGACGCAGCGAGCGCCACAGCCATGCTCTACACCGGAGCCTACCCTTCAAAGACAGGCGTTCCGTCGGCATTGGTCTATAATTCCGAAAGCAAGACTCTCACTCCCGCTCTTGCCGATTCAAAGACACTCGGCAATTTCACCAACGACTCATATTCCCCCGAACGTCTGCGTCTATCCACTATCTCCGACGAGATAGCGATCGACGGCAACGGCCTGGGTCAGATATATGCTCTCTCCGCCGATCCACAGCAATCGATGATTATGGCAGGTCATGCCGGCACCGGTGCGCTATGGATCAATAATACCAGCGGCAACTGGGCCACCACCACATGGTATAAGCCTATGCCGGGGCAGATAAGCGCGAGAAACTATTCATCTTCCTTGGCGTCGCGCATCGACACGATGCAATGGAAGCCCTCTATTTCGCTCGATAAGATGCCCGGCATCCCGCGCCAGAAGACAGTGCCTTTCAAGCACACATTCCCGAAGAGCGACCGCAATGTCTATATCCGTTTCGCCAATTCCCCGTTAGGCAATCGGGAAGTGACGGATGTGGCTATAGAATGCATCAAGGATATGAATATGGGGAATGTCGGCACAGCCGTGGATATGCTCAATCTCGGCTATACGCTTGCCCCTTTCAAAGATGTAAAAGACGGCGACTATCGCGCCGAACTCACCGACTCCTATCTTCGCCTCGACAAAGAGCTTGGCCGACTTTTCGATGCAATCGACCATTATGTCGGGGCATCCAACGCGATGGTGTGGGTGAGCTCCACGGGATATTACGATGACGCGGTGATCGACGACCGCAAATATCGTGTGCCCGGAGGGGAATTCTCGATGAAACGCGCCCAGTCGCTCATCAATTCCTATCTTTCCGCGCGCCATGGGAATGCCGGATACGTCGAGGCATTCAAGGATGGTCATATCTATTTCGACCATAAGGTGCTTGAGGAGAAAAACCTTGATGTCAAGGAGGTAGTGGCCGACGCTCAGTCGTTCTTGGCGAAGATGAGCGGCGTGTCGGATGTATATACGCTTAATGATATCCTGTCGCCCTCCACTCCCTATGAGGAGTGTCTGAGGCTTTCGATCGATCCCAAGACAGGAGGAGATATAATAGTAACATTCAATCCCGGGTGGACGGTGGTGGATGATCTCGAATACCCATCCATCTCCCATCCTGTGAGAGAGACGGCGGTGTTGACCCCCTCTTTCATCCTCGCTCCGGGTATAGAGCCGCAGACTATTTCCACTGCGGTGGATGCCACGGCGCTTGCGCCGACAGTGGCGGGTATTTTAAGGATAAGGAGCCCGAATGGAAGCTCACATAAACCATTACCCCTGAAAAAATAAGCTGTGAATACACAACCTTCCGGGGGCGAAACGAATTATTACCTTATCCAAAAATCCCCTTAAACGGGAAAAGAAAAAAGAAAAACCCAATGATATCTAAATTATTCAAGAAAATTTTCGGCGACCAGTCAGAGCGCGCCGTAAAACCGCTCTGGGACCGACTCCACAATGAAATCAATCCTATCTCAGAGCAGATTAAGGATATAAGCCACGATGAACTTCGCGGACGCATCGACAAGATCCGCAGCGATATTCGTGGCAAAGCTCAGGGTTATAAAGATCAGATGGCTGAAATCCGCGCTGAGATCGAGACCCTCGACTACGACAAACGCGATCCGTATTGGAAAAAGATCGACGATCTTCGCGAAGAGATGTTCGATGAATATGCCCGCGATCTTGATGCAGCTCTTCCGGAGGTGTTTGCAATTATCAAGGAGACTGCCCGTCGTTTCAAAGACAACGACACTATCGAGGTGACTGCCACCCAGGCCGACCGCGAACTTGCAGCCGAAGGGAAAGACTTCGTGACAATCGACGGAGACAAAGCCATATATAAGACTGAATGGCTTGCCGGCGGCAACCTTATGAAATGGGATATGTGCCACTACGATGTGCAGCTTATCGGCGGAATGGTGCTTCACGGCATCATGAACAAAGGGAAGGTGACCAACAGCATCGCTGAGATGGCCACCGGTGAGGGTAAGACCCTTGTGGCTACTCTCCCCGTATTCCTCAATGCACTCACAGGCGAAGGCGTTCACGTGGTGACTGTCAACGATTATCTTGCAAAACGCGACTCCGAATGGATGGGCCCGCTCTATCAGTTCCACGGACTCACCGTTGACTGCATCGACAAGACAGAACCCAACTCTCCGCAGCGTCGCAAAGCTTATCGTTCGGATATCACATTCGGAACGAACAACGAATTCGGTTTCGACTACCTTCGCGACAATATGGCTACTCAGACCGAAGACCTCGTGCAGCGCGACGAGCATTATTATGCCATCGTCGATGAGGTTGACTCGGTGCTTATCGATGACGCCCGTACGCCGCTCATCATATCCGGTCCCGTTCCTAAGGGGGACGATCAGATGTTCAACGAGTTCAAACCAAATGTGGAGAAGCTTGTCAACGCACAACGCAAGTTGGCACAGAGCCTTCTTCTCGAAGCCAAAGACAAAATCGGCAAAGGCGAACTCGAAGAGGGAGGTCTTGCGCTCTTCCGTGTATATAAGGCGCTCCCCAAGCATAATCCTCTAATCCGCTACCTCAGTGAGGATGGTATAAAGCAGCTTATGCTCAAGGTTGAGGCTAAATATATGCAGGATAATAACCGCGAGATGCCCAAAGCTGTCGAGCCCCTCTACTTCGTGATTGATGAGAAGAACCATTCAATCGAGCTCACTGACAAAGGTATCGAGGTGCTTACAGGCTATAACCAGGATCCCGACTTCTTTATCCTCCCCGACATTGCAGCCCAGCTCTCTGAAGTGGAGAATGAAGACCTCACAGCCGATCAGAAGCAGGAGAAGAAAGATCAGCTCCTCCAGAACTATGCAGTGAAGGCAGAGCGTGTCCATACTGTCAACCAGCTTCTAAAGGCATATACACTCTTCGATAAGGATATCGAATATGTGATCGATGATAATAAGATCAAGATTGTGGATGAACAGACCGGCCGTATCATGGAAGGTCGCCGCTACTCTGATGGTCTTCATCAGGCAATCGAGGCAAAAGAGGGTGTGAAAGTTGAAGCTGCAACCCAGACTTACGCTACAATCACTCTCCAGAACTACTTCCGTATGTATCGCAAGCTCGCCGGTATGACCGGTACGGCTATGACAGAGGCCGGAGAGTTCTATGATATCTATAAGCTTGATGTGATCGAGATTCCGACCAACCGTCCCGTGATCCGCGACGATATGAACGACCGTGTGTATCGCACCAAGAAAGAGAAATATGCCGCCGTGATTCAGGAGGTAGAGGATATGGTCAATGCAGGGCGTCCTGTCCTTGTCGGTACAACGTCGGTGGAGATCTCTGAGCTTCTTTCAAAGATGCTTAAGCTCCGCAAGATCGATCATCAGGTGCTCAATGCCAAGCTCCACCAGAAAGAGGCCGATATCGTGGCTCAGGCCGGAAAGAAAGGCACTGTAACAATCGCCACCAACATGGCCGGTCGTGGTACGGATATCAAGCTTCCGCAGGAAGTGAAGGATGCCGGCGGATTGGCAATCATCGGTACGGAGCGCCATGAGTCTCGCCGTGTTGACCGTCAGCTCCGCGGACGTGCCGGTCGTCAGGGCGACCCGGGTAGTTCGGTCTTCTTCGTGTCGTTCGAGGATACTGTGATGCGACTCTTCGCCAACGACCGCGTGGTCAAGATGCTCGACCGCATGGGCTTCAAGGAGGGAGAGATGCTTGAAAACAGCATGGTCACCAAATCTATCGAGAATGCACAGAAGAGGGTAGAGGAGAACAACTTCGGTATCCGTAAGCGTCTTGTGGAATATGATGATATCATGAATGCCCAGAGAAAGGGTGTGTATGGCCGTCGTCAGAATGCCTTGAAGGGTGAGCGTATCGGAGCGGATATCGCCAATATGATCAGCGAGGTGTGCACATCTTTGGCAAATGGTGTATATGAAGGCTATGCCGATTTCAATAATGAGGTGAATCGTGTCCTTGCACTCGAGCTCCCCTTCACTGAAGAGGAATATCCCAAGCTCGACTCTGCTCAGATAGCAGAACGTCTTACAGAGGCTGCAATGCACCAGCTCACACGTCGCGAAGAGAAGATGGCTGAAGGGATCGCTCCTTATGTCAAGGAATTTGTTGAGGAGCGAGGTGCAACAGGTCCGATCGGAGTTCCTGTCACAGATGGTCGCCGTATGTTCAATATCCGTGCCGATATCAAGGAAAGCTACGACAAGGGTTGTAAGCCCATTGTCAAGGCATGGGAGAAAGCTGTTCTTCTTTCCTCTATCGACGCCGCATGGCAGGAGCAGCTCCGCGAGATGGATGAGCTTCGCCGCTCAGTGCAGAATGCATCATATGAGCAGAAAGATCCGCTCGTGATCTATAAGATTGAGGCTTTCGAGCTTTGGAAGAAAATGGTGCAGGAGATGAATGCGAAGTCGGTATCGACTCTTATGCGTGGCAAGCTTGCCGTTCCTGATTATGAGGAGAACAAACGCATGGAGGCTGAGCGTCGCCGTCTGGAGGAGGAGAAGCAGCAGGCCAACCGCGAAGCGTTTGAGAGAGCACAGGCTGAACGTCGCAATTCGCAGCCTCAGGGGCAGATCCGTCAGGGTTTCAGCAGCACAGCTTCATCTCATAATGCATACGCAAACTATAGCACCACCCGCGACACATATCCCGGCGAGTCGGAACAGCGTAAGGCAATGCAGAGTGCGACAAACCGTCCTGCTGAGAATTCGCAGCCTATGAAAGCAGACCCGAAGATTGGCAGAAATGATCCGTGTCCTTGCGGATCTGGCAAGAAATACAAAAACTGCCATGGTCGCAATATGGAATAAGAAATAAAAATCATATACCTTTAACTCAACTTGAAGAGTCCGGCGAGATGTCGGACTCTTTTTTATATAAATATATTGCATAAAAAATATAAATTTATATACAAAATGTTTGGTTGTTATTTTAATTTTATGTTATTTTGTGCTCAAAAATATGAATTGACAGACTGTTGTATATATCTTGTATTTAATTAAAAAAAATAAAGTATAAATATACATTTTTTATCGAAAGGTCATTTTATATTAAATTCTTCTTTCAGGAAAAATATGAAAATATATTTTTGCATTCTTCAAAATGCAAGGAATATTTTGATTAAGGTAGTAAATAGCTAAACAAAAATACATAACATTTAACAATGAATTTTTAACATTATGAGAAAAATCTACTCACTACTTTTTATGATGGTGATGGCAATGGGAGCAACCTTCCACGCCAGCGCCGAGGAAGACCAATTCCTCACTATAGTGTTCTCTCCGGAGGATAGTGGCTATGTCGTAACAACACAGTACGACGAAAATTATAATACCGTAGAAACCGGCACATATAAGCCCGATGCCTATGGTGAGGTACAGTTGCCCTACGATAACTCATCTCAGTTCCAGATCCGTCCGAATACGGATGGCGGGTATGGTCTTGTGAGCATGGTAAATGAGACAGCTCAGAAAACAAATCCGCATTATTCTAATTCTGTGAGCCCAAGACCAGATGGCTATATTTGGAGTTATATGTCATCTCACAGCGCCGGTGATATATTGGTTGTTACTGCTTCAAAAGGTGGGACTTTCACAGTGGTAGGTATTGGTGATAAAGTGGATGCGGCCTATATGCGAAATACTCAGACCTATACATCAATTACTCTCTCGACTGAAGAGACGACAATTGAGTTTAACGGAGGAGCCAAGTATCAGATAGGGAGTAATAACTATTCCACACCCGATCAGCTTTGGAAAGTGGAAGTGACTTATGCAGACGGTTATACAGAAGAACTCTCCGGAAATTATGGCAATTTCGAGTATGCACCTCAAGATGGTGATAAAGTGAGAGTATATACTGACAAACCTAAAACATACGCCAAACTTAATTTTGCATTTGACGGCGTTCCTGATGCAATCATTGATCATGTAGAATATAATTATCAGACAATTGATCGCGAGGCATGGCAGGCAGGAGATTATCAAGTAGAGGCCGGCTATTATCTTTATATCTACCTGAATAAGGATGGATATGAAACTGTATATTGTGCTCTTAATGGAGCAGAAAAAGCAAGTGTTTATGGTGACACCCAAAGCATGCTCTTAGAGAATGGCAATCCGGATGTCGCTGCAGAATATAATTTTGTTTTCTCTGCCGATAAGGAGCAAGTATTCAATGTTACTATTAACACAGAAAACCCGGAGGCTTTCCAGATAGTGAAGCTAATTAATGGATATACTGAGGGCAGTGCCTACGACTTCAGCAAATCAGGAGATGTGATTGAAGTTGGTAGCGGTAACAAAACGATTAAGTTTAAAGCCAATAACGGTTGGAGAGTTGATGGCATTTTGGTTGATGGTGTGGCTCCCGAATATTTCTACAACAGCTCATATACAGTGGAAGGAGATTGCACGATTGAAGTGAATGTAACAGATCTCAATGCAAACCGCACTAAAACAGCAGTTGTATATGTTGATGAGGATGCAGAATGGTATGACGGCAGCGTAAGCTTGAGCTATGTTGACTACACACAGAATCGCCTTGAAAAAGGTTATAACTTCATTAAATTCTCTGATGAGGATCTTCCCTTCACTTTCTCGGCATATTCTACAGAAGGTTCGACTTACTATATGGTGAATAATATGCCTATTGTAAATAGCTATAGATGTGAGGCCACTGAATCTCTCGCAGATGGAGCGGTGATAAAATATTTCTTGGGTGAACCGACACCGGTTAAGCTTTCATACACTGTGGATGATGAAGTAAAGGATGCAGTGGAGGTTTATCACGATCATGTCACTAAGTTTGATCATACCACAGGCCGTCCTACTTTATCCTACAAAGGTACACAGATTCATGTCAAGACTGTTGCAGCGGCCGCTCGCGCAGCTGGAGTTGAATTCCTTGTAAAGGATGGCGATAAGGTAGTGAATCCTGATGAGAATGGTGTATATTCAATCGTAGTTGGACCGGAAGAGAAAGAGAAGAATATTATCATCACCACAGATCTCTCAAGCGGTATTGCCGACAGCTTCGTTGGTGCTGACAGTGTATTCGACATCTTCTCTATCCAGGGTGTTGTTGTTAAGCGCAACGCAACAAACGACGATCTTAAAGCGCTTCCTGCCGGAATTTATGTAGCAGGTGGCAAGAAGGTGGTTGTGAAATAAGGCTTGATTCCTGAAATAAAGAACTATAAAGCAAAGTTTGGGATTGGAATATTCGTTTTTATTCCAATCCCGAACTCATAACTAAGACCATTATACTCAGTTTATAATCATTCAAATAAATCTGACAATCATTCAACGATGAAAAGATATTTGGTATATTCCCTTTATGCCACTGTGGCATTAGGAGCCGTGGCCGCCACCAAGACAGATCTTGGTAGCCGTGCCCGACTAAGGAGTAAAAAGGCTCCTATAGAGATGGTGAAAACCCCTAAAGGAGAGGCTAAGATCATGAAGCAGGTGCGCACTCGCTCTGCCGAGGATGAAACTATCCGTGCGTTTATCACAGTGAAAGAAGGCACAAAGGCTGCTGATCTCGAAGCGGCAGGTGTGAATGTTCAGTCGCTTCGCGGCACAATCGCACTTGGCGAATTTTCTCTTTCAAATCTTGAAAATGTAGAAGCTCTCGACTGCGTTGTCTCTATTCGTACAGAGTCTCCGGTTTCTCAGAAAATGGATAGAACTCGTCAGGCTATAGGCGTAGATAAAATCCATGCCGGAGAAGGCCTTCCACGGGCCTTTAGCGGAAAGGGGGTGATTGCGGGTGTAGTTGACGGCGGTTTTGATCCGAGCCATGTAAACTTCCTTGATGAAAATGGAGTGACACGCTTCAAGCAGCTTAATATATATCGTTATGGACAGTCGGCAAACGGTGCGCAGACTGTAGAGGTTGCAAATATCACAGGAGATAAATTCGAGCGTCTTGACACTGACGACGATCAGAGCTATCACGCCACTCACACCACCGGTATCATGGCCGGTAACTATCGTGGCAAGGTGAAGGCTGGCGAGGCAGTGGATTTCCGTACAGGAAAAGTAGTTGAAGTTGACAATCCATATTATGGAATCGCATACGATGCCGACATTGTAGCGGCTGCCGCAGACGGCGGTAATCTCACCGACTATTTTGTATCGCTTGGTTGTGAGAGCATTCTTGATTATGCATGGGAGGTGAATCAGCCTGCGGTGATTAATCTTTCGCTCGGCTCAAATATCGGTTCTCACGATGGCTCCTCGCCTCTTTGTCAGTATATCGATGCTATTGTAGCCGATGATCAGGTGAATTGCATTGTCTGCATGTCGGCAGGTAATGAAGGAGATCAGCCTATAGCTATCAACAAGACTTTGACAGCCGATGATAATCAGGTGGGCACTTTCCTTACATCCATGATGCCTCAGCTCAGCGACGGCTACTCCACATACCTCAATCCTCGTTCAGGTCAGGTGTATGTCTATTCCGACACAGACGAGCCTTTTGAGATTCAGGCGCAGGTGTTCAATAAGCAGCGTGGCACAGTAGCCACCCGTTTCCCCTTATCGCCTTCTGCAACCGGAGAAGGAGTATCTCAATACTGGGTATCCTCCTCAGATTGGCAGGGAGACACCGCTGATAAAGTAGATCCCACCTTTGGTAAGTATTTCGAAGGATATATAGGGCTTGCCGGGATGCTTGATGCTGATTCAGGTCGTTACTACACTGTGATTGATTTTACATGCTGGGATAACCCTTCCAATAATGCCAATGGCAATTACGCAATCTCTTTCCAAGTTACCGGTAAGGATGGTCAACGCATCGATATTTACGGTGACGGAACTTGGGTATATTTCTCAGGAAATGGAGTGAATGGATACACGGATGGTGGTTTTGACGGAACAATCAGTGATCTGTCTTGTGGAAAGAATCCGATTGTAGTTGGGGCATACACCACCCGTAATTATTGGGCAAGTCTTGATAGCGGTGTATATGGTTATTGGGATGATGTGATTCCGATGAATCAGATCTGTCCTTTCTCGTCTTTCGGTAAGCTCGTAGATGGGAGAGAGCTTCCTCATATTACAGCTCCGGGCGCTTCTATCATAAGCTCAAGCAATAAATATTATATTGATCTTGCAGGCATGTCAGATGCCGATATACAGGCACGCGCAGTTGAAAATGGACGAAATAATGATTTCCATCAAAGCATAGGAACTTCGATGTCCTCGCCTGTAGTGGCAGGAACTATCGCTGTGCTTCTTGAAGCTGATCCCACGCTTAAGGCAGCCGAGGCCCGCGATATCATCATGCGCACCGCCGTCAAGGATGAATCAGTGACAAATTCCGGCAATCCATTGCAGTGGGGTGCTGGTAAGCTTGACGCATACGCAGCTCTTAAAGAGGTGTTGAAAGGAGTAAGCGGTGTAAGCGAAATTGCAGCCGATGGTTCACAGCGCCTTGAAGTTCGTCGAAATGGTTCAATTTACGATATCCTTGTTCCGGGTGCATCTTCAGTATCGGCTAAAGTCTATAATGTGTCAGGAGCATGTGTGCTCGACGCATCAGCCAATGGCAACGAGATTTCAATTGATACATCCGCTTTGGTTTCCGGAGTGTATGTTGTGAAAGTAAATAACGGTTCAATTAAACTATCCATTAACTAAATTAATAATCTGAGATGAAAAAACTAATGTCCGCAAATTTTGTGATGCGCTTAGTGGCAGCCGTTGCGATGGTATTCGCAGGGTTGATTCCGACTCATGCTGTGAAGGCAGGTGAAGAGCCTATTATCACATTCCACACGGATATCCTTAACCAGACTAATGCAGGTTCGGTGTTCACTATCATGTTGGGAGCCTCTAAGGACACCTACATTGAAGTTGATTATGGCTATGGACCCGTGGAGGAGGAAGTGAAGCAGGCTTATTTTGATGAAGAGTCCGGTGCTCTTAAAGGAACTTACTTCACTTGTTCCGCTTCTCCTGAAGGAATAGTGAAAATCTATGGTGATGCAAGTCTGATAGATGTGTTTGATGGTCAGGGCTGCTATATTGATGAGATATCCTTCCCTGAGCTCACAAATCTTCAGGTGCTCGACCTTGGATACAATCTCTTGAAGAGCCTTGATGTGAGCCATATGAAGAAACTCCAGGCTCTATATCTTCAGGCCAATCCTTTTGATGTAACTCCTCTTGTAGTGGGAGAAGATAAGCCCGAACTTACTATCCTGGAGCTGAATATGATTGATAATATAGATCCTGACTTTGATATCACAACATATCCAAACTTGATGTCATTCGGTGCTTACAGCACACATTCGCTTACTCATATCGACCCGACCAAATGCCCGCATCTGGTGCGACTTTCTGTGGATGCAACTGCTGTAAGCTCAATTGATGTATCCAAGAATCCAGAACTATTGATTCTGAATATCTCTGAAACACGAGTTGGTTCTGTTGATTTGAGTCATAATCCCAAGCTTCAGCAATTTTATTGCACGAATGGAGGAACAGTTTTCACTGATGTGAAGATCTCCAACCTCGACCTCACACATAACCCGGCACTTACAACGTTGTTCTGTTCGGGAAATAATATCTCTAATCTTGATGTGTCAAAGAATCCTTTGCTTGTGGATCTTTATGCAGGTCATAATAAGATGACAGAGATTAATCTGGATAATAATGACCAGCTTATCAATCTTGATGTGAGCTTCAACAACATGGACTACGCCACTCTTCCGGATCCGCGTTTCTATGAGTATCGCTACGGCCAGAATGATATGCCTGTAGAGCTCAGTTACAAGGAGGGAGATGTGATCGACCTTTCTTCAAGAGTGTTACGTCCTAACACTGAGACTGTCGGCAAGCTTATTTACTATAATCCCCGGAATCCTCTTGAGGTGAATGAGGTTCCTGGCGACTATTATAGCTATGACAATGGCAAGATTACTTTGAATAAGGCGTTGACTGACAGCGTATATGTTGCATTCTATAATACCTTGTTCACAGAAGGGTCGTTGAATACAACTCGTTTTAAAGTAAAGACTGCTGCCGACTTCGGACAACCCTCACCCGCAGTGAGTGTCGGTTTCAGTTCTGCGGCTACAACGGTTGAGATGAGTGTTGGTCTTGCTAATGCAACTCCTGAAAATCCTATAACTTTCTATGTAGATTTCGGCAAGGGCACCTTGAAGGAATTTACGGCTACATCTTCCGAACTTCCTGCAACTGCCAACGTGACAGGAAGACGCGAGGGTGATCAGACCATCATCTATCTGCCGGAAGGCGAATATCTCACTGCGTTCGGTGTTAGCCGAGGACGCATCTCTGAGACCGACTTCTCTCAGGCCGGTCAGCTCAAGGAGTTGGCAATAAATGGATGTCAGCTTTCTGAGATTGATTTGTCATGGAATAATATGCTCACATATCTAAACCTGGACAATAATAATCTGACCTATCTCAGCCTTGTAGCCGGCAACGGTCGTTTCGAGAAGGTATGGTTGAGGGAAATTTCAGCAAAGAACAATAGAATCACTTCTTTCGCCGGCGGCGACGCACGTGCAGCTCTTAAGATTGATTTGAGCAATAACCAGCTCACAGGCTTTGATGATACAAACTATTTTGATCTCAAGGAACTTTATCTTTCAAACAACAATATTCAGGAGTTTGATATGAACGACCTTGAGGCATTGACAGTGCTTGACCTCGCAGGCAATCATTTGTCAAATATTTTGATACCTCCTTACGTGCTTCTTGAGAACTTTGATCTTTCTTACAATGATATGCCTTTCGCTGCTCTTCCGGCAGCCGGCTGCTATGACAATTATGTATATGCTCCCCAGAATAAGGTAGAGGTTCCCTCAAAGGCTCCGAGCATCAACCTCACAAAATATCTCTATACGGATTCAAAGGGTCAGACCACTTCATTTGTATGGCGCACAGTTGAAGGTGATAAGGTTCTGACAGATGCACAGATCATGAATGAGAATGGCCGTTTCAAATTCCTCGATACTTCTGTTGGTGAGGTGTATTGTACTATGACTCATCCTGCATTCCCCGCTTTTGAGGGCAAGGATGCTTACATGACCACCAATGTGCTTGCAGCTGAGATGCCGACCAATGTGT
The DNA here is from genome assembly GCA_014800245.1 of Bacteroidales bacterium. Classification (GTDB taxonomy): domain Bacteria; phylum Bacteroidota; class Bacteroidia; order Bacteroidales; family Muribaculaceae; genus Lepagella. The sequence continues at coordinate 211,213 of JAAVGM010000011.1, read as the reverse complement.
TTGCTACATTCACTACAACAGAAAATGCCACAGCTGCCATGTCGCTTGCCGGCAAGACCAATGGAACGACGGTTTATATTGACTGGAAAGATGACGGCAACCTTGAACAGTATGTTCTTCAGAACACGTTCACTGCGTATGACATAAATACAACTGCAGGTGCAAATGTTAAGTGCTACTCTTATGATGACAATGACAATGTGACTGTATTCAGCTTCAATGGAGTGAAAGTTTCTGCTCTTGATGCATCTAAGATGAAACAACTCACTCTCTTCGCTTGGGATAACAGTAATCTTTCTACTGTAGATTTCAAGCTTCCTGTTTGCCCTGCACTTAAGGAGTTCCGACTAGTTGGAAATGGCTTGACAAAGCAGATAGATATCAACACTATTTATCCTAACCTTGAGATGGTCAATTTCTCAGGCAACAACCTTGAGACTCTTGATGTAGCCGGTCATAACAATCTCCAGGCTCTTTATGCGACTGACAATAAGCTTAAGGAAGTGAAATTGGATAATGCCAGACTTTGGGATCTTGGCTTGAACAGCAATGAACTTGAAAGCATTGATCTCAGCAAGCTTCCTGCTCTTGCTCAGCTTGGAATCACCAACAATAAGCTCACAACAATAGATCTTGATAATAATCCTGCGTTGAGAGTGTTGAGCCTGCAGTATAACAACTTCACTATCGCTACACTTCCCTTCCCGAAGGATTCCTGGTATATATACGGCTATTCAGATCAGCTTCCTTTGAATCCGGATGTTAAGGAAGGTCATATTGTAGATCTTAGTGCGCAGGCAGAACGTATGGGTGTAGCAACTGAGTTCCGCTGGTTCGTTAATTCTCCTTGGTTTGACGAGCTTGGTGATCTTCAGGGTGAAGAACTCATCGAAGGTGAGGAGTATGAGATTGAAGATGGTGTCACCACTTTCAAGAAAACACTTGACGATGTTATGTGCGTAATGATCAACCCGCTTTTCCCTGACCTCTATCAATACACTTATCTTCTGGATATAAGAATGGCAGGTGTGGATGAAGTTGGTGTAGATGCGGCTGCTGAGGGTGATGTAGAATACTACGATCTATCGGGTGTTCGTGTAGTTAATCCGGAATCCGGTATCTATATCCGTCGTCAGAATGGTAAGACTTCAAAAGTGCTTGTCAAGTAAGCTTGAATAGAGAAAAACCTTTATAAATATTGCTGTCCGATAAAATCTTTTATCAGGCAGCAATATTTTTTATATATTTTAGCTATTTCTTCGATAAGGTTAAAGAATCTGAAAGGAGTCAACCTTTGGGATTAAAGGTGCGTTTTAAGGGTATAACAAAAAGAAATAGATAATTTAAAATAAAAAGAATAATTGAAATGAATACTATTGTAAACACACGTATCCCTGAGTTTAAGGTTCAGGCATATCATAACGGAGAGTTCAAGACAGTGACAGATAAGGATGTCCTCGGCAAATGGGCAGTGTTCTTCTTCTATCCTGCCGACTTCACTTTCGTATGCCCCACCGAGCTTGTGGATCTCGCAGAGAAATATGATAAACTTAAATCAATGGGTGTGGAGGTTTACTCCGTAAGCTGCGACACTCAGTTTGTGCATAAGGCATGGCACGATGCTTCCGACAGCATCAAGAAGATTCAATATCCGATGCTTGCCGATAACAAGGGTCTTTTGGCCCGTGCATTCGGCGTGATGGATGAAGAGGAAGGCGTGGCATATCGAGGCACATTCGTTTCCGATCCTGAAGGTCTCATCAAGCTTGTTGAGATTCAGGATAACAGCATAGGTCGAAATGCCGACGAACTTCTTCGCAAAGTGGAGGCCGCTCAATTTGTGGCATCTCACCCCGGCGAGGTTTGTCCCGCTAAATGGAAAGAGGGCGCTGCAACCCTCAAACCTTCAATCGACCTTGTAGGAAAGATCTAAAAAGCATTGTTTAGCATAATTGCATAGTAAAGAATGAGTATTAACCCGACGAGGTCGTGAGCGTGTCTTGCGACCTCGTTTTTATAAAAATAGATACCATATGGCACATCTTGATAAAGATATCATTGACCAGCTTAAAAATATATTCTCCGATCTCGACACATCAATTCTCCTCCTTGTGCAAGGGAGTCCGGAAGATAGCAACAGGAAAGAGATGGAGGAGTTTGCCACTGACTTCGCTTCCTCCTCACCCTCCTTTTCAGTAAAGGTGGAAGATTTCCCCACAGAGGAGAATGCTCCCGTGCTTTCAATATGGAAGGATGGAGTGCCAACAGGCATTGAGTTTGTTGGAGTTCCCGGCGGACATGAGTTTTCCTCTTTGATCCTTGCCGTGTTGAATGCAGCCGGTCAGGGGAAGAATCTTCCTGATGAGGCAATGCAGAAAAGGATAGAGGCAATCAATGGTCCGGTGGAGATCATGACCTTCGTTTCGCTTACATGTTCAATCTGTCCGGATGTGGTGCAAGCCCTTAATGTGATTACATTGCTTAATCCGGGGATAAGCAATAAGGTGATCGACGGAGGGGCAGCCCAACAGATGGTGAAGGATTATAACATCAATGGAGTTCCTACGGTCTATGCCAACGGCGAACTGCTGAATGTCGGACAGGCCACTTTGGGCGAACTTGTCGGTAAACTTGAAACTTCCTTCGGCACCTCCCTTGATAATGGTGTAGCGGATAACACTCCTTTAGGTTTTGACGTCGTTATTGCGGGGGGCGGTCCTGCCGGGGCAGCCGCAGCCATTTATCTTGCACGAAAGGGGATGAAGGTGGGAGTTGTGGCCGGAAGAATAGGGGGACAGGTGAAAGATACATCGGAGATAGAGAATCTCATCTCTGTGCCTGTCACCACCGGAACAGCCCTTGCTTCCGATCTTCGCAAACACTTGGATGCATATGAGATAGGGATTTTTGATAATCGACGCATTGTTTCAGCCGATCTCCGAGGAGAGGTTAAGAAACTTGTTGCCGACAGCGGAGAGACTTTCGAAGCTCCGCAAGTGGTGATTGCCACAGGTGCTTCATGGAGAAAACTGAATGTTGAGGGTGAAGCAGACTATTTAGGTAAAGGAGTGGCTTTCTGCACCCATTGCGACGGACCTTTCTATAGAGGGAAACGAGTGGCTGTAGTCGGAGGCGGCAATTCAGGCGTAGAAGCAGCCATTGATCTTGCTGGAATTGCCACACATGTGGATCTCTTTGAATTTATGGATACATTGAAAGCGGATGAGGTTCTTCAGAAAAAATTGGCCACATTCGATAATGTTGATATCCATTTATCCACGGCCTTGACGGAGGTTAAGGGAGACGGACGAAATGTCACTGCTGTTGTTGCTAAAGACAGAACCTCGGGAGAAACAAAAGAATATCCTGTTGCCGGTGTATTCGTGCAGATAGGCTTGACTCCGAACACGCAGGTGTTTGAAGGAGAGGTGGCGCTCAACAGTCGCAAGGAGATTGAGACAGACTCCTTCTGCCGCACATCAGTGAAGGGCGTTTATGCTGCCGGCGATGTCACGGATGTGCCCTATAAGCAGATTGTGATTGCTATGGGAGAGGGCGCAAAGGCTGCGCTCACGGCTGTGGATGATAAGATGAGAGGAAACCTCTAAAACAAGTTCTATCCGATTCCCTTAACGAGGAGGGAATAAAGATATTAAAAACGGTGCAAAAATTGTGAGATTTAAAGTATTTCACTAATTTTGCACCGTTTTTTAATATTTACAGAATGAACATAGATACACTCTTTCTCTTCATCATAGAGATTGTTGGAACGATAGCTTTTGCGATAAGCGGTATCCGTCTCGCAGCCGTGAAGCATTTTGATCTTTTCGGAGCATATACCATCGGTTTGGTCACAGCCATCGGAGGCGGAACCCTCCGAGATCTTCTTTTGGATATCCCTGTTTTCTGGTTGCAGACCCCGGTCTATCTTGCTGTTACAGGGATCTCTCTTCTCACCGTTATAATCTTCCGAAAAGTATTGGTTAGCCATAACCGCTTGCTTTTCATATTCGACGCCATAGGTTTGGCGCTGTTTGTAGTGATCGGTATTCAGAAGACTCTTGCCTCGGGCTATCCTATGTGGGGGGCGATAGTGATGGGTACGATCACCGGTTCGTTTGGCGGTGTGGTCAGAGATATCCTCATCAACGAAGAACCGCTCTTCTTCCGCAAAGATATATATGCCACGGCGTGTCTCGCCGGAGGAGTGGTCTATTGGCTGATAGATCTGTTTGGAGGCTCCACAGTGTTTCAGCAGGCGGCCTGTGGCGTCACAGTGATCGGTCTTCGCTTCTGCGTGCTCCTCTTCGATTGGTCGCTCCCTGTGCTTAAATATGATGGCTCTGAAAATTCAGAAGACCTCTCCGCTTCAGATAAGAAGAAATAGGGAATCCGATTAAAGCAGCATCGGGGCTATTCGTTTTAAGGCCTCGATGAGTTTATCGGCCTCCTCAAAGGTGTTATACACAGCAAAGGATGCTCTGACCGTGCCGGGAATGCCAAGACGTTCCATAAGAGGTTGGGCGCAGTGATGACCTGTACGGACAGCCACACCCATCTTATCCAAAAGGAATCCCACATCATAATTGTGAGCCTCTCCGATATTGAAAGAGAGCACAGCCGCCTTATGCGGAGCATTTCCATATACCTTTATCCCCGGAATTTCAAGGAGTCTTTTGGTGGCATAGTCGAGTAGCTTCTCCTCATGATCTCTGATATTCCCTATCCCTGTCTCCTCAATGAAATCTATAGCTTTGGAAAAAGCCGCTATGTCGATGAAATCAGGGGTTCCTGCTTCGAATTTAAAGGGTAGATCGGCAAAGGTGGTATGTTCGAAAGATACATGCTTAATCATCTCTCCACCTCCCTGATAGGGGGGCATGGATTCCAATAACTCCTTGCGACCATATAAAACGCCTACCCCGGTCGGTCCATACATCTTATGGGAAGAGAAGACATAGAAATCACATCCTATATCCTTCATATCCGGGCGAAGATGAGGCGAAGCCTGCGCTCCATCCACCAAGACAGGCACCCCATGAGAATGGGCAATTTCAGTCATCTCCTTTACGGGATTCACTGTCCCCAACACATTGCTGATATGTGTGAATGATGCAAAAACCGTATGTTCATTGAATAGAGATCGATATTGGTCAAGGTCAAGTTCGCCACGGTCGTTGATATCCACCACGCGAATCTTTATATCCTTATGGCGCTGAAGAAGCTGCCAAGGCACAATATTGGCGTGATGCTCCATTACGGTGAGTATAATCTCATCCCCATCCTTGAAACGGTCGCCGAAAGAGGATGCCACAAGGTTGATGGCCTCTGTTGTGCCGCGTGTGAAGATTATCTCCTCAAAGCTATCTGCATTAATCCATCCCTGCACACGGCGGCGAGTATGTTCCTGGCGGTCGGTGGCTTCCTGGGAAAGAGTATGCACGCCTCGATGCACATTAGCCTTGCTGTTGGCATATAGGAATTCAATCTCGCTCACCACCCGGCGAGGAGTGAGCGAAGTGGCGGTATTGTCGAGATAGACGAGATCCCGTTCTCCCACTTTTCGTGAAAGAATCGGGAACTCATCTCTTATTTTCAATATATCTTTATCTGATAATGACATTATTCTGGTAATTTATTGCAGCCGGCACACGATGCGCAGGCTGATACAGCTCCGGCAAAACGGCGCTCCACGAGGAGGTGAAGACGATCGCGCAAAGCCTCGACCCTGACGCCATCGATGATATCAGCCATAAACGCCTGTTTTAGGAGGAGGAGGGCAGTCGGTTCGTCAATCCCACGGGTGCGCATATAGAACATCTGGAGAGGATCAAGCTGACCTATTGCCGAACCATGCGAACATTTTACATCATCGTTATAGATCTCCAATTCGGGTTTGCTCTCCATTCTTGCAGTGTCGCTCCCCACAAGGTTGCGGTTGCTCTGATAGGCTTCGGTTTTCACAGCTCCCTCTGCCACATATATTCTTCCTGTGAAGGCTCCTCTTGCCTCCTCATCTATAGAGAATTTAAAGAGCTCATCAGAATGGCAGCGAGGCACGGCATGATCGATTCGGGAATATGTCGAAACCTTGCGGCATTCATCCTCAATACCCATTCCCAAAAGGCGGAGAGAGGCATTCTCTCCCTCGAAGCGACAATAATATTCATTGCGGGTGGTGCCGTTATAGAGAGTGATGCCATCGATCACCACGCGGCTGTCGCGCTTTTGAGCGAGATAGAGTGTGGATATGCGTTGAGTCTTCACTGTGGATTCCTCCAGGTTGTAGAAATCGAATTCAGCATTCTCTCCAACGAAAATCTCCACTGTTTCGAGCGAAAGGAATTCAAGATCCGGATTCTGTGTATGGTCGCATACAAGGAGTTTGGCGGAGGCATTGTCTTCTATAATCACAAGCAGACGGCGCACAGCCATCAGAGGCATGCCATTCTGCAGGATATTCACCAATTGCAAGGGCTTTTCAATCCGAACACCCTTCTTTACACGAAGATAGAAACCATCCTGAGCAAGCAGAGTGTTGAGAGCCACCATAGGATTCGCCATATCCGCCTCCTTGCCATAGAAATGGGCAAAGGTGGCAGGGTCTTTTAATGCAAACTCCTTCAGCGAACCAACTTCAACACCCTCGGGGAGCCCTTCGTAGGTACGAGGATTCTCCACATAGCTGTCATTGATTACTATGAAGGGGTGGGATGATATTCTGGGTACATCGCAATGGAAGGTGGCTGCCGGATTCACATCTATATTCAGCCTTGCAATATTCAAGCCGTAATCCGGAGACAGCATTGTCTCCAGATCGGTGTTCTCATAATTATCGGCTCCCGGCTTAGGGAGCTCCACGCCATCGAGTGCATCAAACGCACGCCGGCGCAAGGCATTGATGGCCGGTGCGCTATGCGAGTCGATGATATCGCGATGGTCGCGGAAGAGATCGATATATTGTTTAAGTGCGCTCATACGATCAGCCCTCCTTATCCACCTGTTCCTTAATCCAGTCGTAGCCTCTCTCCTCAAGATCGAGGGCAAGCTCGGGTCCGCCGGTCATCACGATCTTCCCTTTATAAAGGATATGCACGAAATCCGGTTTGATATAATCGAGAAGGCGCTGATAGTGGGTGATGACGATGGTGGCATTGTTTTCGGTTTTCAATTTATTGACACCCTCGGCCACAATTCTCAAGGCATCGATATCCAATCCGGAGTCGGTCTCATCGAGAATTGACAATTTAGGTTCGAGCACGGCCATCTGGAAAATCTCATTGCGTTTCTTTTCACCGCCGGAGAAACCTTCGTTGACTGAACGGGAAGCGAGTTTATTATCGAGTTCGACAACGGCACGCTTCTCTCTCATCATTTTGAGAAATTCGGTGGCTGTCATAGGGGGCTCATTGAAGTAAGCTCTTTTTGCATTCACTGCCGCACGCATGAAATTCACCATCGACACTCCGGGAATCTCCACAGGATACTGGAATCCGAGGAAAAGACCCTCATGGCTCCTCACTTCGGGAGGCATAGCCAAAAGATCCTTGCCATAAAATTCAGCAGATCCGGATGTAGGGGTATAAGCCGGATTTCCGGCAAGCACCATGGATAATGTGGATTTGCCCGAGCCATTCGGACCCATGATGGCATGCACCTCGCCCGGTTTCACTTCAAGATTGATTCCCTTAAGAATCTCCTTACCATTTATTTCTGCGTGTAAGTCGCTGACTTTTAACATATCTTGTCTAAAACTTAGTATTTTTCGTAATTTCCTGCACTAATATTAGCGCACATATATGCAAAATTACTTATAATTTTACTAATTATAAACAAATAAGGGAGGTATTTTGTAGTATGAAGCCCAATTTTATTGGATGGAGCCTAATATCTTTTAGGAGATCATCTTTGCTTGTTCGAGCTGCACTTTATGGGCAAGTTCATCTACGCTTTCGCTTCCCAACATGAAAGGGGAGAGGAGCATCACTTCATGCACAATATCACCGTCATCATGCATGGCATATTTCAGAAGGCGGGATTCCGGCAACACCGACAGCCATATATTTAAGGCCATTGAAACGAATAGAGCTCCACGGAATGCCCCGAAAAGCGCACCGCAGATATTATCCAGCATCCCGGTCTCTATCATGCGGAAAAAGAATTTTAGGATGTAGGTGCAGAGATAAAACAGGGTATAGGCCAGGATGAAGATTAGTGTGCAGGAAAGATTGCTCAATACAAACTCCCCATCCACACCTTTCACTTCCGCCTTAAGAAACGAACTGACCAATTCTTCTGCCGGAAAACGGAAGATATAGGAACATAAAATTCCGAAAGCCACGCCTATGCAGCTTGGCACTTGAGATGTGAGACGCTGCCGGAATCCACGGATGGTTCCAGCAGCGAGTGCGATTATTACTGCAAGATGAAAAAGCAAGTCGGTCATTGACAGCTGATCGTATCAGGATTTTCTTAGAAGCGCCACGGCATAGGCTGATATCCCCTCCATGCGTCCGGTGAAGCCAAGACGCTCGGTGGTGGTGGCTTTGACTGAAATGTTATCAACAGAGGTGTTGATAACTTCTGCAAGTGTCTGGCGCATAGTGTCTATATGAGGACGAAGTTTGGGGCGCTCGGCACAAATTGTAAGATCGCAATTCCCTAATTCATATCCTTTCTCGCGCATCAAGCGGCATACGTGATAAAGGAGCTTCTTGCTGTCGATCCCTTTATAACGGGGATCGGAGTCGGGAAAGTGTTTGCCGATATCTCCGAGAGCGAGTGCGCCTAATATCGCATCGCATAGAGCATGAATTGCCACATCCGCATCACTATGTCCGAGCAGACCCAACTCAAAATCAATCTTCTCGCCGCAGAGCCACAATTCGCGACCCTCCACAAGGCGATGCACGTCGTATCCTTGTCCTATTCTATACATTTTTATCTTCCTCGCTTGCCTAAGAGGTCGCGCAGACCGTCCATATCGAATGTGAGTGTGAAACGCAGAGTCTGGTCGAGCGGTGAGCTCTGGGCTGTGGCGAGCATATATGACGCATCGAGCTGAACCACATTCAGAGAGAATCCTGCACCGAAGGCGAAGTAAGATCGACCACCCTTTGAAGGATGCTCATAGTTATAACCCAAGCGAGCAAAGAACTGCTGATTGTATGCATATTCCGCACCTAATGAAAGGTTGATCTCCTTCAGCTCCTCGCCGAATCCGCCGGGAGCATCCGAAAAACTCTTGAATATACCCGTGATAGGCGACATGTCGTTCCATTTATCGAGTGCTTCCTGATATTCAGCCTGTCCTTCGGCAGTCTCCATCTCATAATCCTTTGCGCGTGGTTTGGTGGGCACAAGGAGTTTGTTAAGATCAAGACCAAACGAAAGGGTATTGTAGTCGGCAAGTGGGAACATGAAGTTGGCTCCCAAACGGAAGTTGGTGGGGAGGAAGGCATTGTTGGCGCCATGGTCGTAGCTCACTTTCGTACCGATATTCGAGATGTCGAAACCCCATGAGAACTGACATTCATTGCGGCCTACCATGGGATAGGTGACATAATAACCGGAAAGGTCAACGGAGAATGCCGAAGCGGCAGTGTTGCTTTCGCCGGTGTATGTGTTGTTGTATGAAAGGTCGGAAAGGATATAACGAAGCACAACACCCATGGAGAATTTCTCCGACAATTTTCTTGAATAGCCAAGGTCGATTGCAAACTCATAGGGGTTGATGGTCATTGCAGCTGTTCCATCTTCAGAACCTCCCGATGTCACCTCTCCAAGAGAGAAATAACGAAGCGACGCACTCAGAGCCTGATTGTCTCCGCTTCCGAGTTTCCAATATCCTGCAAGGTTGGCAAGAAAGATATCGTTTACGATCTTACGTAACCAAGGGGTGTAGGATAGCGACAGACCTCCGGTGGAATAACCGAAAGCGTATTTGGAGGGGTTCCAGAACTGGCTGTTCATATCCGGGTCGGTGGCGGCTCCAAGGTTACCCATTGAGCTTCCTCGCGCATCGGGAGCGATCGATAGGGTGGTCACACCTGTATTTACAGGGTTGAATTCATTATCCTTGATTTCATTATCAGCATGAGCGGAAAATGAAACAAGAATTAGAGCAAGAGAGAAGAATATAAAAAGATTGCGTTTCATCATAATCTAATGGCTGTTTAAAAAATTCGACTGAATCATTATGGTTCAGTCGATAAAACCGCATATATTCATAACTTAAAAAAGTCGGAAATATTGCGTAGGATCTGTATGTCTCTCGTTCTTTACTTTTCTGTCATCAGAAATTGACGCAACGATAGTTGCGTTATCCCCTCATAATCCTTGGGGCGGGATAAAGGATCCATCGAAATAACAAATTTTGGATAGTTATCCTCGATCTTGGCAAGATTACCAAATTCGCGATCGATGGTGGCTTGGTCGGTCAAAAGATATGTTACCTGATAATAAACTACTTTTCCATTCTTTTCAGCCACGAAATCTATCTCTCCGTTGGGCAAAGTACCCACCGATAACTTATAACCCAATTGTTTAAGATGTAAATAAACAGCATTCTCCATCACTTTCTCAATATCCTTAGTGCGGTCGCTACCAACCAAGAGATTACGGAGTCCAAGATCTTCAAAGTAATATTTATCATTACTCTCAAGAAGTTTCTTACCATGGATATCATAGCGTGGAACTTTATTCACGATATAGGCATTAGACGCCGACTTTATGTAGTTAATGGCCGTCAGAGGCGTGAGTTCAACCTTTTGCGCCTTAAGATATTTAGATAATGAAGTGGCTGAAACAAGTTGTCCGGCATTATCACTCAAAAACTTCATAAGGTTTTCAAACAAAGTGACATTTCGGAGATTCTCGCGTTGAACCACATCTTTGAGCACTATAGTGTTATATATATTTTGAAGATATTCCCATATCATATCTTCATTGTCAAGACCTAACCTATAGAGATGAGGTAATCCTCCGACCGAGAGATAACTTTCTAAACTTTCTTGCGAATCTTCAAGATTATGAAATTGAAGAAATTCTCTGTAAGATAAGCTATTGATGTGTATATCCACGTAACGTCCGGCAAGATAGGTGGATAATTCAGAAGAGAGCATTTTTGCATTGCTTCCGGTGACAATGATCTGACATTCCTCATCGGCATTTAGACTTCGTAGGGTATGTTCAAATCCTTCTATATCCTGTACCTCGTCGATAAGAAGATAATTGTGCTTATCGGGTGATAATCGTTCCTCCACATATTTAGAAAGATCGTTATAATCACGTATCTCGCTATATTTGCTCTTCTCCTTATTAATATAGATTATATTGGCTTCGGGATTCTTTATAGCTATAATATCAGCCAATTGAGCTAATATAAAACTTTTGCCGACCCTTCGCTGTCCGGTCAAGGCAATCATAATACCCTTATCTATATATTTTAGAATATGATTGGTATATGTTGAGCGGTCTTTTATCTCCATGTCTTTTTTATCCACAAAAATAAGGAATTTTATTAATCATAACAAATAAAATTGCTATAAAACGAATTTTATTAATCGTAACAAATAAAATCTATGTAAATGTCTTTTTTATTAATCGTAACAAATAAAAATCGAATATTTTTAATTTTATTAATCGTAACAAATAAAAATATTATGATTATCTCAAAAATTCCCTAATATCTTTCTGCGCCCGTTCCTGATCTTGAATGAGCAGAAACGGGCGCAGAAAGATAGAGATGGGGATTTAATTCATTTTCTAATTGGGGATTTCCAATATAGCAAAGTTCACCCATTCTGAGAAGAGGGGCGTGGAAATATCATTTGAAGATATAACTTTCGCACGATAAAGACCCGGCTTCACCCTCTTCGATGAGGAATCCGAACAATTCCAAAGATAACTATTCCCTTTCACCGGCGATTGAATCACAAGGTCGTGATTCTCATTCTCAATTATTATGAGAAGCGATTCGGCATCCTCTCCTTCGATAGAGAATGATAATTCATCTGCGGCGGCCTTATACTCCGGAATAAGGGAGAGAGGAGCCGAAAAGTCAGCTTTCTCAAACTCAATCTCTTCCTCCGCCTTATTCCCTACAGCATCGGAGGCGCAAAGCGAAAGAGTGTGAGGCCCCTTTTCAATATTATCCGTGAAGATTGCAAATTCGAGATTCTTGGAATCAGCATCCGCGTCGCGAAGGAAAGCCCTGACAGGTTTGCCATCAATCTCCGCTCTCAAGCAAGCTGCTCCAAGAGAATTGTTATCGCCCACCTTGATTGTTATGACCGGTGTCTTGTAGCTGATGATTGCATTTAGTGTCGGTGTGGAGTTGTCGGTGCCGACTCCGCTTATCCCTTCTCCAATAGGGATCAATAGATATCCGGCAGAGGCTAATTGTCTCGACGGATCATACGCACTCAGCATCAACTGGAGAGATTCGCCGGCATATATGTCGGCATCCTCAGGGAGAGTGATGGAAAAATCGAATGCGCCATTCTTCACTTCCGCAGAAAATTCAGACAATCGATCGTCGAGATATGTTACATACAACTCCTTTGTATTATTAGAAGCTCCTGAGACAAGATCCTTGGATTTTTCCACTCTCTTGGGTGCCATAAGTTTGGCAACAATCTTTCCATTATAGCGAGTGTCCTTATCCAAGATATATTCGCCAATGTGGATGGTATCACTGAGGTGAATAGAGTCGCGGACACCTATCGTTCCCGACACTTTTATTGTCTGTCTCGGATACCCCTTTCCGCTTAGAGAGGTTTTCCCCTGGATTCTTCGCAGAGGCACGGGAATCCTTAGAGCAGGATCTCCGATATACATATAAGCCAATGAATTGGAATAATTTGAAATTGTCTTGGCTCTTGCAAACACCTCTCCGATTGTAGGAGTCTCTTCACGATAATATGCGACTTGCGACCCACTCCCCGTGGTCTTTGCCCCTGCGGGATCAACGAAAAGAGAGGAAGAGATCAACTTTGCAAGTTCGAAGTTCTGTCCCGACCACACTGTCCTCGACGCAAGAATAGACCCTACCATCCCATTCTCGGTGGAGGTGACGATACGTTCTCCGAGTCCGCTCATGGCTCGGTCGGGGTGGGAGATATCGCAGGCACAGATTATCATGAAACCCGGTTTTGAGTTTTGTATCCTCAGTACATCGGTTGTGCGAATGGTGATCGGATTGTTAAGACCCAAAGAGGATCCATGTCCGCAATAGGCAGTGAGCAATTTCCCATATCTGAGATCGGAAAATATTTTTTCAGTAGAATTCTTTTTGCCATATGCATCGATAGCCACTACAGCATTCACCTGTAGGTCGGGATTATAAGCATCCCAAAATTCCTTTAGCGAAACGCTTTGGGCATCGTGGGTGTGGTTGTCGCCCGATCCACCAATCGACAAAGCCTCATTCACAATGGCTGCCTTATCAGTATCGGCAAGATAGCGCTCGGCTTTCCTCAGATACATCTCGCTCTCTTCCAAGGAAGAGAAAGGGAGAATCCCGACGCCGACATGCATCGTATTGTTCTGGAGATTAGTGAAAATATAATCGTCGGCGAATCCCATGAAATCCATTGCGTGAGCGGCATCCGTATCGGCACTTACCTTATTATCCTGAAAAGCGATGATATAATTTTCAGGATCGTTGCCGGAGAGAACATTTCGGAAATTCCCATATTCGGGTCCGACCAGGAGGAGATTCTTCAATCTTTCTTGCGACCCTTCGTAGGTGGCTTTCATCATGGCGCGATAAGCCATAGGGTCGGGTATCCCTCCTGAAAATTCATTATACACATCCTCTGTGGAGACCACCAGCACATTAATCCCATCATATTTGCGATGAAGATCAGCAAGACGAGTGGCAAAATCCATGAATTTTGGAACGGTAATTATAAGGAAATCCGCTCCATGAGAGGCCATGAAATGGAGATCGGAATTATCAATTTTCTTGAATCCCGACACCTTTTTCTGACTGCGTGAAAGATCGCAGAAGATAAGGTTTCGATAAGATTTGGAGGGGTCAAAATAGAAATTGATTTCTTTTCCCTCCGATTCCTTTGCCAATAAACCCACTGCAGCAGGATTGGTCACATCAAACGCCACGATCTCTTTGTCAGACTCAACCGGAATGACTCCGGGGCGTGTCCCTTTTCTGACCACAGTGAATCGTTCCTGAGGCTGATTTGAGAGTGAGAAATCAGGGACTATTTTCCCATATGTAAGAATCCAATAATCCAGATTGATAAAATCCCCTTTGGCATTGCTGATCTTTGCATATACTTCCGCCTCGGTTCCGGGAATGGATAGAGATGAAATGGAATTAGCCATATGCATGAATTCCGGATTCGACTTGCTTCCCGATCCCGGTTCGGGGTGGCGCACATTAAATGATATATTTCCCGATGTGGCTTGTCTCACACCATATTGAAATATTCCGGAACTCTTGTCGGCGGCAAAAACACGACATTCTAGACGAGCCTTGGCATTATTGTCGATAAGAGGGAGCGAGAGCTGCCAGCTGTAGGAATCGGTCAGCAGATTCTCTCCCCAGAAGAGTTGACCTGTCTTGGTGGTGTTATGAAAAATATCCTCTTCATGATAAGCATAATCAAATCCAAGATAATATGAGGAGGAGTTACCTAAAGGTTTATCATTCATGGAAATCATCATGGCTTCCGGAGATTCGGAAAGGAAATAAGCTCCGTCGAGCGAATAGATGTTGCGGCTCCGGCGCTCGAAAAGCGAGGAGGAGGGATTAAAGGCTATCTCCTCTGTGGCGCAGGCATAGAAATATATCCGGTTGTTATGATGCCATGTCGCAACGGGTGCAAGATCATCCGTGATCAAAGGAGCTTTCCCATCGGTGAAATTTATAGGGAGGGCAGTTCCGCCTTTCCCGAACACACCGACATTCTGCGGATTCTTGAATCCCATCCCGATGAGTTCGTCATAAGTGATTTCATATATTCCGGATTCGGACGTGCGCACTTTCACCCAATCTCCTGAAGAGAGGATTGAAGAGTATTTGAACGGGTAAAGTTCGGATGCCTCTGCATGAAAGAATGACGCCCACCATCCGCACACGATTGCTATGAGAGATATTTTGAAAAGATTCGTTTTCATTATTTTATATAGGGGAGACTTTTATAATAGGAGAGAGTGTGTTAAGCTCACTTGACAGGTATTTTTAGTAAAGTATCATCTCCTACGGATATAGCGATCATAGAGTCGATCTTTAGATCGATAGAATCCTTAGAGAGAGGGATGAGGATGAGATCACCCATCTTAAGAGAATTATATCGGCTCGCCATATGAATAGCCTTTGCAATTACTTCAGGGGAAGGAACTGTTAATGTGTCATGATTCCCGTCTGAGGAGACAACATTTAATTCTCCTATCGCCGACAGGAGGGGATAATCTATGAAATTTCCTACAGCTAAGCTTCGGTCGAAACCTGTGGCGGCTGTCCAAGGAAGTCCGTTGGCTGAAAGGGAATCAAGCACCCCCTTAGCCACGATGTTCATTGCCGGTGCAACCTCGGAATAATATCTCGAAGCGAAACGTTCGGCTATCGATTTGCCCAAACGTGATATCTTGACAGCAAGGAAGAAGCTGCCGATGAAACGTGAATCAAAATCCGGCAGAAAGATTGGATTCCCATTCTTCACAATTGCCGAATCAGGAAAGGAGAGGATAGGAGCAAGAGAAGAAACAGGAGAGGGGATAGAGGAGAGATAGGAGAGAGAAGATGAATTATTGGGTAGAGAGAGGTTGGATTTATTGGGTAGAAAAGCTAATATTTTCATCTTTCCATTGAATTAAGTCGGTTGAAAATCAAAGCGAGATGGGCATATATGGATGTATTGGCCATCACAATCCCTTCTGCCACCTTCACACGATAAGGAGTGAAATTCCATATCGCCTTCACTCCTGCCCCGATAGCAATATCGGCTGATTCCTGCGCCATTTCCGAGGGGACGGCAAGAATCCCGATTGAGGCGGGATTCTCTTCCATTATCTCATATATGCGGTCGATATGATATATCGGCACTCCAAGGTCGGTGCGCGACACCACCTGAGGATTGACATCAAATCCGGCCACAATTTCGAGTCCATATTTCGACAGGCCTGAATCGCGTATCAATGCTTCTCCCAGGGATCCGCATCCTATCATGTAAGCCCTATGGCATTGTGAGAATCCAAGGAATTCCGACAGCCCTTCTGCCAGAGCCGCCACCTCATAGCCTATACGAGTCTTTCCTCGGATATTCAGGAAAGAGAGGTCTTTGGCAATCTGAGAGGCATCCACGCTCAAAGCTCGTGAAATCTGAGTGGATGACACAAATTCCACATCATTCTTCTGAAGCGTCTCTACATAGGCCAGATACCAAGGGAGACGGCGGAGCGTAGGCTCGGGAAGGATTATATTATTGATTTGATTCATTTTGGCAAATACATTTATTGCTAAACATATTGCCGCGACTGCATTTTATTGCGCAGTCACAGCAAGTTTACGGCTCTGCGAAGAGTAGGTTCCTTCCGGGGTGCGTACAGTGGCACGATATAGGTAGATTCCTCTCGGCACTCTCACTCCGCTTCCATCGCAAAGATTCCAGGAAGCGGAAAGCGAGCTGTTCATATCGGTAGTGACACTCCTTTCCGACTGCCAAACTGTGCGTCCCATCAGATCAAACACCTCAATGAGGCATTCGACGTTGCTGTTCGGACGGTCGATTGTAACATTAAACACCACGCTTGTCGATGCAGGGTTTACATTGGTGGAGAGATCGGTGATCACCGGATCCAAAGCTGCACCTACATTAAATTCAATAGATGCTGTGGCGGAATTGTTGGCATTGTCCCATACGGTAAGGGTCAGCGTATGCTTGCCCGGTTCGATACCCTCCAAAGGATAGCAGATGGATCCTGCTCCCTCTCGTTCGGGATCGGAGATGAAATAGCTGTTCACATCCGTATAATGGTTCTTTCCATCAATTGTGATGATCATCTGATGACCAATTCCGGCATCCGAAACATTGATGCCCGATTCATCCGAGAAAGTGGCAAATACGATAGGATTCATATTGACCACCGCGCCGTTGGTAAACGACGGGCTATTGAGATAAAGCGTCTCTATGACAGGAGCCTTTGTGTCGGGCTCGGCATTATCATCGTAGCCATATACATAAAGATTCTCGGTCATGCCATGTGCTTCTTCGCCGGTGCTGCTATTCCATGCATAGGCTGTAATCATTGCAGGCGAATAGTTGTTTTCAATCTCGGCGGGGAGCATCAGACGTGCCGACCAAAGTCCGTTTTCCACTTTCACAGAAGTCGTGGTAAGGCGAGTGGCGCGGTCGTTATACATTCGTTCGAGTCCTTTTCCGAGAGAAGAGGTATCCACCACCTTCTCCGCATCGAAAAGGATAAGCTCAAGCGATCCGTTGAATTCCGCATCAAGCTGACCATCGGGCTTTACAATCCTTCCCTTCACTTCCGCTTTGCCAAGAGCCGGGAGTTCGGGAAAATCGTCATTGTCATCATTTATCTCTTTGCCTGCAATCGACTCAATCTCCACCACATTCACGGGCTGAGGGAATGTGATAGACGGGTCGCCGATAAGGCAATATCGGAGTTTGTTGCTGTCAGACAGGTCGTTCATCCCTCTACGGTAGAAATCGCCTAATCGGGGGCGTTCTCCCAATTCATTTTCCTTGAGAAGATAAGGAGCCATAGCGCGGTTGAGATAGTAATTCTGTGTGATATATACGGTTCGGCTGGGCATCACCATTGCTATCACGCCTCCCGAAGGATTAAGAACCATCAGTTCGCCTCCGGTGATAGTGGCTCCATCCCAATGCGCAAACTCGCAAGTTCCGCCGAAAAGGAAGGGGAGGTTGCGGTTGTTCATCGCGCGGATATCATCCATTGTGAGGATGCGCTCCACAGTCCAGCTTGTTTCGCTTGCATGTCCGAGATAGTTGGCGAAAGCCACTCCGTCGTTGAAATTGGATAGGAGCTTGGCCTGAGCAGTGGGGTAACGAAGACCGAGACTCGTGGTTTCGAGTTTGTGGGCATCGAGATATATACGCTCGAAGAGGTATCTTTTCCCCTCCTTGCTCCCTTTGAGGATATTATATATGCTCTGGCTCTGATCGAAGAAAGTGGTCATTCCTGAAGGCTTAGCGTCGGCCATCGAAGAATCATCGATATCATCAGCCACAATCAGCATCTTATTTCTCCATGCACCGTAATCAGGCTGAAGCACATATTTCTCGATTTTCGCTGCAACATCATTGGCTTCATCCGCCGTCTTAACGGGGATACGCCCCACAGCCACCTGCATCTTTGCCGAAGCCATATTGAATCCTTCGTTGCAATCATCGAGCATGGCAATGTAGCAATCGGTGGAATATGATCCCGCATCGGTAAAGACATTCGGCTCCTCCCAAATAGGCATCGGACGATAGCCCATAGCCTTGGCTTCATTGGTGAGGACACGATTGTCGAAATGCGGACGCCCCATGAGCAGGCAATAACGGATATTGCGTTCGCCTCCACGGTCGTGCCACATCTTCAAGAGTTTGCGGAAAGCCGATACATCAGCAGATCCGTCGGAAAATTCATTGTATATATCCTCCGGTCGGAGCACATGCACCTTCATTCCATCGTGTTGCTCATGAAGGGCGGCGATTCTTTTTGCGCCATCCATATATGTGTCGTAGGAGATGATCACCATATCGGGAGTCTCCAAAGCGTGGAGGTTCTGATTGGGAATAGCTTTCCATACCGGCGCGGCAGATGTGATTTTCTGCGGATCAAAAGCTATAAACTCCTGATACTCGCCCGATAGAGAGATTGTAGCCACCGATCCGGAAAGATTGAACGCCATCTCTTTCGGACGAGTGGGATCAGTCACATCCCAGATGCGGGTATCTGAGCTGCATCCGTCGATAGCCGCTGCTTCTTCATCAGGATCGGCATTATAGAAATATAGAGATCCGTTCTGCAATTTCAGTTCGCGGTCGTAGAACACCTCGATATATTCAAGGCGAGCAAATTGCACCTGTCCGGTGGATGAATATTCAATCCCGATATTAAGACTTGTGCCGGGATTTTTCACCTCCTTTATGGTGTTAGCCACTCGTATAATCTCGGAACTTCCGGTGATAGCACGAATATTGTCATCACTTGTGGAGGGGAGCCGCGAGCCGTTGGCGGAGATAAGCAAAGAGGACTGGGTGGATGATTTAGCGCCGAATTTCACTTTCACTGTGGCATAATCGGAGACGCTTCCGGTCAGCGTGAAGGGGAAAGATCGGTTGCGAGTGGTGCGGAAATCCTCGCCGAAGATGGTGCGCCCCGATTCGCCGGGACCCGCCAATTCAGATTCATGCACCAAACGTTCCACAAAGGTGGTCATGGCTTGTGCGCCTGAATATGGAGCTTCCACGCGAGGCATCTCCTTACCTTTCTCCACGCTTCGATCGGAAAGGAAATAGTAGCTTTTTGTATCGTAAGGGTTGATGGTGTGAGAATAGGGCACATCCGATGCGCTCTTCCATGAATTTACATCTGTGGAAAAGAATATGATCCCCTTGTCGGTTCTGACACATGGGAGGAGAGGGAGATCGTCGGTGATTTTCTCATTGAGGGCTTCGGGGAGCATTCTTCCACCGCCTCCATATACGTTCACCTTGTTGATATCCGTGAAACCCATTGCACGCAACGAAGCGGCCGGAATGAGTTGCATCCCTGTGGAGTTGGATTCAATTCTCACCCATTTCCCTTCTGCCAATACGGAATTTTCAGCGAAGAAGCCCTGCGGAAGGGCCATCAAGGAGGGAGAATATATAAATGCCGCTAACAAAACAATCGGCAGGAAAAAAAGTCGTAGTATATTTTTCACGTGAAATTCAGTTGTTTAGTCCTATTCTGCAATTTGCGTCAACTCAATGCACAATTTGCTTATACGCTGTGTGCAATTTGCTTAAAGGGGATTTTTCCTTATATATTAACGTTGTCGATAGGGTTGATATTGTGTGTTAATCAGTTGTTGGATAATCAATGTTTAGTGGATGGAGCCTTAATTGGCTGAAGAAATTTTCAGATGCTCCTCCCAGTCTTTTCGTGAACCGACAAAAACATTCATATCTACTTCCCCCGGAATCCCCTTCACTTTTGCATGATGGTCAAACTGCCAGAAGGTCCAGTCGGCGTCGAAAGGGGTGGAGGAGAAATGGCATATCCATAGGGGTAGACCGGCGTATTGGTCCATTAGATAGGATTCGTAGCCGTCTCTATTGGTATAGAACATCACTCTATATCCTCGCAGATTGAGATAATCCACCATATCTTCGAGGCGCATCATGATGGAATCTCGGGGCACATTCTTTGCGTTTCCGAATTCTTCGACATCTATCACCACTCCTAATTCAAGTTTCTTTTTCTCTATGGCTTTCAAGAAATTTTGACCTTGGGTGATCCCATCTTTATCGAAACGGAAGAAATGGTAGGCCCCTCTTTTCAGACCTGCATGGCCTGCTTTCTCATAATTGATATGGAAGTTTTCATCGCGAAAGGATTCCCCTTCGCTTGCCTTTAGGAAAATGAATTCTATGCCGTCGGCGGCGGCCGCATCAAGATTCATCATTCCGTTATGGCGCGACACGTCGATTCCTCGAATCGGATAACGTTCGAAATCAACGTATGGGGCGGAATTCATATAGTTGTGGTAGGTATAGAAAGAGGTGAGCACGAGCACAGCGGACACTCCCAGAAACAGTAACACTGCCGGGATATCCTTTTTCTTTTCATTCCAGAGTTTTCGTAGGCTCATGTCAGGCTTTCTAATTAAGGTCTGTTTTCTTTGATTATCAGAATAATCTGAACTGATTAAATAATCGCTATTATTGGAATAATCGGACTTATTAGAGTATTCGCTACTGCAAAATAAACTAAAAATCACGATATTTGCAAAGGCGTGGTGTAATTTTTAGGCTTTATTAAAGCTTATTATATCAAATGTGAATATAGCGGATTATGTCAAATGTGAATATAGCGGAGGAATGAGTATGGCTTCCTTTTAGAGAGATAATCGGGATTTGACTCGTTGGCATAGGCTTCTCGCTCAAAAGAGATGTTGCGGTAGGCAGTGAATGAATTGCGATATTGTAGAAGACGGATAAGCCATTCCAGGATATAAAAGATGTAGAAGGGGATGAAAAGAAGTTCTTTCATTTGGGCGGTATGGATGCGTTCATGGTTTATGGTTATGGCTCCGCAAGGTCCTTTGGCAAAAAGGATTCCGAAGAGATTTATGGCATAATACTTTTTCCCGAATGGCAGGATTCTATTGCGAATTATTTTCATAGATAAAATTAAAAAGTCGCGGCTGAATTAGCTGCGACTTTAAGATGGAGCGGTAAACGAGGCTCGAACTCGCGACCCTCAGCTTGGGAAGCTGATGCTCTACCAACTGAGCTATTACCGCATTTCGAATGCAAAGGTATATAAAATATTCAAATTAAACAATACTTGAAGCAATTTTTACTTAAAAATCTTATGGTTGTTTCATTTATGGATATTTTTTGTTAATTTAGAAGACTAAAATCATATCGGAATGAAAACTACAGTTGATGACCTTCTTAAAAGAACCTTTATAAAGCTTCGCTCTGACTGGGGATTCAAGCGTGCTTTCTCTACTCCCGAAAACGCAGAGGTGCTTAAGAAGTTCCTTAATGCGCTTTTTGAAGGGAAAATGGTGGTCACGGATGTAACTTTTCAGGATAAGGAGGTACTCCCCATGACTGCTTCAGGGAAGCGAAGCTACTACGATGCATACTGCACCACAAAAGAAGGCAATCATTTTGTAGTGGAGATGCAGCGAAAGCCAGCCAAGCTATTCGGCAACAGGATGGTGTTCTACGTATCCGCCTGCATATTCCGTCAAGGTGTAAAAGGATCCAACTATAAATTCGATCCGGTATATCTGATCGTCATTACAGACTTTGACATGAAGCCGTTTGAGAAACGGATTGTCAATGAAGTGGTGCTGATGGAGAGGGAAACGAATGTAGTATTGACGGAAGATATCAAGATATACTTCCTTTCTTTGAATCAGGTCAGCAGGAATTGGGATGAGTGTAAGACAGAACTTGAAAGAATACTTTATCTGGTTAAGAATATGGAAAATTTGAATAAGGAGTCCAAGCCGTACAAATCCGGCGAATATAAAGAGATGTTCAATGCGTCCGAGATTGCATCGATGGGCGCGGAGGATATAGTAGAATACCAAAGCTCCATTATGAAGGAGATGGAACGCGAATCTGAGCTGGAATATGCTATGGAGGAAGGAATAGAGAAAGGGAAATTGGATGTGGCGATGAGAATGAAAGACAATGGTTTCTCAAATGGTGACATCATGCTTGCCACCGGCCTCACCGAACAACAGATACAGACACTCTCACAATCCACTACCAAGTAGCAGACCGCTATTTTACAACAAGAACTTGCTTAGAATTGCTCCTGCGAAAAATCCGAAGAAGAATGTGATGCCACACCACATTCTTGCCAACCTTGCATATTCATGTGCTTGGCGCGAAAAAGCTTGTCGCTCGCTGTCGGTATAAATCTCTTTATTATGATCCTGGTTGCTGCGATGAGCCTCATTCCATGCCTTTCGGCTCATGATGGCATAGTAGAGAGCCACAAAACCTGTGATCGGACAGCATAACACCAACAGTATGACTGAAAGAGGAATCAACGATGTGGGCCGATGATTATAATCCGGTTCCACTTCCCTTATCTCAGGATCAGCACCTGCCTGACGGGCATAGCGCCGGAACGAGATCGGAAAGTCGGCATATGGATCTTCATCCGAATCAGCATTTTGTTTGTCGGTAGGATTGCTTTGTTCTGCCGACGCAGCCGAAGGGTGCATAAGATTGAAGATACGTTGGCGATAGAAACGGCATATATCTGCCACATCCTCCGCTTTCTTCCAATCATCCATCCCCTTGCACCATACGTATGTGTCGGGTGTCACCCCGGCGGAATGCAATTCCTCAAGAGTGAACGGTCCACGGCGTTCGCCGTCAATCATGGCAAAGTATTTCATCTATTATTAAAGATAGGGAAGGGTAGCTCCTCCGATGAATGCGAAATAAGCTATGTTACCGATTATTCCGATAATCAAAAGCACTATATTTATTATAGTCAGAGTTCGGGCTGTGCTATTAGCGGCATCTCCCTCTGCTTGCAATCCTGAGGCATATAATGAATTGGCCTTCGATGCATAAACGATGGATATTATGCCGAGTATGAGTCCGATGCATGTGGTGCAACCGGAAATAATAGTCGTAATAATAGCCCACGGCATCCAATTGGTATGTGGCACAGGGAAGGGATTGTAGCCATAGGGAGGTTGGCCGTAAGGATTCTGCCCCGGCTGGCCGTAAGGTTGCTGCGGCTGACCATAAGTTGGTTGCCCATATGGTTGCTGCGGCTGCCCGTAGGGAGGCTGCGGATTGGGAGTATTATTGAAATCGGGATATTGACCTTTCTGCGGATTCTCGTAAGAAGGATTTACAGATGCACTCTGCAATACCTCTGCAAGTTCCGGAAGGGTGGAAGCCTCGACCCATTCGCTAAGACCCTCTCGCCAAACGGGTGTGGAGGGTGTCAGATTCTGCAAGCCAAGCTCTTCCTTTGTGTAGGGTCCGAGCTGGACACCATTGGATATGATATAATATTGTTTCATTGTCTTGTTATTATGAGGTTATAGGGGGATTAAGGAGAGTAAGGATTATGAGATACCTATCTCTTCTTTGCCGGCGTTAATTCTTCGGCGAATTTATTGGGGAAGGAGAATTTCACTCTCGGATGGGTCAGAGCCCATACCACTAAAATGACGCCGAGAAGAATAAAGGGGATGCTCAGAAGCTGGCCCATATTTATTCCGTATTTTGCAATCATCTCATATTCGGAGCTTACCTGCACATTCTTCACATATTCAATGAGGAATCGAGGAAGGAATATTCCGATGAAGAATACGCCCGTGATGAGCCAGGGTCGTTCTTCCGCATTCTTTTTCCAATACATCCACATCAACAATCCGAAGAGGGCGAAATAGCATAATGCCTCATATATCTGTGTGGGGTGGGCAGGAATAGTCTCTCCATTTCTGACGAAGATGAAACCCCAGGGGAGCGATGTCGGACCTCCATATATCTCACTGTTCATCAAGTTGCCGAGACGTATCAAGCCTCCTACGAGAGCAATTGGAATCACCACTTTGTCAAACACCCAGGATGCGGGCTTCTTGGTGACGCACCAAGAGAAGAGGAAGAGTGCGAATATGAGTGCAATGGTTCCTCCATGACTGGCGAGTCCGCCTTCCCAAATCTTGAAGATATCCATTGGATGTTGGGAATAATAGCCCCATTCGTAAAAGAAAACGTGACCGAGACGGGCACCTACGATTGTGCCTATCACAAGATAACCGAGGAGGATGCCGAGCCAGTTTTCGGGAGCACCCTCATGTTTGAACATCTTAGCCACGATAGAATATCCCAAAGTGAAGCCAACAGCGAAAGCGAGTCCGTACCATCTCACGGAGAGTGGTCCCAATGAGAATAGGATTGGGTCTGCGTTCCAAGTTATATAAGCCAGCATATTTGTCATCTTATTTAAGTTTATAAGGTTATAGGGTTATGAGGTTATAGGGTTATAAGGTTATAAGGTTATAGGGTCATAAGATTATGGGTATTATGTTTATAAGTTCTATATTGATTGTCCTATTACTTATCACCTTCCTAATTACTTTTAACTTTCCTAACCTATAGCATTAAACTTGAGTTTTGCGAAAGTTTAATTATTAAATTGATTGTAAAATTAATCAATATTATTATATCGTGCAAATAATAAATATAAAACTCCCCGCGACTGATTGAGCCGCGGGGAGCAAAAGCTATATTCTTTTAAGAATTATAAGAATTATTTTCCGGTAGTGATGCGGATATTGATGCCGCCGTCGGGGTTGACGTTGATCTCAAGAGTTGTGCCCTCAGCCAAACGGAGAGTGGGAGCATTGTCGCGACCCATATCTTTGTTGGGGAGAACAGTCTTGCCGGATGTTCCGCCCTCTACACCTGCATAGCAACGGTTGATATCAACCGGTTTCACAGCAGATGCATCCTTCTTGGGAGCATCAGCCACAGGAGCTGCAGGCTTGGGAGCAGCCACGGGCTTGGGAGCTGCAGGCTTAGGAGCGGGTTTTGCAGAAGCCACAGCATTGCCGAATTCGAAGATTGGCTGGTCAGTGGCCATCACATCCCCCTCGCCGATAAGCACCTTCGCGATGCGTCCGGCACGGTCGCTCATGAGATTATTCTCCATCTTCATTGCTTCATAAACAAGCAGAGTGTCGCCGACCTTAACCTCATCTCCGGGGTTGACTTTGATTTCAAGAACAGTTCCACCCATAGGAGCAACCATCACTTCGCCATTTCCTTCCACCTCGGGAGCCTCGGCTGCAGGAGCTGCGCCTTCACCAACAAACTCGATGAGAGGCTGACCTGTACCCATTACATCGCCTTCCCCTACGAGAACCTGCTTAACCACGCCGCCCTTGTCGCAAGCGAGGTCGTTTTCCATCTTCATTGCCTCATAAACCAAGACCACGTCGCCGGGCTTAACAGTGTCGCCGGCCTTAACGCGGATCTCCATTACAGTTCCGCCCATCGGAGCGCAGAATACATCGCCGGTTACGGCCGCTGCGGCTCCCTTTGAAGTCTCGGCTGCTTTGGGAGCATTGGCTGCATTAGCCTCAAACTCTTTCTTGCGGATGTTGGTGAGGTAGGTCTTAGCCACAGCCGGAAGAAGTTCGAGAAGAAGGAATTCCTCTTCATTCTGAGCCAACTTCACGCCCCCAAACTTATCAAGCTCGGGATTAGCGGGGCGTTTGTAAGAACTTACGTCGTAAGGTTTCTCCTCAGCGCTGCCTGTGATCTGCTCGCGGAACTTGGGATCAACAGGCACAGGGGTTGTGCCATACTCGCCCTTCACCAAAGAGATGAACTGATTGTTCTTATTTGTATAATCGGGCTTACCTGCACGACGATCCATAGCAAGATTCACAGCCTGAGAACCTACGATCTGGCTTGTCGGAGTGACGAGAGGCACAAGACCTGCGTCGCGACGCACTTTCGGGATGAGGGCCATAGCCTCTTCAAGCACATCCTCAGCACCAAGAGCGCGGAGGTTGGCCACCATATTGGAATACATACCACCCGGCACCTCAGCATTCTTCACGAGCTCATTAGGCTTGGGCAGACCGAAGTAAGCCTCAATCTTATGGCAAGCATCCAGAAGATCATCCTCGCGGTTTTCCTTAGCAGCCTCGATGGCGCGATCAAACTCTGCATCGATCTCCTTTGGCATCTCTGCAAGAGCTTCGTCGAAATCGCGCGGCCATTTATCCTTGTTGAGGTCGAAATCAGCAAGAGCCTTGCGGGCATCCTTAAGCTCATGGCGAATCTTAGCCACAGCCTCCATATCGGCATCCACTTCTACGCCGAGACGACGGCAGAAGATGTCAATAAGTTCGATGGAAGGAGCAGCGGAGCCGCCACCAAACCACCATATATTGGTATCCACAATATCCACGCCCTGAATAATGGCAGTCAGCACAGCTGCAAGACCATAACCGGGAGTGCAATGTGTATGGAAATCGATAGGAACTTTCACCGCAGCCTTAAGCTTAGGCATCAGAGAATAGATACGAGAGGGGCTCACGAGTCCGGCCATATCCTTGAGGGTGATCATCTTCGCTCCCAAACCCTCCATTTCTACGGCTTTCTCCACGAAATATTCATCGGTGAAGATCTTCTCCTCGTCGGGAGTGCCTTTGGGGTCAACAGTGTAGCATACGGCTGTGTCTGCGATTCCGCCAAGTTCGTTGATCATACGGATGGAGCCCTTGATATTGTTGATATCATTGAGGGCATCGAAGATACGCATCACGTTCAGACCATTTTCGATGGCCTTCTTATAGAAGCCTTCGAGAACGCTGTCGGGGTAGGGAACATAACCGAAGAGGTTACGGCCTCTTGAAAGCGCAGAAAGGAGAGATATCCCTTTCATAGCCTTGGAACAAGCACGGAGGCGGTCCCACGGGCTTTCGCCGAGATAACGCATCACAGAGTCGGGAACGGCACCGCCCCATACTTCCATGATATAGAACTTTGCATCGCGGTAAAGCGGGAGAAGCTTATCGACATTCTCCTGTTTCATACGAGTCGCGAAAAGTGACTGCTGGCCGTCGCGCAGCGTCAGGTCTCTGATTTTAAGTCGTTTCACCACAATAATAAAAATTTAGTTGTGTTAAAAATAACTTTAGCCTAATAGGCTTCGGTTGAAATATATAAGGTATTAGATATAGGTTATTTTCCTACGATAGCTGCTGTGTCTTGAGCGATCATAAGCTCTTCATCGGTCGGGATTACCACCACCTTCACCTTTGAATCCTCGCCTGAAATCACCACTTCCTCGCCACGGCTCTTATTAGCTTCGGCATTGAAAGTGACACCGAGATAAGCAAGCTGCTTGCAGATACGTTCACGAGTCTGGGGCTGGTTTTCGCCTACGCCGCCGGTGAAGACGATGATATCCACTCCTCCGAGAACAGCAGTATATGCTCCTATATATTTAAGGAGACGGTATTCATACATATCGAGTGCGAGTTTTGCACGCTCATCGCCTTTTTCGATAGCGGCTTCGATGTCGCGCATATCGTTGGAGATTCCTGATACGCCGAGCACACCGCTCTGCTTGTTGATAAGCTTCAGCAGGCCTTCTGCATCAAGATTGAGACGCTCCATGAGATATACAAGAGCACCCGGGTCAACGTCGCCCACGCGAGTACCCATCATCAGACCCTCTGTAGGAGTGAGTCCCATTGAAGTGTCAACTGATTTGCCATCCTTGATAGCAGTGACCGAACCGCCATTGCCGATGTGGCAAGTGATGATGCGCTGCTTGTCGTAAGGAACACCGAGAAATTCGCATACACGAGCCGATACGTAGCGATGGCTTGTTCCGTGGAAACCATAGCGGCGCACTCCATATTTCTCATAATCCTCATAAGGGAGGGCATACATATAGGCCTTTGCAGGCATTGTCTGATGGAAAGCAGTGTCGAATACAGCCACCTGGGGAGTATTAGGCATAAGCTCAGTTACAGCCTCGATCCCTGTAATGTTGGCGGGGTTGTGGAGAGGCGCCACAGGATAGCACTCCTTCACGCGCTCCACCACTTCAGGAGTGATGAGCACGGATTTATTGAAATATTCCATTCCATGCACCACACGATGACCCACAGCCTCAATCTCGTCGAAGCTCTTTATCACACCCTCTTTAGGGTCGGTGAGCACCTTTGAGATCTGTTTGATAGCCTCCTTATGGTCGGGCATTGAAACGGTGATAGTCTCTTTCGAGCCGTCGGGGCGTTTGAATTTGAGGAAAGAGTCTTCAAGACCGATCTTCTCTACGCCGCCCTCGGCAAGCACCTCCTTAGTGGAGGAATCGATGAGTTTATATTTAACGCTGCTGCTTCCGCAGTTTAAAACTAATATTTTCATAACTCAGAATAGAAGAAATTAAAGATTTTTGTCGCCGATGGCCTGGTTGCAGGTCACGATGATTGTATTGACGATATCATCCACGGTAGCACCGCGAGAAAGGTCGTTGACCGGAGCTGCGAGACCCTGGAGGATCGGACCTACAGCACCTGCGCCTGCGAGACGCTGCACAAGCTTGTAGGCGATATTGCCCACTTCAAGAGAGGGGAACACGAGCGTGTTGGCGTGGCCTGCCACAGGCGATCCGGGAGCTTTCATGTTTCCTACAGCCGGAACGATAGCTGCATCGCTCTGGAGTTCGCCGTCGATCTTGAGAGAGGGATCCATCTCATGGGCGAGCTTGGTGGCTTCGATCACCTTATCCACGCGAGGATGCGTTGCGCTTCCCTTTGTGGAGAAACTGCACATTGCAACAACAGGGTCAAGACCGGCGATATCCTTGGTGGTCTTTGCTGTGGCGATCGCAATCTGAGCCAACTCCTCAGCAGTGGGATCAGGCACAACAGCGCAATCCGCGAAAACAAGCATGTGATCCTCGCCGAAAGGACAGCTTTCGGGGAGAAGCATGATGAATGCACCGCTCACTACAGAGATTCCGGGCTTTGTTTTCAAAACCTGGAAAGCAGCGCGAAGCACATGCGATGTGGGGCTGAGGGCACCGGCCACCATAGCGTCGGCGTCGCCTTTCTTTATAAGCAGACATCCAAGATAGAGAGGATTGCGAACGATCTCACGAGCCTCATCGAGAGTCATCCCCTTGCTTTTGCGGAGTTCGCAGAAGAGCTCGGCATAAGGTTCGGTCACGGTGATATCCTCATTATTAAGCACAGTGGCCTTCTCAATGTTGGGAAGCCCCAATTCAAAAGCTTTGTCGAGGATTTTCTGGCGATCGCCTACAAAAATCACTTCGGCAACATTAAGGGCGAGCACTCTGTCGGCAGCCTGAAGAGTGCGCGGTTCGAGAGATTCCGGGAGCACCAGCCTTTGGGGATGTTCCTGAGCTTTCTTGGTAAGTCTTTCAAAAAGTGTCATCTTTCTATAATTTTTGTGTTTTTTACGGTTTGAAGAAGGTTTGCAGAACTTTTGTCCTGTAAGCCGGGTCATATACCGGGGGCTTGGCTCTTGCCTTGCCCGAGATGATGCAAAGATAACAAAAATCTTTGTAAAGGGAGAGAAAGGAGCGAAATAAATATTAGAATTAACATAAAAATCGCTAATTTTGCAGATAGAAACGATATAAGACAGAGATGCGCATAATAAAACGACTGGATTGGTTCGTGCTGAAGAGCTTCTTGCCTTTGTTCGCGATGACGTTTTTCATCGTGCTCTTCATCGTGCTGATGCAGTTTCTATGGAAATATATTGATGATCTCGTAGGAAAGGGATTGTCGTTTGATGTGTTGGGAGAATTATTCTTCTATGCTGCCGTGAGCATGGTGCCCATGGCTTTGCCTCTTGCCATCCTTTTGGCAAGCTTGATGACATTCGGAAATTTGGGAGAGAAATCGGAGCTGACGGCTATCAAGGCGTCGGGAGTGTCGCTGCTGAGGGTGATGCAGCCTCTCATTATCCTTGTGTCGGCCATAGCGATTGGCGGTTTCTTTTTTCAGAACGATGTTTTGCCAAAGGCACAGGTGAAGATGTGGACCCTCCTCTTCTCTATGAAGCAGAAGAGTCCGGAGGTGGAGATTCCCGAAGGTGTGTTCTACGACCAGATTCCCGGCTACAACCTCTATGTGAAACATAAGAACCGCGACACGGGGATGCTCTATGATGTGATGATATATGATGTGAGCAAGGGGGGGGACAATGCCACAATCCTCCTTTCCGATTCCGCACGTCTCGCTTTCACTAAAGATTCCCGCTTCCTGTATCTTCATCTGTTCAAAGGGGAGCAGTTTGAGAATTTACGCGAGCAAAGGGCTCTTGACAGAAATGTCCCTTTCCGTCGGGAATCCTTTTTGGATAAGGAGGTGCTGATTCCGTTTGATGCCAACTTCAATCGTCTTGATGAGGGAGGAATGAGGAATCAATATGTAGGAAAAAATATCACCGAATTGCAAGCCACCATTGATTCTCTTACAGTGAGAGTCGATTCGATAGGGCGTGGATATGCCATGGACTTGCAGCAGACCGCTTTCCCTATCATCCTTTCCGGAAGGTCTAATTATCCCTCCGGAGTAGGAGGATTACACCCGCAGACGGGCTATGCCGGACCGGAGAATACAGAAAAGGATACTCCTAAAGAGAAAGAATCCCGGGCTGATATAGTTCCGCTTAATGTAGATTCTCTTATCTCTGCTCTTACGCCCGTGGAGCAGGGCGATCTGATAAGGATGGCAAGAAATAACAACGAGACGCGAAAAGGGGAGAATCAATTTAGGGCTCAGATGATGCGTGATGAAACGAAGACTATCCGTCGCCATGAGATAGAGTTGATAAAGAAATTCACTCTTTCGGTGGCTTGTCTGATCTTCTTCTTCATCGGTGCGCCATTGGGAGCCATAATCCGAAAAGGTGGACTCGGCACTCCTCTTGTGATCTCCGTGCTTCTTTTCCTTGTGTATTATATCATCGACAACACCGGATATAAGATGGCACGTGATGGACATATAAATGTCTGGATAGGTATGTGGATCTCCACGGCCATCCTGCTTCCATTAGGAATATATGTTACAATCAAGGCGATGAACGACTCTTCGGTGTTCAATAAAGATCTTTATGTGAATATAATGAAGAAGATATTCGGCATCAAAGAGACGCGCCATGTGCCTGTGAAGGAGGTGATCATAAATGATGTGGATTATAGGAAGGCTCGCGGAATGGTGGCGGTGTTAGGTGCGGAGGCCACGGTATGGCTGCGTCATAACAAAAGTCCGATGGGATATATGGCATATTGGAATAAAGGTTTCCCCGTGCGTGATATAATGCGGATAGGGGGTCAAGCGGACAGAGTGGTTGAATATCTCCACGACAGCCGGAATATAAAGGTGGTTGATAGGCTCAATGCCTATCCGGTGGTGAAGAGATTATGGATTTATCGTCCGGTGTCGAAGGTATGGCTGAAGAGAACGCTCTGCTGGTTCTTCCCGGTGGGAGTGCCGGTATATCTTCTCAGCCTTATCTATTTCCGCCGTCTTCGCGAGGATATGTCCACGATCGTGAAAACATCCGATGCAGAGCTTACGCTGATGAGGGAATAGGTTATTACTCTCAGCTTTCTCAAAGTGAAAGTTGAGTAAAATAGATACAAAAAGCGGCCACTCTCCCGAGCGGTCGCTTTTTTGTTAGCGTGAATGACTCTTATGCTAACTAAAACTTAATGAACAAAAATCTATCTTCTTTCTTTTCTAACAATAAAACCATATTGAATGTGAAAAGTTTTGATAAAATATACATTTAACATACGTTAAAACCAAAGTTTGATATAAAAGGGAAAATACCAACAATTTAAAGCTAAAAAATATCAAATTTAACATATTTAAATTTTGGAGCCTTATATCGCTTTTTGAGATATCGTTTAAATTTTGTAATTTTGTGATATGAGAACAGAAAAGGAACTTGCCGGCGTAACTTTGCTTGGAAACGCAGGCACAGAATATAGAAGCGATTATGCCCCCGAGGTGCTTGAAACATTCGATAACAAGCATCCCGAAAATGAGTATGTAGTGACGTTCAATTGTCCGGAATTCACCACCCTTTGCCCTAAAACAGGTCAACCCGATTTCGGGCATATCTATATCAGCTATATCCCTCGCGAGAAGATGGTGGAGAGCAAAAGCTTGAAACTCTATCTTTTCAGCTTTCGCAATCATGGCGATTTCCACGAGGATTGCGTGAATATAATAATGAAGGACCTTGTGAAGCTCATGGATCCCCGCTATCTTGAAGTGAAAGGGATATTCATGCCTCGCGGAGGGATCAGCATCTATCCCTTTGCCAACTATGGGGATGCCGATCATCAGGAGCTTGCGCAAAGACGTCGCGAAGCTATGTTTTCAGAAATGACTTCTAAATGACGATAGAGATGGAAAAAGATTCAATTATAGTATTATCAGGAGGAATGGATTCCGTGACTCTTCTTCATCAGGAGAGGGGGAGAATTGCACTTGCCGTTTCATTTGACTACGGCTCCAATCATAATGCGCGCGAGATAGAATGCGCTCAAAAGCAATGCGAATTGCTCGGGATTGAACATTTGGTGATACCTCTCGATTTTATGGGTCGTTATTTCAGAAGTTCTTTGCTATCGGGTGCTGAGGAAATTCCGGAAGGTCATTATGCAGATGAGAATATGAAATCTACGGTGGTGCCTTTCCGCAACGGGATAATGCTCTCAGTGGCATGCGGTCTTGCCGAATCTCGCGATCTTCGCCATGTGATGATAGCCAATCATGGAGGCGACCATGCCATCTATCCCGACTGCCGCAGCGGATTCATTGATGCAATGAGCCTTGCAATGAAAGAGGGAACATATGAAGGGGTGGATATCATCGCTCCCTTCACCCATATCACCAAGGGGGATATTGCCAAGATAGGGAAAGAGTTGGGGGTGGATTATTCCCTCACATATTCATGTTATAAGGGTGGCAAGAAACATTGTGGCGTGTGCGGCACATGCGTTGAGCGTCGCGAAGCCATGCAGGAGGCAGGAATCGACGACCCGACGGAATATGAGAAATAGCCTCCTGAATATCGGGTAAAGGAGATAATGTATTAAGTCTCCATCCACTAAAATGTTATAAAGGAAGGATAAAGAGAGAAAGATGTATTACGTTAGAAAACGACTTGAAATAAGCGCGGCTCATCGCCTCGAACTCAGCTATGAGAGCAAATGCACGCAGTTGCATGGACATAACTGGATCATCACGGTGGAATGTCGGTCGCGCGAATTGAATGCTGACGGGATGGTGGCAGATTTCACCACTATCAAGCGTCAGATAATGGATCTCCTCGACCATAAGGTGATCAATGAAGTGCTTCCCTTCAATCCTACGGCAGAGAATATCGCCCGATGGGTGGTGGATACCGTAGAGAATTGTTGGCGCTGTGAGGTGCAGGAGAGCGAAGGGAATGTGGCAATCTATGAGAAAGACTGACGATGAAGAAAGTTTGCGAAATTTTTTATTCCCTGCAAGGGGAGGGGAGACATTCGGGATGCCCGAGTGTCTTCGTGCGTTTTTCAGGGTGTAATCTTGCTTGTGCGTTCTGCGACACGAAGCATGAGGAGGGTGTCTTCATGGAGGATGAAGCTATAATCCGTGCGGTGAATCTCTATCCCGCGGAATGGATTGTGCTCACCGGCGGCGAGCCCACTCTTTGGATTGATGAAGATTTTGTGAGTCTTCTAAAGAGAGCCACCGGGAAGAAGATAGCCATCGAGACCAATGGCACCCGTCCGGTTCCGGAATCGGTGGATTGGGTCACAGTTTCTCCCAAATGTGATATGGAGGGAGCAGGAAGAGCTTTGGTGGCTGCCCGCCATGCTGATGAATTGAAGGTGGTGGATTTAGGACAAGATTTGGAGCGTTATTTTCAACTTCCCTGTGTGGATGAAACGACTCTGATGTATCTTCAGCCTTGCTATGTGGAAGATGCCGCTGAATTTGCCGCTAATCGTCTGCGCACAGTGAAGCGTGTGCTTGCCGATCCGAGATGGACACTCTCTGTGCAACTTCACAGGTATCTGCAGATACCCTGACACATTCAAATCCAATCAAGAGAGAAAGCTATCATAAAAGTTGAGCTATAATAAACAAAAGGGAGAGCGCCTCACGGCGACCTCCCTTTTTTCGGATTTTTGAAATTATACTATCTAAAAAATTCTGTTGTTGTCAAGCTTTGCTTCTGCCTCTCTTGGGTGCCGGAGCTTCCGGTTCGGGCTCGGCTATCCCCACAAGAGCGCCGTCGATCATGATGCGACCGCAATATTCGCAAACGATCACTTTCTTATGCATCTTGATTTCAAGCTGACGCTGGGGCGGAATCTTATTGAAGCAGCCGCCACACGCCTTACGCTGAATAGTAACGATGCCAAGGCCATTGCGTGCATTCTTGCGGATACGCTTGAAAGCGGCAAGAGTATAGTCGTCGATGAGAGGTTCGAGAGCCTTAGCCTGGGCGCGGATAGCCTCCTCTTCCTGGCGAGTCTCATTCACGATCTCATCAAGTTCCTTTTTCTTCTGTTCGAGGATATGCTCATTGTCTGAAAGCTCCTCCTTGTCGTGCTCAATCTCGCGGAGCTTAGCTTCCTGCTTGGCCTTAGCCTCGCGGATATGCTTCTCAGCAAGTTCGATTTCAAGAGTCTCAAACTCCTTCTCTTTCTCAAGGAAAGCAAACTCACGGTTATTGCGCACGTTGTTGATCTGCTCCTCATACTTGGCGATCTTTTGACGGCGGTCTTCGATTTCGCCTGTCTTCACATTCACGAGAGCCTTGAGGTCTTCGATCTCATCCTTATGCTTCTGGATACGTGTCTGGTAACGAACAATCTCATCCTCACGGTCTTTCACCTCATTAGGGAGCTCGCCGCGAAGAATCTTGATATGGTCGATTTTCGAGAGCAAAGTCTGGAGTTCGTAGAGAGCCTTGAGACGCTCCTCTACGCTGCGTTCTTTCTCTTGTTTTTTTTCTGCCATAAAATTATGATCTATTTTATTTTTACTAATTTAAATGGGATCGCATTAGAGGAAAGCTATCGGGTTTGATTCTTTTTCCGCAAAATAGACCACCATTTCCGGGAATCTATCTCTTATTATGCGTGAAAAAATCTTGCTCGAACAGAGTTCGCTTTCATAATGTCCGATATCTGCAATAAGAATATCGTCTCCGAAGGATGTGAAGTCGTGATATTTTACATCCCCGGTCACGATTGCATCCGCACCCTCCTCAATGGCTTTCTTTATCAGGAAAGCACCTGAGCCTCCACAAACGGCGGGGCGCTTAATAACCAACTTCGGGCTGTGAGCCGAATATTTGAGAGCCTTGACATTGAATTTCTCCTTCAAGCGGCGCAGAAATTCAAGTTTCGGAGTGGGCTTCATATCGCCGATCACACCAATCCCTACTGAAGGATCGTCCGGCTTGGGGTCAAGAACCTTCATATCCGAGAGATTGAGGATATTGCCGATTTCATGGCTCACTCCCTCTCTGGCGGAATCAAGGTTGGTATGGGCGGAATAGATAGCCACATTATTGCGGAGTGCTTCAATCACAATACGCTGAATGGGATCTTTGCCTGTAACATTCTTCAATCCGCGGAAAATCAAGGGATGATGCGAGATAATCATATTGCAGCTTCTCTCGATAGCCTCCTGAAGAATCTCTTCAGTGACATCAAGGCAAAGCAGCACGGCCGACACCTCCATATCAGGATCGCCCACCTGCAGACCGGCATTGTCATAGTCTTCCTGCAGGCGGATCGGAGCGAAATTTTCTATTGCGTTAGATATATCCCTGACTTTTGTCATTCTTTTATTTTTTGTCGATAGGTCTTACATCAAGATAGAGCTCATCAAGCTGCTCTTGAGCAATGGGAGATGGCGATTCGTTCATGGTGTCGCGGCCGGAATTGTTTTTCGGGAAAGCGATCACATCGCGGATTGTGTCAAGACCGGCGAGGATAGAAACGAAACGGTCGAAACCGAGAGCCAAACCGCCATGAGGGGGCGCACCATACTTGAATGCATTCATCAGGAAGCCAAACTGCTCATGGGCACGCTCGGGAGTGAAACCGAGAAGCTTGAACATCTTATCCTGAAGCTCGGAGTTATGGATACGGATCGAACCGCCGCCAAGCTCTGTGCCATTCACCACGATATCATATGCTGTGGCACGAACCTTTCCGGGATCAGTGTCAAGCATCGGGATATCATTGGGGTTAGGCGCAGTGAAGGGGTGGTGCATGGCGTAGAATCGCTGAGTCTCATCGTCCCATTCGAAAAGAGGGAAATCGATCACCCAGAGAGGTGCGAATACATTCTTGTCGCGAAGACCGAGCCGATTGCCCATCTCAAGACGCAACTCGCAAAGCTGCTTGCGCACCTTCATAGTGTCGCCGGTCATCACAAGGAGAAGGTCGCCGGGGTTTGCGCCGGCTTTCTCGCCCCATTTCTGAAGCTGCTCGGGAGTGAAGAATTTGCCTACGCTGCTCTTTATAGATCCATCCTGCTCAAATTTAACCCAGATAAGACCTTTTGCACCCACCTGCGGACGCTTCACATATTCTGTGAGCTCGTCAATCTGCTTGCGGCTCCAGGAAGCGCAGCCGGGAGCAACGATTCCGACAGTGAGCTCAGCATCATCGACTACTGAGAAACCATGACCTTTCGCCACATCATTGAGCTCAACAAACTCCATTCCGAAGCGGATATCTGGTTTGTCGGAGCCATAAAGGCGCATAGCGTCTGCCCATGTGATACGGGGGAAAGGCTCGTTGAAATCGATATGCTTCACATATTTGAAGATATGTTTCACAAGACCCTCAAAAGTTTCAATCACATCTTCTTGCTCCACAAAGCTCATCTCGCAGTCGATCTGAGTGAACTCAGGCTGACGGTCGGCGCGAAGGTCTTCATCGCGGAAGCATTTTGCAATCTGGAAATAACGGTCGTAGCCGCTCACCATGAGAAGCTGCTTGAATATCTGCGGGCTCTGGGGGAGAGCGTAGAATTCACCGGGGTTCATACGAGAAGGAACCACGAAGTCGCGCGCGCCCTCCGGAGTGGATTTCACAAGAATCGGAGTCTCGATTTCGAGGAATCCCTCAGAATCGAGATAGCGACGAATCTCAAAAGCCATCTTATGACGGAGTTCAAGGTTCTTGCGGACGCATGGACGACGGAGGTCGATATAACGGAATTTCATTCTGAGATCATCGCCACCATCAGTGTTGTCTTCAATAGTGAAGGGGGGAATCTCGCTGGTGTTGAGCACTTCAAGAGAATCAGCAATAAGCTCGATATCGCCGGTGGGGATATTCGGATTCTTAGATGAACGTTCAGCCACTGTTCCGGAAACGCGAACCACAAATTCACGCCCCAAGGCGTTGGCCTTGTCGGTCAGTTCGCGGTTGATTTCATTATTGAAAACAGCCTGTGTGATGCCATAACGGTCACGGATATCGACAAATGTCATGCCTCCCATTTTGCGGGTTTTCTGTACCCAGCCGGCGAGGGTGGCTTTCTGACCGGCATCGGAGATGCGCAGTTCGCCGCAAGTTTTGTCTCTATACATTTCTATGTTAGATAATTACCTTGGATTTTATAGCAAAAGCCGCAGGCATAAGACCTTAAAAAAAGCCTTGTGTCTGTGGATTAACGTGCAAATATAATAAATTTTATGCGCGTTGTCAAGAGAAAATGATAATTTAGTGTTAATCTTCCGGCATTTCTGCATATTGAAGCACCGTGGGACTCTTCACATCCACCCCGTATTCATTGGCGAAACGGAGGATTGCCCGCGCCAATTTCGGCTTAAGATCTTCAGGACAATAACGGAAATAGGCTTCTGCCGCTCTTACATGCGCTGCATCGGGCATGGGATATTCTCTTCTTTCGGGGAGTCCGTAAACGCTATCAGGAAGTTCGCGGCGTTCTTCTGTGTTTAAAATATCTGACATAATTTTGTGTGTTTTTATAAATTCTTTTATAAATTTCTTTATTGAGATAAAACAAAATCTATGGAAAATGGATTTTAAGATACAGGGAATTAACTTATTTTAAAAGCTGATTGTTTATGTGGACTTTTTCGCCGATTAAAGAGGAAAATGGAAGAAGAATAGAGATTTCGGGTGTGTCCGGTATGGAATCTGTGGTTGATGCCGGTCCTGACCGTGGACTCTCAATGGGAGAACTTATCTCCAAATATGAGGGTGAACTTGTGGGGGCACGCACTTTTTCTCGATTTGGGAATTTTTTCCCGTTGACTGTCTCTCAGCAAGGAGATGTGATTGAGCTTAGCTTTAATGATAATGAAGGTTCTGATGTATTTCTTGCGTCTGTTGAGATTTTGCCCGATTCCACATTCAGGATTCAGGATGCGATAGGATTGGAGAAAGGGGATGATGCGGTGGTGTATGATGCTATCCCCGATATACCGGTGAATGTGGTCCGTTCCCCTCATTTCACCACTAATATCCTTTGTCTCGACCGCGAATTGATGCGCGATTATATCGAGAAGGATACCTTTGTGGTGATAATAGCTTTGGAGGGGGAGGCATGGCTCACATCGCGTGGCGAACAGCTCCTTATCAAAGCCGGGCAGACGGCGCTTGTCTCAGCGCTTTCCACCGGCCTCATCATAAATCCCAACGGAGAATTTACAGCTCTTGAAACCTACATTTAGGTCGGAGTCCGACTGACAAATTTGGGTTCGGCTGACAAATCGGAGTCCTTATTTTTCCGTCTCCTCAAAGGCTTTCCGATATACTTCGATAGCGAAATCAAGGATTGCATCCTTCCCTTTGGCAAGTTCCTCTTCCGTGCAATCCACTTCATAACCGGGCGACGGGTCGATGCCGAATTCCGTGGGGCGGTCGTCGGCATCTGTGATCGGACATGCCGAGAATCGTATTCCCCATCCGTTAGGAAGTTCGGAGGAGAAGGGCAGTCCGCCACCGCCGCCGGTACGCGCACCGCATATCCTTACATTCGGGAGAGATTTCATCACTGCCACAAAATTATTAGCAGCCGAATAGCAGGAGCGGTTGGTCAGCACGATTATCGGACCAAGATAGCGGATATGATCTGCAGAAGCCGGCTTATATCTGATTTCATATGGATCAGAGAAATCATTGGAACCCGGACCGGTTTTGTGGCGAATGTATCCTCCGCTAATCTCCTCATCAATGAATCGTCCTACAAGAGTTTCAATATTTGTGAGCATCCCTCCTCCATTGTTGCGGATATCAATAATCATCCCCTTTGCTTGTTCCACTCCATAAAGCACGGCAAAAATATAATCCAGGCTCGTTTCGCTTATCTGATTCGAGAATGACGGGCAATATATATAGCCAATGGAATCAGGAAGCATCTTATAGCTTATTCCCGACACCGACATATAATCAAAATCAAGGTAATATTGCTGGAGGGTGCGGAGATTGAAATTCTGCGGATAATCGCTCCACCATTTACGATAATAGCTGGTAGAAAACCGGGATGATAGATTCACATGACCGTCTTGGAGTTCGTCGAGGAGATCAGACATTATCTTGAAGAGCTCCACTTGCCCCGTTTCGGGCGTAACTTTCTCGCGATGCTTCTCACAGACCGCTTTCCAATCGATCCCTTTCTCTTCAAAATAGCAATATCGATCGGCCACAATATCGGCGAGGGCGTCGAAATTGCCATAAGGGTCGTCCTTATAATCCGGCACATCATGACAGGAGGAGAGCAGGGCGCAGATTACAATGGAGAATAAAATAATGGGAGAAAAATATCTTGATTTCATTATGATTCAGTTTTTATTTCGGGCTTCTTAATTTCGGGCTTCCGCCCTCAACACGGTATTAATAGAGGGAATAATTGGCTTTGGCTTTTTTCTTGAGCCCTAAGCCTTGGGGGATTACGCCTATCACGAAGGAATTCAGAGCCGTGCGTGTCACGAGATTATTAGCAAAGAAAGAACGATAATCATAGCGATAGCCGATCTCCATGGCGGTGCGTCCGAAATCGAGCTTTACGGAGAGCATATTTCCGATGCCAAAGTTATTGCCCCACCATCCGCAATGGGCCAGGCCGTTGTAGTTTCCGAGATATATTTCATAATATGTCTCTCCATATTGAGGGCAGAAGAAAGCCCCCAGTGTCGGGAGTTGGATTCTATCCGAAATAAGAATGGGGAGTTTGCCGATATTGAAATGATATGACAGCGAAACATCCAGATCTATCCCTGCGGAAGCGAGCACCGTCACGGGATTATTCCCGTTTCGGGTGAGATAGAGTGCGCCGCCGTCGATATCCAGCATCCCTCCGGCCATTAGTTGAAGATTGTAAGGGAGACGCCAACGGTAAGCCATCCCCCAATTGAAACGAGCATCGAGCCCGAGCATACGAGCCGAATGTGGAGGATTAAGCATGTTTCGGAAGTTCATTTCCCCTGCAAAAGTCATCACCAGATGATCCGGATTCTTCCGGAATGCCTTAGTCCATTCTCCTGCAGCTCCGAAGAAGGAACCGGAATAACGGAGAGGGGAGAGATATGTGGATCTTGCATTAGCCCCTCCCATCTCAAGGCGATATATAGATGTCACCGGACGCGGCAAGGAATCCTGAGCCTTCCCCGGCAAAGCGAGGATAAGGCTCAGGATGGAAAGGAGAAGAGGAAGAGGAGTTAGTTTTTTTATCTTAATCATTGAAACTGAATAATGTGGGCTCTTGATCATCCGAATTTTCAGGGCTGAGAGAGCTGTCAGGATTATCGGAGTTATCGGAATTGTCGGAGCTATCAGAATTATCCGATTCTTCTACATAGGGGGCAGCCTCCACGACTTCTTCCTTCTCTTCCGGCACTTTTGTAGGCTCTAATTCCTCGACAGTGGCGATAGTATAGGTGGAAACTCGTTTGCCCTTAGCCTTGAAACTCTTTACACCGATAAATTCATCGGCTTCAATTTCAAGATCCGGACGCACAGAGTCAGCCCCTCCGAATTCCACTTTCAGGCGCGGATAGGGGGTGTCGGTGAGAAGGATAACAGACGATTGCTCATCCGATCCGACAAAGCGTTGCGGCTTCGGCGACGGTTCGAAAGCGAAACGCTTGATATAGGGATAACCTAAAGAGGCATCATTGAGCACAAGAGTCCAGATTTTGCGAGGATCGAATTTTTCAATCTTCAGGATATTGTCTTCATAATGGTTGGAATCGGCAAAGGAGGAGGTGAAATATTCTCCAGTTTTAGTGATGATGAGCACAAGGTCTTCGCCATGGAAGATACCGAGGCTTTCGCCGCGTCCGTCATAGTTGAGGCGCAAGACATCACGGTCGAACCAAACTTCACGTCCACCCAATGTGCTGGCACCCTTCTTCTCCAGGGTGATCCCCTTGCTTTCAATCTTATATTTAGTGACAAGGTTTCCGAGCGATTCCTTCCCTTTCACAGCAAGGTCGGAGAAATTGATGGATAGACGGCGGTTGCGTGGTCGGCGACCGGATTCATCCGGTTCGTCCTTAAGAAGGACGCGCACTGTCTCGGCCTCTCCGTTGGGATTGCATGTGAGCCAAAGTATCTTGGATCCGGGCAATCCCTTTGTGATATCATATTCCTTTTCGCGGGTGAGTCCGGTGATATAGAATCGCTTCATATATGAGCTGCCCCCCTTGCCATTTAGATATATCACATTATAGATGGTGCGCTTGTCTCCCTTTTTGAAGATTCCGATATGGATCACGTTCTTATCCACAAAGAGCTTATCCTGCACGCGCACAATCTTATATTTGCCATTGCGATAGATCACGAGAATATCATCTATGTCGGAGCAGGTAAAGAGGAATTTCTTATCTTTCAGCCCTGTTCCGATGAATCCTCCCTCTTCGTCGTGGTAGAATCTCTTGTTGGCCTCAGCCACTTTCGCCGCTTCGATAGAATCGAAACCGCGAATCACTGTGCGACGAGGGAACCGTGCGCCATATTTCTCCTTAAGATGAAGATACCATTTCTCGGTGAATTCCACTATATGTTCAAGATCGTATTCTATTTTTTCAATCTCCTCATCCAGGCGGGCAATCTTCTGATCCGCTTTCTCGGAGTTGAATTTAAGGATACGTCCCATCTTGATTTCCCAAAGATGGATCAGATCCTCCTCTGTGAGGGGGCGGAAGAATGAGGGTTTGAAAGGATCGAACAGGGTGTCGAGCCGTGCGATAGCCGATTCCATATCGGGCGCACCCTCGATCTTCTCATCCTTATACATTCGCTCCTCAATGAAAATCTTTTCGAGAGAAAGAGAAAGTTGCTGTTCGCGCGTCTCTCCAAGTTTAATGTCGAGTTCTTGGCGAAGCATCTCCTGAGTATGGTCCACCGAATATCGGAGGAGATCGCTGACAGTAAGGAATTCAGGTTTTTTATCGCGAATCACGCAGCAATTTGGCGAAATGCTGATTTCGCAATCAGTGAAAGCGTAAAGGGCATCAATCGCCTTATCGCTGGAAGTCTGAGGAGCGAGATTCACGAGAATTTCAGCAGTAGCAGAAGTGTTGTCTTCTACACTTTTTATCTTGATTTTGCCTTTCTCCACAGCCGAAAGAATCGAAGGGATAAGGGTAGTGGTGGTCTTTCCGTATGGGAGTTCGGTGATGGCGAGGGTCTTATTGTCGATTTTCTCGATTTTCGCTCTCACTTTCACAGATCCGCCACGTCCACCGTCGTTATATTTAGACACATCAAGCAGACCACCGGTCTGAAAATCGGGGAGGAGCTTGAAAGGGCGATCGTGGAGATAATCGATCGCCGCATCAATGATTTCGTTGAAATTGTGGGGGAGGATTTTTGACGACAGACCCACAGCAATACCCTCCACTCCTTGAGCAAGGAGGAGAGGAAATTTCATAGGAAGAGCCACGGGCTCATTCTTGCGTCCATCGTAAGAGGGAGTCCATTCAGTGATTTTCGGAGAGAAAGCAGTTTCGATGGCAAATTCAGAGAGACGCCCTTCGATATAACGGGGGGCGGCGGCTTCATCACCTGTGAGAATATTTCCCCAGTTACCCTGTGTGTCGATCAGAAGCTCCTTCTGTCCGAGCTGCACAAGCGCATCGCCAATGGAGGCATCACCGTGGGGATGATATTGCATAGTATTGCCCACGATGTTTGCAACCTTATTGAAATGACCGTCATCAATCGTGCGCATCGAATGCAGGATTCGTCGCTGCACAGGTTTCAGGCCGTCGTCGATATTGGGGACAGCGCGTTCGAGAATCACATAGCTTGCATATTCAAGATACCAGGAACGGAACATTCCTGAAAGCACTGTTTTCTTCTCGGTCGGAGATAGATTCTGGTTATTTTGTTCGTTGATGGTTTCGTCGATGTCAGACATGGAATAGCATATTTTATCCGTAAAGTTAGCAATTTTTCTCCAAATTTACTAACTTTGAGGCTGAAATACAAAATTTTGTAAAATTAGATTCAAAAAAATACCCTTTTAGGGTTAAAATTTATAAATCTATGCAGTATTATATCAATCTAAACGGGCAGAATATCGGCCCAATGAACGAGCAGCAGATGATGGCCTATCCTGTTAATGCCAATACTCCCGTGAGCAAAGATGGAGGGGCATGGGCACCTCTCTATACCTATCCAGAGCTCATGCAGCATCTTCAGATGAGAGGCGCCGCCATGGGCGGACAGAGCGAGCTCAGTTCAAAGAAAACATTGTGCGGAATCCTCGCTATTTTGGTTGGCACATTAGGTGTGCAGTATTTTGTGCTCGGAAAGACTGCCGCCGGTTTCATCACAATCCTTCTCTCCTTGGTCACTTGCGGAGCGTGGGGGATAATCACGCTTATTCAGGGAATACTGATGCTTTGCATGTCGGATGCAGATTTCCAGAGGAAATATATAGATTCCACATCCACTCTCCCATTGTTCTGATAAGCCATAGAGGGGAGTAGTCAGTCGCTTGCAGGCTTGGATCTCA
Organism: Bacteroidales bacterium; assembly: GCA_014800245.1. GTDB lineage: Bacteria > Bacteroidota > Bacteroidia > Bacteroidales > Muribaculaceae > Lepagella. The sequence continues at coordinate 166,917 of JAAVGM010000011.1, read as the reverse complement.
CCACAGCATAATAGTAAAGAGATATCTCATATCCTTTCACTTTCCCGGAAAGCATATCCTTCACCTCTCCGGGTGAAGAGGTGGATCCGAACGCATCCTCAATGAGGCGTAGCGAAATGGGCGAAACCACGGAAGTGATGTCAAGTTCGCCGGAGGCGGCAAATTCGGCAAGATGACCTGCAATGGTTGTCTCCGCAAGACCTCGCTCCAAGGCAATCTCCTCAATGCTTTTCCCTTCATTGAACATATTGAAAGATATCCGCTTTGAATACCCCTTAGGTTTCTTAGCGGATTTCTCTTTATTTTGCGAGGAGTCCTCCTTATCAGCTTTCGGAGCGTTTGCCCTGCGTGGTGTGTTTTTCTTCACCACATTATTAATCTTTCCATCCGTGGCTTTAAGCACACCCTCCGCTTTAGCATTGAGATATTCACCCGGAGAGAACGGGATTTCAGCCATACGGGAAAGGACATGGTATTTCACTTTCAATTGAAAGCTCACAGCCTCGTAAGCATTGTTGAGCCGGTTGACATAAGCTGTATTATCAAGTTTTACGTTCACTCCATCTGTCACCTCCATCACTCTCTTTAAATGAGAAAGGAAATAACGGCACCCATTCATCACTTTTTCAAGAAATTCAGGATGCGAATCAAGAGCATCCGGAAGGATGGGCACAGATGCATAGAGCACAATGAATTTCGCTCCCACCTGATCAATCTCACGAGCCATGATTTCCGACACTTCCTGAAACGCCGGATAGTGTTCGGGAAAGAGAGGGAATACATATTCCTTCAAAGCTCTGTGATAGTCTTCGAAAGCCACCCGGATGCTTCTGAAATCAAAGAGCTCGGCAAGTGAATGACGGGTATATTCGGCTCTCATGTTATCGATTGTGTCGGCATCGGGACGAGTACAGGATGAAGCCTCGATAAAAGAATTGACCGTATAATCCGTGATTACAGCCGAAGGAGGTATCCTTTGTCCCAACACCAATCCTTCAAGCGAACGGCATCGGCTCAGAGCCACATAAGTCTGACCGGGGGCAAAAGAATAGCCGGCATCAATGATAGCGCGGTCGAAAGTCAATCCCTGGCTCTTATGGATTGTGATGGCCCATGCCAGGCGTAGAGGAAGCTGAGAGAAGGTCCCTTCTCTTACAAGTTCGATCTCCTTTGATTCTTCATTGATTACATATTTTGTGTTTTCCCATTCCGCATAGCAGACAGTGATAGGAGCCGATCCGTCGGCCGGGCGCACAATCACCTTATCCTCCGTCATGGCGGTCACTTCTCCCAACATGCCGTTATAATAGCGTCGGTCTGATCCTGAATCGTTCTTTACAAACATCACCTGAGCGCCCACTTTCAGGCGCAACAGAGAATCTGCAGGATAAGAGAATTCCGGAAAATTGCCGTTGACAACGGCAGAATATTGCATTTCTTCTGAGGGAAGGGCGGCCAATCGGCGATAATTGATATCGTCGGCCATTCGGTTATGGGTGGTGAGGCGTATGAATCCCTGCGAATCCTGCGGCATGAAATTCGGGATATAGCGCGAATTTAGTTTGTCGAGGATTTGGGGAGTGACATTGCCGTCGCGCACGGCATTAAGGATGTCGATGAAATTACGGTCGCTTTGTCGATAGACTGTGGAAAGCTCGATGGTGACGAATCCGCTTTGGCGCAAGGCCATGCTCTCAAAAAAATATTCCGAAGCGTAATAGGGTGAGAGCATCTCTCTTTCGTTGTCTCTCAACACGGGTGCTAATTGGCGGAGGTCGCCGATGAGGAGGAGCTGCACTCCGCCGAAGGGGAGCGCCGGGTTGCGATATCGCCGGAGCACTGAATCGATGGCATCCAGAGTGTCGGGGCGCACCATTGAGATTTCATCTATCACCAGCAGATCTAACGAAGCGATTATTCTCCTTTTATCCTTGCTGAAACTATATCTTCTGCCATCCTTCTCCAAGAAGCCTTTCCCGGGGATGAAAGGGGAGAAGGGGAGCTGGAAGAAGGAATGGATTGTGGCGCCCTCGGCATTTATGGCTGCCACGCCGGTTGGGGCGAGCACAATCATTCTCTTTGGCGACGAATTGCGGAGATGGCGCAGGAAAGTGGTTTTTCCTGTTCCTGCCTTTCCTGTAAGGAAGAGGTTTGCAGCTGTTTCTTCTATAATACGATGTGCAAGGTTGAGGTCGCGATTGATTTCATATGCGGTCTCCGGCTCTTCGGAAAGAGTCGGGTCGAGATAGTCGAATTCCGGGTTATAGTTTGTTGTCGCCATGATGTCTGGATAGTTTTGGAGGTTGAAGTTAATAAAAATAAATGAATATCCTTATAATTCCTCAAAATATATTTTAAGTAGCTGCTTATCCTTTAAATCTTTTTACCTCACACAGAGGAACACCGAGTCACAGAGGCTGAGATAATATTTATTTCACAGAGATTGACATGCCTTGGCATGGAGATCGCAGAGCTGAGACGAGTATTTTATGGCATAGGGTGGATTAAGAAAAAATCCGTACGCGAGATCAAAGCGTTGCTTTTTAGCACGCGGGATTTGAGCAGATAGAACGGGGATTTTTTTATTGAAAAATGCAATAAAATTTATTAAATAATACATTAGAGCAGATAGTTCTGACCTGTCGGTCAGTGCAGATTTGAGCAAGATCCCGACGAATGAAAATCCTGCCGTACTTCCCCAAGACCGAAAGGTCTTATCTGCTCTTTAATCCAAACAAGAAATTATATATGAAATTAAAAAAACCGTTCTATTTGCTCAAATCTCGCGTCATCAAACCATATGGCGTACGTACATTTTCCTAATCTATAAATTAATTCAAGGTACAGGGGATTTTTGAGTATAAATATTTGATTACTCATTTATATTATCAANAANCAAGNAATATATTATNANNAANAGTAAAAAANTTNACTATTNATTTCNGAGTATGNATCTTTTTTTNTAACTTTGCACTTGATTCAGTGGCTTGTGCNTTGAGTCGTGACATATGATNTCGCGAAGCGNTATGCTTAACTTGTAATTTGGAAACCTGAGAAATTTTCGAATAAAGTACAAGGGNAAAGCATAGTGGTTCTCACGCCATANGGCGTGGGCTGCTATNCCCACCTCAGTACTTTAGGTTTTCTCAGGACCTCCAAATTAGAAGTGTGGTATACGGCTCCACGCTTCTTTTTTATTTCGACCTTAGGAGTCGGTGGTCGAGAACATTGAAGAATGGNACAGTTGACTTATCCNATCACTCATATTGACNAGAGTAGAGCCTCGCTTTCACTNTCTAAAGACCCTCTATTCTGCNGAGGCAATNCACGCATCNGCNTATAAATANTCAGGNGNATACTTTGTNNATCTATCAGAAAGAGNAGATNGTTACGAAATTCTTTTTGAAAGGAAGAACGNAGAAAGTATAGATGATGTTNCNNTAAAAAATATCTGCAATGATTTAATCGATCAGCAGATAAGAATAGAAACGGAAAATAGATTCGGTCATATTCGTGATCTTATAGTTGAAGAAGCCTTTAAGCCTGTTACAAAATGATGATTCGNNCTGATNTTATTTTAAGGANTAGNTTAGCANANAANNAGCNACTTTGATANAGAATATGTCAGACGAAANACAGNTACAANNTACAATATCAGCTGAGTATACACTCCTTCCATTTAGGTTTGAGAGATATTCAGAAAATGAGTATTTACTTACCAATGAAATTGGTGAGTANGTCTTTNTGTCTACACTTGATTTNCAAAAATTCGTAGATGGGACACTNAATANCGACAGNGAAATATTTCATAATTTAGAATCTAAGCAAATTGCCACCTCAGATAAGGTTGAGAATGTTGTAAGTATGCTCGCAACTAAGTATCGTACAAAAAAAAGCATATTGCGAGATTTTACTTCGTTACATATGGTCGTGCCTACACTGAGGTGTAACTCCAGCTGTATCTATTGTCAGGTTGCCCGTAAAGATATGGACGCTGATTCAGTCGATATGTCGAAGGAAACTGCAAGAAAAGTAGTAAAACTCATCTTTCAATCTCCCTCCCAATATATCAAAATTGAATTTCAAGGTGGTGATCCATCTACTAACTTTCCAATGGTGAAATATATCATTGAGGAAGCCGAGACTCTCAATATTCTTAAGAAGAAAAATCTTGAGTTTATAATTTGTACCAATATAAGTCTACTTGATGAGGAAATGGTGCAATATCTCAANAAGCACAAATGTCTTGTGTCTACATCTCTTGATGGACCNGCAGACTTGCATAATACGAATAGACCTCTGCAAAATACTGATAAAACACATGAAATCTTTGAAGATAACCTTCANATGATCAGACGTGTCTTTGGAGATAAGGAGTGTGTNGGAGCTCTTATGACGACATCAAAGTATAGTCTGGGGCGTTTNAAAGATATTATTGATGAATACGTAAGANTAGGCTTCAATAATATATTTTTGCGTTCNCTTAACCCTTATGGATTTGCAAAACANTATAAGNACAAAATAGCATATNCTATTGANGANTTTATAGNAAATTATAAAGANGGTCTTGATTATATTATCGAATTAAACAAGAAGGGGACTTANTTTNTAGAAGGATTTGCNGAATTGCTTCTAAGNCGTATTCTTACGCCGTTTGCCACNGGTTTTGTTGACCTACANTCTCCTGCNGGNGTTGGTATCTCAGGTGCTATTTATGATTACGACGGTAATGTATATGTAGCTGATGAGGCACGTATGATGGCTCGTTTCAAAAATTATTATTTTAAGCTTGGTAATGTACATGAAAATGGATATCANGAAATGTTTAATGGAGATTTACTNCATCAAATAATCTCAAAATCATGTACCGAATGTTTGCCNGGCTGTGCNAAATGTGTGTTNCAGCCATATTGTGGNGCTGACCCTGTCCGTAATATGTCNGAACAAGGAGATGTTATTGGATTCAGGCCAACTAATGAGATGTGCATNAAAACAAGATCAATTATAAGATACCTTTTCGACCTATTGAAGTCTGGAGATAAGGAAATAGANCGAATCTTCTGGTCNTGGATAAAATAAGATANGTTATGAGACAAGTNAACGGTATCNCACATAATATTTNTGAGCCTGTTGTAGGTGTNATATCAACAACGGGAGTAAATGTGCTNAAACGAAAGAATACTATATTAGTCAANCCAACNGCNAAGGACAATGGATTTGGNTATTTGGCTACNATNACNGCGCTTCATAATATANCACCNAAGGGACGTGTAATCTCGAAGGTGCAGAACTGCTCTGAGTTTAATGATGGTGATGTAGTNTTGCTAAATGANAAAGGNGAGATAATATTTCATTATGAAAAGAAATTCCATTCATAATGCTATATTCGCAACAGGTAAATGNAACCATCGTTGTATAATGTGTCCTCAGCCTCCTGTTANGGANGAACCTGATTANTTTAATTTTAANTTGAAAGTAATCTCATTGTGTTCTAAANACACGAANGAATTTGGTATAACAGGAGGNGANCCTACTTTAGTTGGNGANAAACTATTCAAGTATATAAAGGCTATTCAGAAGCAAATGCCANATGCAGCCCTAAATNTNTTGAGTAATGGGGTAAAGTTTGCNNATCGGAGTTATGCAGCAAAATTGGCAGCNTGCAANTGTAAGGANTTGCAAANAGATATTCCTCTTTTTTCCGATNTNNCCTCAATACATAATCATATTGTAGGNGCTAANACNTTNTATAAGACTGTTGAAGGTCTNTATAATTTAGCCACNTATAGACNGCGGATTGGAATTAGGATTGTTATACACAAGCTAACNTATNAACGTCTTCCNCAATTAGCGGAATACATNTATCGAAANTTTCCATTTGTTAGNCAAGTNGCATTCTTNCAAATGGAAACAATCGGTTTAGCTGAAGANAATATGAANGANCTNTGGATTGATCCNTATGAGTATAANCANCAGTTAGAAGATGCANTTCAGATTTTNGAAAATCGNGGAATNAAGGCACTTATCTATAATGCACAACTATGTGTCTTACCCGAAAATCTTAGAAATTATGCTGCTAACGCTATTTCGGATTGGAAGGATACATATTTGCCTGAGTGTACTACTTGCCGTCTAAAAGATTGCTGTGGTGGTTTGTNTGCNTCCAANCAAAAATATCNCAGCGCNCATATAAAGAGATTTAACTAACCCGTATGTTTAACCTTAAAAACAGAAGTTTCGATGAAGAAAATTGCTTTTATCGTTGCCTCCGCAATAATAGGTGGCATGGGATTCTTGTCTTCTATGGGAGAGAACATTGCTGCTAAGTTCAGCAATGCGGATTTGACAATTTCTCAGACTAAGGGAAATGATCAGACTCCTTCTCTCATATTAGAGAAGAACTGGAGTGATTCTAACCTGCTTGCTGCTCACAGCTCTCACAGCTCTCACCGTAGCCATAGCAGTCACAGTTCTCACTCTTCCCATTCTTCCCATTATTCCAGNCGCTAAATAGGTCACAGGCCTATAAGCATCGGGCAGGCGGGGATATATACCAGGTATGTATCCCCGATTTTATTGTAATACAATTCTTTACCTTGTTGGGATTATGTCAGTTAGACTGAGCAAATTGCAATGAAGGTACAAAGTGCGTAAATTTGAGCGATTTTAAATCCCGAAACTGCGTCCTCGGTGTCTGTTCATAACTTTGATAACGGAAGGGAGATTGGAAGTCAGGCGGTATAACTCCTTGCTACCTTTCGCTTTCGTAAAAATCTGTGTTCCATCTGCTCAAATCATGCGTAACCATGCCGTAAGAATTAAGCAGATTGAACGGGGATTTTTATATAAGTATTTTTAGATATATAAGGGAGCAGAGTAAAAAAGCAGATAGTTCTGACCTGCCGGTCAGCGGAGATCTGAGCAGGATACATACGAATGAAGGGTCTGCTCCCATCTGCCAAGACCGACAGGTCTAATCTCCCTTTATCCCAACTAAAAATCATAATCAGACTAAGAAAAAATCCCCGTTCCATCTGCTCCAATCCCGCGTCAACAAGCCGTAAGGCAATCCAGCGTACGGACCCTTTCTTTATCCATACTATACTTATCTCAGCTCTGTAATCTTAATCCGGAGCATTCCTTCCTCTGTGGAATGAATACTAAGAAAATAATCAAATTGTAAGAATTGGGGATTTATGAGGATATTCATTTGGGAAATAAAGGAAATAAAGAATGAAAAGGCGGAACAATATTATAGAGATGAATGTTATTAATCTAAAGAATAAACAAAAAGGTGATTAAGAAACTATGAAAAAGACAATTTATTTAGCGGCAGCCGCATTGTCGATGCTTTCGATGGCCGCTTGCTCAGGCAATAAGTGCGGAGATGGAAAATGTGCAAGTCGTCCTGATGAAGTATATGTAGGAACTATCCCTATGGCTGATGCCAATGGAATGACACTTACAATTGCTTTAGATTATGATAATGATAAGGCCAACAATGAGGGCGACTATGCTTTGACAGAGCAGATCATCGAACCTGATTCGGCAGCTATGTCAGGAATCAATGTTCAGGCCACCTTCCTTTCCGAAGGTGATTTTAAGGTGATCGAAAAGGGAGGTAAGAAATATATCAAGCTCGTGATGGATGCCAAGGATTCAAATCCTTCATCTTCCGACTACACATTCCTTGTTGCATCGGATTCAACCATCAAGGTTGTAAATCCTGTTACGTTTGAAGAAACACCCGATTCGTTGGGTCTCAACTATACTCTTAAGCTTCAGAAATAATACGCTTAATTATAATTTTCAATGATAGCAAATCCGGCATCGTCAAGGTGTCGGATTTCTTTTTGAAATTAAATTCAATGGATTGAAAACCGAAATTAACATTTCAGTGTTTAGAATCTAAAGCCAGTGAGTTCATCCAGTTGCTTCACTATAAACATATATACTATGAATTTACACCGAAATTTAGGAAAAATAATTCTGACAGCCGGATTAGGAGTGATAGGTTTTGCTCCTGCCGCAATGGCACAGAAAGCAGGCGAAAGCGGCGAAAGTTACCTTAGTTCGCCGATTCCGGAAAGATGGCTTTACGTTCCTGACCATCAGCAGACAGCACCCTCGGAAGACCGATGGTGGAAAGAATTTGGCGACACAACACTTAATTCATTGATAAGTGTGGCGGAAAAAAACAATTATAATGTAGCCGCCGCCATGAAGCGCATTCAGCTTGCGAATAAAGAGATGGATATCACTCGCGCCGGCTACTATCCCACACTTGGAGCCTCAGCCGGATGGACAGCCTCTCAGCAATCAGGCGCCGCAGGAAAGACCGTTACCCCCTCAGTAAGTTCATCTGCATTTTCAGCCGGCCTGAACATGTCGTGGGAAATCGACGTGTTCGGAAGAATCAAACGTCAGCTCGATGCCAACAAGGCTTCGCTGAATGTAAGCCGGGCTGATTATGATGCCGTGCTCGTTTCGCTATGCGCCAACGTGGCAAAGACCTATCTTCAGTTACGAACCTATCAGATGCAATATCAGGTATCGGTCGAACATATCGCATCGCAAGAAAAGGTGCTTAAGATTGCAGAGGCCCGTCAGGAAGCCGGAATCGGGGATATGCTGGAGGTGGCACAGGCGAAGATCGTGCTTTATTCCACACAATCCACTCTCCCCGGACTTGAAAGCAGCATCCGTGCCACAGCCAATGCCCTTGCCGTGCTCACCGGCGTATATCCTGCCAAGTTGGTTCCGGAATTGCTTGTTCCCGGAGTTCTGCCCAAAGATATGGGTATGCCGGATGTCGGGGTTCCGATCGATCTCCTGCGCCGCAGACCCGATGTGGTGGAGGCAGAAGCTCAGTTGGCGCAATATGCAGCAATGATAGGGGTGGCGAAAAGCGATTTCCTTCCCGTCCTGTCAATCAACGGATCAATAGGCACTTCAGCTCATCGTTTCGACAATATGTTTGGAAGCCACAGCCTCGATTATTCAGTGGCTCCTACACTCTCCTGGACCATCTTCGACGGATTGGCAAGAAACGCCAAGGTGGCTGAGGCCAAGATTCAACTCGAAGAGGCTGCCGATAATTATAACCTCACCGTGCTCAATGCCATTGAGGAGGTGGAGAATGCGATAAGTCGTTACAATGCCTGCCTGCAGGAGATCGACTGGCTGAAATCTCTTATAGAGCAGAGCGAGAAATCCCTCGAATTATCCCTTGATCTTTACAAGCAGGGTCTCACTGCCTTCAGCAATGTGGTGGATGCCCAGCAATCCTATCTTGAAAACCAAAATTCTCTTGTCGCGGCACGCGGCGATGCTCTAACCCAGCTGGTGAATCTATATCAGGCAATGGGCGGAGGATATTGATATTTGAATCGTTATTAAATATTTAATTATAGAAATCTATGAAAAAGACATACATATTGATGCTGGCGCTCGCAGCCGTAGTGGCCACAGGATGCAAGAAAGGGAAGGATAAGAAGGATTCAGATAGTGAAGTTCCTCCAATAGAAGTGGCAGAAGCCACGACCGACTCCATCACTCTTTATAATACATATCCCGGCACTTTATCTGCCGGGGTTACAGCTGATGTAGTGGCGGAGGTGAGCGGGCGCATTTTGGCGTGTCATTATAAAGCCGGTTCATATGTCAACAAGGGTCAGACTCTCTTCACCATAGAATCGACCACCTATCGGGATGCAGTGTCGAAAGCAGAGGCCGCTCTTTCTACGGCCAGGAGCCAACATGACTATTACACCAATCAATATGCTGCCATGAAGAAGGCTCTTGAGGCGGATGCCGTGTCGCAGATGGAAGTGATGCAGGCTAAGAGCAATATGGAGCAGGCTGCTGCTTCTATCCGAGATGCCGAAGCAGCTCTTTCAACAGCCCGTCAGAACCTTCAGCGCTGCACAATCACTGCTCCCATATCAGGATATATCTCCAATGGTGCGCCTGATCCCGGCAATTATGTCAACGGACAAGGGGCACCCGTAAAACTCACCACAATCTACAATAACTCCTCGATGACGGCGAATTTCTATCTGAGCGACACTCAATATGAGGATTTGCTTGGCAGGAACGGGGGCATATCATCCGAGGTCTACCGCAATGTGCCCATATCATTCAAGGAGCCTTTGGCAAACAGCTATACAGCCGATCTCACATTTGTTGCTCCATCTGTGAACTCCGCTACAGGAACATTGCTCCTTCAAGGGAAGCTTGTCAATAAGGATAATGAGTTGAAAGATGGGATGTATATCACCGTCTCCCTCCCTTATGGCACGGATCCGAGGGCAGTGCTTGTGAAAGATGCTTCTATCGGAAGCGATCAGCTCGGAAAGTACCTGTATGTGGTGAACGATTCCAATAAGGTGGTCTATACCCCTATCAAGGTGGGATCGCTTTATCAGGATTCATTGAGAGTGGTCACATCCGGAATCGAGCCGGGACAGAAATATGTGACCAAGGCATTGCTTACAGTGCAGAGAGGAGAGAAAGTTAAACCGGTGCTAACAAAATAATACGATTGCCCTATGTTTTCAAAGTTTTTCATAGATCGTCCGATATTTGCGACGGTTTTGGCATTGATAATGGTTTTCGCCGGTCTGTTGGCGGTGAATACCCTTCCGATAGCCCAATATCCTGATATCACTCCCCCCACGGTGATGGTCAGTGCTTCCTATCCGGGAGCAGATGCAGAGACTGTGGCCCGCACGGTTGCCGTTCCTATTGAGGAGCAGGTCAATGGCGTTGAGGGGATGTTGTATATGAGTTCGAGTTGTGGGTCGGATGGCAGCTACAGCTTGACCATCACCTTTGAAAATGGCACAGATGTCGATGAAGCGGCTGTGGAGGTCCAGAATCGCATCTCCCTTGCTGATTCGCAGCTTCCTACACAGGTGATCCAGGAGGGTGTGCAGGTGAATAAAGAATCAAGTAATAATGTTCTTTTCCTTGCCCTCAAAGGAGACCCCAAACTCTATGATGCGCTTTATCTGACCAATTATGCACAGCTTCATATCACTGAACCATTGTCGCGAGTGAAAGGTGTCGGCGGAGTTCAGTCGTTTGGCGGAGGTGAATATAGTATGCGCATCTGGCTTGATCCGGAGGCTATGCGAGAGAAAGGTCTTACGCCGGAGGATGTGAGCGCCGCTATTCAGTCGCAGAACATTGAGGTCGGAGCCGGTTCGGTGGGAAACTCCGGAGATGGCGATGACGCAGATTTCACATTCACTCTTACGAGTCAAGGGCGCCTCTCCTCTGTAGCGGAATTTGAGAATATAGTGTTGCGTGCCGGCAATGGTTTCCTGCGTCTGAAAGATGTGGCGCGAGTGGAATTGGGCAGCTCGTCATATTCCATGTCAGCTAAGGTGAATGGAGAGGGGACAGCATTGATAGGCGTGGAGCAGCTTCCGGGCGCGAATGCACTTGATGTGGCCGACGGCGCATTAAAGAAGATGGATGAGCTTTCGAAATACTTCCCGGAGGGGGTGGAATATGAAGTGGTGCAAAATTCCACTGATTATGTGCGCGAGTCGATCGATGATGTAGTCGTGACTTTTGTGGAGACCTCGCTCATCGTAATGATTGTGATTCTTATCTTCCTGCAGAATTGGCGAGCCGTAATAATCCCGATGATCACTATCCCTGTGTCCTTGATTGCCACATTTGCAGTGATGAAGCTCATGGGCTTTTCATTGAATACTCTCTCCCTCTTCGGCATGGTGTTGGCGATAGCCATTGTGGTGGATGACGCGATAGTGGTGGTGGAAGATTGTTCGCGTCTCGTGGATAAAGGTGATATCTCAAGAAAGGCGGCTGCCACCCAGGCAATGAAGGAATTGACCGGACCGGTTGTCGGAGAGGTGCTGGTGCTTCTGTCGGTGTTTATCCCGACGGCTTTTGTGAGTGGAATCACAGGCGAACTATATAAACAATTTGCCTTGACCATTGCTGTTTCCACCGCCTTTTCAGGATTCAATGCGTTGACTTTGACACCTGCCTTGTGCGCACTTTTCCTCACTCCCCGCAAACCTTCGAAAAATATTATCTATCGTGGATTCAATAAAGGCTTTGGAAAGACGCTGTCTCTTTATGAGAAGATTATCTCCAAGATGCTGAAGCATCCTTTGGTGTCGATGGTTGTATTCCTTGCCATTTCAGGAGTTGCCATTTATGGGTTCGTGTCATGGCCTACAAGCTACATCCCCTCCGAAGATATGGGATATTTCATGACTTCCGTGCAGTTGCCTACGGGAGCCTCGCTTGACAGGACAGAGGCAGTGCTCGACAAACTGGAGACAGAAATAAAGAAGAATCCATATGTAAAGGATGTGATGACTATTGCCGGCTTCTCAATGATGGGAGGAGGAGCGTCCTCTAATATGGGTTCGGTGAATGTGATTCTAAAGCCCTGGAAGGAAAGAGGGCGCAAAGGATCGCTTGACAATGTTATGGCATATGTTGACAGTGTGTCCCGGAATATACAGGAGGCGATAATCTTCTCCGCCAATCCTCCGGCAATTCCCGGATTGGGAATGTCTTCAGGTCTGGAGATGCAGCTGCTCGATATCAATAGTCTTGGGGCTCAAGATCTCATGAAAGCGCTTGGCGATGTGCAGGCTGCGGCGAAGGAAGATCCCAGAATCGAGAGTATTACTACGATGTATCAGGGAGTGGTGCCGCAATACGCAGTGAATTTCGATCGCGACAGAATAAAGATGATGAATGTGGATATCGATGATGTCTATTCCGTTCTTTCTGCTTATATGGGAGGAAGCTATGTCAACGACTTTGTGGATTTCGGCCGTACATTCCAGGTGAATATGGAGGCCAAAGGGAGCGCGCGCAGCAATCCGGATGATATACTGGCATTGAGTGTAAGGAATGCCGACGGAGGAATGGTTCCCTTCTCCTCTTTTGCCACGGTAGATCCCAGTTGGGGTTCTCCTTCAGTGTCGCGATATAATATGTATCAGACAGCGGCCTTGACAGCCACTCCTGCTCATGGTGTAAGCTCGTCGGAGGGTATCAAGGCGATGGAGGAGATTGTTGAGAAAGCTGTGGGTAAGAACTATTCTTATGCGTGGACAGGAATTGCCTATCAGGAGACTCAGGCCGGCACCACAATCAGTTTCGTATTCATATTCGCAATCATCATGACCATCCTTGTGCTCTCTGCCCAATATGAGAGCTGGACCGACCCGATAGCAGTGGTGTTGAGTATGCCGGTTGCCATCTTGGGAACAGTGCTGGGATGTATAATAATGAGCCAAAGCATAAGTATCTATACCCAGATTGGATTGATTCTGCTTTTGGGAATGTCGGCAAAGAACGCAATCCTTATCGTGGAATATGCCATGGATTTCCGCAAAGCGGGAATTCCGATAAGGAAGGCAGCCCACGATGCAGGTGTGATCCGTTTCCGTCCGATTATGATGACGGCGTTGGCATTCGTATTCGGTGTGATGCCGATGATGTTCTCCAGCGGAGCGGGAGCCAACAGCCGTATCGAACTTGGCACGGCCGTAGTGTTCGGCATGGCATTGAATGCCTTGATCGGCACCCTCTTTGTTCCTAATTTCTGGGAGCTGATGCAACGTATTAATGAGAAATATCTCACCGGTCTGTTCAAGGATCCAAATGCCGGAAAGACCGGTGGAGGAGATGATATGAAGGAGGCTGCCGAGGCTGTGGCAAAAGGGGATGTTGATGCGGATTAATGTTTTATAAGGTTATAAGTTGTAAGGTTATAAGGTTATAAGATTGTTAATGGGTGTAAGTTTGGAGTATAATTGTTAAATTATTTAACAATTATACTCCTGACTTTTAATTGGTGGGTTAAAAATCGGTTTGTAGGAGGAATTTTAAGGTATATGCCGATATTATTTTATAATTAAGTAATAATAGTTTAACTTTGCAATATAATCCCCGATACAGGATAAAGTTAGAAAACATATTGTAGTGTGATTGATGGAAGAACCGGGTTACCATCTCGACTGTGAAGTTAGGAGTATTCCGGTTCTTCTTTTTTATTGCATTACATCAGGAAGTGATAGATATAGAATCAATCCAAAAACATAAAAGACAATATTATGATAACAACAATTCAGAGGCTATTTGTGTCGTTCATGCTTGTTGGTGTTGGAGGGGTTGTCGCAAACGGAGAGGATCATCCGATCTTCAGTCAGGTATCGACCAACGATCTATCCGTAGCCACATCAGATGAGACACCCTTGAGGTGGAGCTATTCAGATTGTCTGGATTGGGCAATAGCTCACAATACGGATATCCGTCAGACACTGCTTTCGATTCTACAGGCAGATGAAGATATAGCTCAGGCTAAGGATGCATGGTTGCCTTCTGTGGATTTCTCCACAGGACAAGGCTTCACAAATTATCCTCTCGCAATGTCAGGACGCAAAAGCAATACATACAACAGCAGTTATGGCGTAAATGCTTCCTGGACTGTGTGGGAGGGGAATGCCCGTAAATATCGCCTCGAATCTTCAAAACTTGTGAAACGTCAGCAACAACTCGCAGGAGAGGATCAGATTAAGGAACTTCAAGTGGCGATTCTCCAGGCTTATCTGAATATTCTATATTCTCGAGAAGCTATTGAAATAGCCAAGAGCACTCTTGAGGTGAGCACCGCACAAACGGAAAGGATGCGTAAACTTGTAGAGGGAGGTCGTCAATCCAAGGTGGACCTTGCTCAGATTGAAAGCCAGATGGCACAAGATCAGTATAATCTCACTCAAGCCGAGAGCAATCTTTCATCCTATAAGATGAATTTGAAGAAGTTGCTTAATTTAGGTCTTGAAAATGATATAAATATTGTGGATGTGGCTTTTCCCGACAGTGAAGTCACTTCTGAATTGATCCCTATGGCTTCCGCCTATGAATCGGCATTGGGATGGTTGCCTGCATTCAAGAGCAATCAGATAGAGGCAGAGATCTATGCTAAGGATGTGGATATCGCCCGCACCGGAAACGCACCAAATATCTCGCTTCAAGGAGGAATCGGCACAGGGTATGCCACGGGAGGCCGCGACTGGGGCTATCAGATGGGGCATGGTCTGAATGAAAATATCGGACTTTCACTTTCTGTGCCGATATATGATGGAAATAAGACTAAACGTGCTGTGGCAAAAGCCAAGCTCGCACAGTTTGAAGCCGACATCAACAGGGAGAAACTGCTGAATGATCTTGCGCAGACTATCGAGAATCTTTATATTGATGCCAATAATGCACAGGCTCGATACAGGAGCGGAATGGTGCAGCTCGAAGCGATGGAAGAGACTTCGACGCTTGTGAATCGTCAGTTTGAACTTGGATTGGTCAATCCGCTTGATCTCCTCACCGCACATAATAATCTCTTGAATGCGCGTCTCGAACAGCTTCAAAATAAATATATGGCAATACTCGCCTCTAAAACAATCACATTCTATGCATCAGGAGAGGTGGAGATGCCCTAAGAGTCCATTCGATAAATTATCTTGCTAAAATATAAAAAGATGAAAGCATATTATTCATTTATAATCCCGGCTTTGTTTCTTGGAGTCTGCTCTTGTGCCGAACAGCAGAAGATGGAACTCGAAACATATACCGTAGAACCGACCACAATGTCGGAAGTGGTCACTGCAACAGGAACGATGGAATCTGTGACGCAGGTGGATGTCGGAACTCAGGTCACCGGTATCATCGACAAGCTCTATGCCGATTTCAACAGCGTTGTGAAAAAAGGGGAGCTCTTGGCCGAACTTGACAAAACCACCCTTGCTGCCGAACTGCAGAGTGCGGATGCAAATGTGGCGTCGGCTAAATCCACATATGAATATAACAGATGCAATTATGAACGCGACCGTAAGCTCCACGACGAGAAACTGATCTCTGATTACGAATTTCAGACTTCACGCAATAGCTTTGAAGTGGCGAAGCAGAATTATGAGAAAGCTCAGGCTGATCGTGTCAGAGCCGCCAAGAATCTTAACTACACAGAGATCTATTCCCCTATAGATGGTGTGGTGATTTCTCGTGAAGTTGAGGTGGGGCAGACCGTGGTTTCGAGTATGAATGTAGCCAATCTCTATGTAATAGCTGATTTGGATAATATGCAGGTGGTCGGAAATGTGGATGAAGCGGATATAGGTCAGGTGAAGGAGGGTCAGCATGTCACATTCACAGTGGATGCTTACACGGATGATGTGTTTGAAGGAACAGTGTCGCAGGTGAGGCTCAATCCTACCACCACTTCGAATGTGGTGACCTATGAGGTGATAGTCACCACTTCAAATCCCGACCATAAGCTGATTCCGGGAATGACAGCCAATCTTACAATCTACACTCTCGAACTCAAGGATGTGCTGACAGTGCCGATGAAAGCTCTGAAATTTAATCCTCAGCAGGGAGAGAATGGCGATAATGATAAGAAGGAGAAAGGAGAGCTTGAGATTGTCGCTCTTAAGGAACCTGCCGCTACTTCGGTGTGGGTGGTCCGCGACAATAAGCTCGTACAGACATCTGTGACTTTGGGGGTGGATAACAGCATCAATCAGGAAATCACCTCCGGTCTGAAGCGAGGAGATAAAGTGGCATTGCAATATCATCAGCCGACAGCTGCCGAGAAAGATGGAAAAACTCAAGAGAATCCGTTTATGCCAAAACCGCCGGGTGCAAATAAAAAAGGGAACAAAAAATGAGAGAAGAAATAAGGAAAGATGAGGCAAAGGAGATAATCAAGATAGAGGATCTCAAGCGCTACTTCAAGGTGGGCGAAGAGACTGTCAAGGCTCTCAGAGGTGTCTCCTTTACAATCTACGAAGGGGAATTCGTAACCATCATGGGCACATCCGGTTCCGGCAAATCCACTCTTCTGAATACGCTCGGATGCCTTGATACTCCTACTTCGGGACAGTATCTTCTTGATGGAATCTCTGTGCAGAAGATGGGAAAGAACGAGCGTGCGAGGATACGAAACCGTAAAATAGGCTTCATATTCCAAAATTATAATCTTCTTCCCAAGACCACTGCTATGGAGAATGTGGAGCTTCCGTTGCTCTATAATTCAGCAGTAAGTGCGAAGGAAAGAGCCGAGAGGGCAGAGAAGTGTCTTAGAGAGGTGGGGCTTGGCGAACGGCTCTATCATAAGAGCAACCAGATGTCGGGCGGTCAGCAGCAGCGAGTGGCGATTGCACGCGCATTGGTGAATAATCCCGTGATCATACTTGCCGATGAGGCCACCGGCAATCTGGACACACGCACCTCCTTCTCCATCCTGACACTTTTCCAGAGGTTGCACCGCGAGGGAAAAACTATTATCTTTGTGACGCATAATCCGGATCTTGCTCTTTATTCATCGCGCAATATAATGTTGCGCGATGGCAGAATTGTGAGTGATGAATATAACCACGACATTCAATCTGCCGAGGAGGTGTATCGAAATCTTCCGGTAGATAACGAATAATGCTCCAGAAATGAATATACAGAATTTGATGAAGATAGCCTTAAAGGCATTGAACAACAATAAAATGCGTTGTTTTCTGACCATGCTTGGCGTGATTATAGGGGTTGGGGCTGTCATTGCAATGCTTGCCATCGGGCAAGGCTCCAAGGATTCCATCAAGGCTCAGATTTCGGAGATGGGAAGCAATATGATAATGATTTTTCCGGGAGCTGAGAATCATGGAGGTGTGCGCCAGAGCGCATCCGATATGCAGACCCTGAAACCGGCGGATTATGAAGCCTTGGAAAAAGAGGCTCAAGGAATCCTTTATATGACTCCGACGGTGAATGGATCGGGGCAATGGGTGAATGGAAACAATAACTATCCTTCTCAGGCACAGGGCGTAAATTCTCAGTATCTTGATATCCGTCAGCGGCAGATGGCGGAGGGAGAGATGTTCACGGAGGAGGATGTGAAGAAAGCCGCCAAGGTTTGCGTATTAGGCAAGACTTTGGTGGATAACCTTTTCCCGGACGGCACTGATCCAGTCGGGAAGGTAGTGCGTTTCGGAAGCATCCCTATGACCGTAATAGGAGTCCTCGCCGAAAAAGGCTATAACACTATGGGTCAGGATCAGGACGACCTTGCCTTAGTGCCTTACACCACGGTGATGAAGCGTATTCTTGCGAGCGATTATCTTCAGGGGATTCAGGCATCAGCTGTGGATGAGAATCAAACGGATGAGACAATCAGCGAGATCACAGAAATCTTGCGTCGTCAGCATAAGCTTCGCGACAGCGATGATAATGATTTCACAATACGTTCGATGCAGGAATTGGCGGAGATGATCTCTTCCACCTCATCTATGATGACAGTTCTTCTTGCTGCTGTGGCGGGAATCTCCCTTCTTGTGGGAGGAATCGGCATCATGAATATAATGATTGTGAGTGTCACTGAGCGCACTCGTGAAATAGGCCTCCGCATGAGCATCGGGGCCACAGGGCGAGATATTATGATGCAATTCCTTATAGAGGCAGTGATAATTTCTGTGACAGGCGGCATTTTGGGTATCTTATTAGGAGCCGGAGCCACATGGATGATTTCAGTCTTGGCTCATTGGCCCGTATCGATAAGCAGCAGTTCGGTGATTCTTTCATTTGCTGTCTGTACGGTGATCGGTGTCATATTCGGATTTTATCCGGCGGCTAAGGCTTCTAACCTTGATCCGATAGAGGCAATAAGATATGAGTGAAAAAGACAAGCAGGCAAGGTTTATAGGAATGGCGACAGTGGTCACGCTGTCGCTTATTCTGTTCTATCTCCCATCGGTGATGTTTATGATCGGAGATATGGAGAAATCGACTCATAAGAATATTCTTGGCTTGATAATGGCCACTTTCTATACTGCTGGTTTCTTCTTGAATTATTTTTGGTTGGTTCCGTCAATGGTGACGCGCAATCATAAGGTTGTGCTTTATTTTGTATGCAACGCTGTCATGATTCTCGGAGTGATGTGCTTTATCCCTTTATGGATTCGCACACATGATGATTTTCAGTTTCCTCGCTTGGATGCCGAACATGTTTCGATTCTAAGGAGTGCGTTGGTCTATGCGGGATTCTCCTTGCGGGATGGAATAATGATGATTCTTGCTGTAGCCTTGGGGTTCGCACTTCGCATGGGGCGGGAAAAAGAGAATATATTCAAGAAAGAACTTGAACTTGAGGCCGAGCGGCGCCGCCTGGAGATTCGGAGTCTGAAGGCGCAGCTAAATCCTCATTTCCTTTTCAATTCGCTCAATAATATATATGCCCTCATAGGATTTGATCCGGAAAAGGCTAAGGAGTCGCTGCATGATCTGAGCAAGATGTTGAGGTTTATGATATATGAAGCCTCAGCAGAGGCTGTGTCGCTCGAACGGGAAGGAGATTTTATAAGGGAATATGTTGCGCTGATGGGTCTTCGTCTGGGAGGGTGCAGGCTTGAATGCAATATAGAGAGCAAATGGCCCGGCGATTTGAAGATAGCCCCTCTTATATATCTCACTTTAGTGGAGAACGCCTTTAAATATGCGGCTCATAATGGGAAAGAGTATTTCATCTGTATTTCTCTTTTCTATCGAAAGACCGGGAGTGAAGTGAAGGGAGACGGTGAAGTTGTGTTTGAAGTGGAAAATACCTTTGCTGATTCCCGGCCGGAAAATATGGAAGAGACCGGTAGGGGAGGGATCGGAATATCGAATGTGAAACGTCAGCTCAACTTGCTATACGGAACATTCCAAAGATTTGAAGAAAGCAAGTCGGAGGGGGTGTACAGAAGCAGGGTATCGATAAGCGCCAAGGCTCTTGAATGGAGGGAAGAGGATTAAAAATAATCAGATGGAGCCTAAGAATCAAATATATGGGATTAAACCGCGTTAGACTAATATGAACAAAAAATTACGCTGTATAGTGATCGATGACGAGCCATTGGCCCGCGGGTTGCTGAAAAGTTATGTTGAGCAGACTGCCGGGCTTCATCTTGAAGGAGTCTTCGAATCGGCAGCTGAAGCGGTGAAACCGGTGATGATGGGCAATATAGACCTTGTTTTTTTAGATATCCATATGCCCTTGCTCAACGGAATAGAGTTTGGAAAAATGATACCAAGTCAAACCCGCATAATATATGTCACGGCCTACGACAGCTTTGCATTAGAGGGGTTTCGCACCAATGCTCTCGACTATCTTCTGAAGCCTGTGAGCTATTCGGAGTTTCTTAAGGCTGTGGGAAAAGCACTTGAATGGTTTTCGATGCGGAGAAGTTATGAGAAGGATCACGCATCAGGCAGTCCTTCGGATATGATAACGATAAAGGCCGACTATCGCCTTGTGCAAATGTCCACAGATTCCATACTCTACATAGAAGTACGCAAAGACCATCTTATATTTTTCCGGAGTTCGGGCGAGACTGTGACATCTCTGATGAGTATGCGGGATATAGAAGAGGTTCTTCCATCCGACATCTTTATGAGAGTCCATCGGTCGTTTATAGTGAATCTGAGGAATGTGGAGGTAGTGGATCGCAACCGGATTGTATTCGGGCAGACTTATATTCCAATTTCAGAGTCGAAAAAAGATGAATTTCTCCAGAGAATAGGAGCGGGAAAGCGATAAATTAAAGAAATATTGAAAAAGTTTGCATTTTTAGAGGTATTTTCTCCTTTGGAATGGTAAATATTTCAGATATTATGATTAATTTTGTAGCTCAAATTTAGTAATAATAGCAAGATATGACAAAAGCAGACGTTGTAAACGAGATTGCACGCTCCACCGGCCTTGACCGTGCGAGCGTACTTACCGCAGTAGAAAGCTTCATGGAAGTTGTAAAGGATAGCCTTGCAAAGGGCGAGAATGTATATCTCCGTGGTTTCGGCACATTCGGTATCAAGGAACGTGCTGAGAAGCTTGCAAGAAATATTTCCAAGAACACTACTCTTATCGTACCGGCTCATAAGATTCCGGCCTTCAAGCCTTGCGACACATTCAAGGAGGAGGTAGCTAAGCAGAAGTAATTAGTGGGCGATTGGAAATATCGGGTTCTAAAAAGATATAACTTCCTATTTAACAACCATTCAAATTCAGAAGATTGTTTTTAGATCCGAAAAGGAACACAATCAAGGAAAAAAGAGGATATATCCCTTGGGGGTATATCCTCTGATTTTTTAGTTGAATTTACGTTTAATTTGAACAGCTACTTATTTGCGTTTGCGTTCATATTCTGCCAAGGCTTCATTGGCAGGTACAACTCTTGGCATCCCATTCTCATCGGCAAAGACCATATCCTGACCGAGGGCTGCTTTACGGCGAAGAAGGTTCTCGTAAGACTGTTTGAGACCCTTTTCAATTTTGCTTAATAATTTTAGTTCTTCTTGTTCAGACATGATTCTTTTATTTTATTGAAAATAACAGGACTAACAATTTGGCGATTATTGGCTAATAAAACTGTGTCGTCAACATTATCCAAAAACATCCAGCAATCCACAATAGGAGAGAAGATATTGAAGAAGTTCTGTAAACCTAACCAATATCTACGAATAATTGTTTCAGTAGGAATATTATGACCGCCCTCACTCACTCGTTTTGCTACACGTTCTATAGCCATCTCAGGAGAAGAGAGCCAAAAGAATAACAAAATAACCATATACCCTTCTTTCTGGTATACCCTTCTTTCTGGGCTCTCTTCACCAAACCTGCATAACTTCGGGTGGCTAAAGTTGTTTCAATCGCAAATGTTTTCTTTTGTGAGAGTAGGAGATTAATACGTTTAAGCATTAGTTTGCCGGCTTCTATGGCTACTGATTCCGGATTAAAGGGGGATAGTCCCTTTGCAATTTCATCGGCATTGACAAATTCTTTACAATTCAGCAGGTCGGGCAGCACAGCATAAGATGCCGTCGTTTTCCCAGCTCCATTGCAACCTGCAATTATGTATAACGTTGATGTTGTCATTTATCCATTTTTGGCAAATTTACGCATTTTTTCTTGAAATAGCAACATTTAGCATATGGCTGACACGCGGTGCGGCATGACGACGCCATAGCCATAATCCAAGAAGGGGAAGGGCAGTGCCGGCGACGGTATAAATAATCCAAAAAAGATCCTCATGATTGTTGTAATGAATCACCATATGACAACCAACCTGTTCCGGCTCCAAACCATACCACCAAATCTTCAACATGCTGATAGGCTTGAACGATATAATATGGAAGATGAATATGTAGAGCGTATTGTTGCCGATATAGGTCAAACTCTTTGCCACGATTCCTCCGGCAGCATCTATGAGTGTGGAGAAATGTTTGGTAAGAAGGAACCCTGCAATGCCAGTAAGAGGGAGGGTGAGTAAATCGCGGATCTGTCCGTTATTGTTCATTCCGCACCAATGATTCCACGCACCAATACACATAACGACAAGGCATAGAGCGGTAATCCACCAACGATTGCCTATCTTTGCTTCATAATAACGGTAAAGAAACCCTATTCCAAAGAAGAACATTCCCCACACGTCCCTTAGTCCGCCATTGGGGATGGTGGTGATCTTGAATCCGAATCCGAGGCGATAGGCATTGAAGCCCAACACAAGAAGGCAAACGGCCACAACCCCTACAATCGGCGACAGGCGCGTAGTGGAATCCACAATCTTATATAATATGAGGAATCCTATGCTCGCAATAAGCAATCCTCTGAAAAACCAGAATGCGCCTGCCATAAATTCGTCGTATCCGCTCATGGAGGTGACAATAAGGAAAAGGCGATGGAAAAAATCACGGAGGGAATAGGGATGGGTCACTCCTCCGGTCCAATTGCCAAACTGTTCATTCAGCAATCCTATCTCGAACCATAGGTTATGAAGGATAAGGAAAACGATGCTCCATTTAAGGAAGGGTAGATATAGCCCTTTGAATCGTTTCACGCAGAACGACCAGGGGTCGTCGAGATATTTGCGATTGAAGAAATAGCCGGCTGTGATAAAGAACAGCGGCATATGGAAGATATAGATAAAATTTGAGATAAGGGTAGGGGGTTCGGCGTGTCCCATCACCATCAATATGATGGCGATACCCTTGCAAATTGATATTACGGTATTTTTCGGCATGGTTAGGTATCTGTTTCTGCTATTTTATCTTAATGTCCGTTTCGGGCTGAGCCTGTATTATTTCTCAATATCCGTTTCGGGCTGAGCCTGCTGGTTTTATAGCTATAGAAAGTTCATTATATCTTGTTTTATCCGGCTGATTATACTTTAGAAATGTCATGTGTGACATTTTTCTAAAGGCAAAGGTAATGCATCTTTTTGAAACTGCCAAATATCCCGGCTCTCGTCGAGACCCTTTACGTTGGCTGCGAAAAATTCCCCTACCGCGACTCCTTCTCGCTAAGCATGAGCAGTATATCGTGATTTTTTCCTTAAATCAATATTTTTTCGTAATTTTGCAATATCAAATAAGCACTTGATGAAAAAAGCACTTGACATAAGTAAACAACTGCAACTTCTTGAGAAAAGGGGAGTTGTATTCGACAATATACACAAAGCGGAGGAAATTCTGCTTGATGTCGGCTATTATCGACTTGGTTTTTATGCGTTCCCTTTTGAACGGACTTTTCCAAATATCCACAATCGCACACATGTGTATGTTGAGGGCACTACTTTCAAATCTATCTATGACCTCTACCTATTTGATACTAAATTACGTAGATTACTATTAAATGCTCTTGACAGAATAGAGGTGAATCTTCGATCTCGAATTACATATATATTATCTAATATATATGTAAACTCACCGACTTGGTTCGTTGATAAGACAATTATTAAATCTGATTTCGTCTTGAGTTTCCATAATAAAGTTTACTCAACTTTACTTGAAAATCCGGTTATTAAGCGACATCACCAAAAATATATCAATGATAGATATGCTCCGGCTTGGAAGACTTTGGAATTCATGACTCTTGGTAACCTCACTGCATTATATCAAGCAATTAAAGACACTGAGGTAAAAAAGAAAATCGCATCCGAATATGGGTGTTCTTTGAAAGTATTTGTCAATTACCTTGAAACCATTCGCGTTATACGAAATAAGTGCGCTCATGGAAGCTGTTTATATAACATTGAGTTGTCGAAAGGTATAAAGTCCAATCCAGCCGGAGTTGATTCTAAAGATAGACACAACATTAATGGAGCATATAGCGTTATAAAATATATGCTCGGTACAATCTCTAATACAAGAAGAACGGAACTTGAAGATAACCTCAAAGCATTATTGGCTGAGCCAAGAGAGGCTTCAACTAATACAATAATTCAAACCTGCACGAATTTTTCATTGTAAAATTTGGTTGGTTCAGATAAAAGCTGTAAATTTGCACACGAAACAGTGCCCATATAGGCTTCTATTTTTAGAATGTCGCTATATCTGCACTATAATAAGGATGTCAAGGCACCCGGCTTCGGCTTGAGGTGCCTTATTTTTATGCATCTGTACACTAATATATGTCGTTACGTATGCGCCACATGGTTGATTTGCGCCGACTGTGGCGAATTCATCGCTGGCATAAATCTACACGAAGATTGAACGACCCTCTCGCTCACCGCAGCCGCTCCCAAGGTGGAAGCCGCTATTACTGAGATACTTGTCAATCTCAAATATTATTGGTATATTTGCACTTGAAAACTATACCTAATTAGGAACTTAACTTATGAAGAAACTATTATTTATTTTAATTTGCGCTGTTTTTGCAATCAACGCCAACGCGCAATTTAAATTTAAGAGCCTTGATAACAATGATTGCAAAACCACCATTGTAATTGTCGATGACAATTTTAAGACTGGCTCAGAAACTTGCTGTGCAAAATTTAATAATGACGGTAAAACATACGATGCAACTTCAATGGTTACCACACAAGAGGGTAAGCAGATGTCAATAACTATGCCATTTAAGAAATTAACGGTATTTAATAATACCTCTGTTACACTTACAATCAATGGACAGCAAGTTAAAGTACCTATTGACTTGACGGAAATTGCAAGCCAACTCAGTGGCTATAAGCTCTTGATACCATAAGATATTCCCTGTCTTTTCCGCATAGTGGGCTTTACCGTACTGTCGCATTGCGTTAAGGCCCATTTTCTATGCAGAATATTTCAATCAATTTCTAAGTGACACAAGGTTGGCGCAAATTAGGCGATAAACAACTGCGTTACGTTTATCAGCTTGCTTGCCGGTGACTGTTCCTTTGATTTCTCGCAAATTATCCGTAACTTTGCGCTATGACAAAAGTACAAAAATTAAAAATTTGTGATTGGACATTGGCAATCTTATTGCTGATTGTCCTCGCCTCAAGTATACAGTTAGAGGTTACTTCAAGTAGTGGCATATTCCCGGTAATTTTCCATATTATCGTGGCACTCCCTTTTATGTGTCTTGTTGTATGGCATATCTATCTTCATTTTCAATGGAAAAAGTGGCTTACAAAATTTAGCAAACTCAAAGTACCAACACGCATACTTTGGTGGCTGTATATTCTTACATTTATAACAGGCATAGCAACATTTATCCATTGGCTCATAGAAAGTGAACATAGCCCATTGGGAGGCGTGCATGGTAAAATCGGATTTCTTATGATTGCTTTTGGCATAGGACATACAATAAAGCGCATTAAATTCTTCAAAAAGAAATAAGCGTCTTTTCACAACCGTCATAAGGTCCACATTCGGCATGGCGGTGCTCATTCGGGTAACCCTTCGGAAGTCTCTGTTGAGGCGTTCAATCCAGTTGGTTGTTTATATCATGGCCTGTATCTCAGGGGCATAATTGAGATACGTCATGTAGACCTTGTAGTCGGCGTTATTGCTGAGCAGCTTTATAGCACGGTAATCATTGACCATCTGTCGCACGTCTCCTGCCACTTTGTCCATGCCATTTTTGGATATATTGCTCTGTTTTCGTAATTTTGCATTATGGAAAAAAAGAATGGAAAGTACAAAATTACAGGAAAGGACATTTGTCTTGTTGTCGGAATCTTAATGGCTGTAGCCGGGATATACTGGATGTGGTTCAACAATTCAGAAGATTCTACAACAACCGCTTGTTGTTGCTTTTGTGCAGCAGCGGTGCTTTTATTTTGTAGATCTCGTAAATAGCGTTCATCCTTGTTTACCCACCTATAGAGGACTGATGAACGCACGGACTTTCGCCTGTGCACTTTTATTATACGCCAATTCCTGGCCCCGACGTTATGTGTCGTGCCTTAACTCATACTTAATTCTATTTTAGCCTTTTTATCAGTGAAAATAATAATACTCCAACTCCCTGGCAGCCGTTAATAAATATAATAGAAAACATAAAAAGCAAACGACGTCCTTCTCCAAGATTATCAGTAAACCCCAAAAATAATAACGTATTTATAATGACTGCAATTATCAGGTTTATAAATGCGGTCCGTATACTTTTAAGGGAACATAAAAATACTGCTACCAATATGAAAATTTGACTTAGCAACATAAGGGTTCCTCCTGCTAAACCTCGCCCATGGTCAATTATGTATAAAAGAGCAATAAGATAGCATAGGCAGACACCCCACATCATCCAAAATATCTTATTTGTCAGTTTCATTTCTTACCTCCCTTTCTCCACAGGCAAATGAAAAGGAATAATGCCGCGATATAAGTTATCCAAAACAAAATTGCATCTCCACTAATCATGAAATAGAGAAAATCTTTACAGTCGTGAGCGGCAAAGGTTACTCTAAATTCACTGACCGCATAAAAATTTATCCACTGCCAGAATATCCCTGCAATAAAAAGAATACTCAACAGGACTATGCCTAATATTTTATGCCACTTCTTCATTTCAATGCTTCGATTTTAGTAATGATAGAATCGGGCAATATGTCTATGCCGTATAATAGATCCTTGCTCTGATAGCCCAGAAAGTTTATGTATTTGAGTATAAGCGCGTATTTGCTTTGTGTCCTCGACATGTCAATGTTGCCGTTCTCATCAAAGCAAATAGCCTCGTGGTGAGCTATGCGGTTGCGGAAAGTCTTTATCTCTTGAAGCTCGTTGAACACCGCTCGTTGGCCTAATCCGGGTGTGCGGTTCGGAAATATACGCAAAAGATTTTGACCGCCCAATCGGTAAGGCTGACGAGTGAACAAATGCGTCCAAAAGCCGAAAGACACCGACGAAACGACACGGTCGTTTGTATATCGCCCGTTTTGCCGAAGCGTGGCAATTATCCGAAGAACCTCTTTTTTCTGTGGCGCGTTCTCTATCATTCCGCCTGGCCGCATCTGATTCTCCACCCACTCCAAATCATTGAAGATATTCTGATAGTGAGCGTTTATAGCGTTGCGAAGCACAACCTCGAATATATTAAGTATGCCATAAAACTTTTGGCACAACTTTACGTTATGCCTATACAGCATCAGTGCTTTAGCTGTATTGCCACCGCACGCAACTAAATATTTGTTGAGGCGAGCCGGAGAAAACGCCTTTTCATAATCTGAATATTCCATTTTGTAATTTTTAACTTATTGCGATTTGCAAATTTATTAAAATATTCCTAACTTTGCAATGGAATCCCCCGAGTGTCCCTGTCTTCAGACAAACCTCGGGGTTTAGTCTTTTATAGCCGCTGGGTCACATATAGATTCCTCTCTTCCCAATAGGGCTTGCAGGAAATGTACAGCCATTTACTTTTTATGCTTCGAGTTTATTTTAATTGGTTATCCTAAAAAATCTCCATACCTATCTTTCTGCGCACTTCTCCGGAAGCCTTTAGGCTTTTTGCTGCATTTGATTTTTCTTTCTGCGCTCGTTCCTGCTTGTTCAGGCGTAAGCCGGAGGCTTGAAAAAAGTCCCCGCTTGGAATTTATAGTTTCATCGGTTTAAGGAAATTTATGTCAGCACTTCGCTCCGAAAATCTCCGCTCAGATCTGACACAAAAGCGGAGTGAGGTTGTCTGCCAATTAAAAGCGCAGGTTGTGGACTACCTGCTGTCAAGGTCGTTCAATTCCCGTAGGCTCGCGGATATTGTCAATTATATCCGGCAAAACCCCGAATCTTTCAGCGAATGGCATCAATCGGAAACCGCGAAGTTGTTTGCCCCGACGCTGTTCAGGAACGAAAAGAAAGCCTCTGGCTATTTCTTTTTAATTTGGTCGGTTCTTGAATTTTTTGTAACTTTGTATTATGGGAAATAATACATCTAATTCTTCTGATACTGAATCCGCCATTTTAGGTTTCCTATTATGGGGATATGGAATTGTATCGCAAATTATGGCACTGTATTTTTGGTGGCAATACGCTAAAGAGGATAGTTTCATTTCTACAATCACTATTGATATTATATTAGCAGAAATTAAAGGCTTATTATGGATATTTTTCATATGGTGAAAACAATTATTTTACCCTTATTAGTAAGTTTAGCTTTATTTTCTTGTACTCAAAACACGAGTCATAACGAAATTGAGGTAATAGAATATACTGACACTCCTACAGTAATTGCTTCTCCAAAATCTAAAATGGAACTTCCTGAAGGACTTAAATACGGAAAAATTATTACCCAAGTATTTCCTGACTCAATGAAAATTGAAAATAACTTATTAAGTCAGGTGGCCTCTTACAATAGTGCATTGCTCCATGGAGATGTTAATACTTGTGGGAAGTATCTCTATCCTGATGCTTTTGAGTATTGCAGGAAATATTATCCAAATTTTCCTGATGAAGAAGTCATGAAAGAATTCTTCAAAGATATGTCAGGTGATATGCAAGAGGCTCTAAAGACATGGGAAAGGAATGGGGTTGATTTTAAAATTATTGTATATAATCTGGAGAAAAAGATTCTATACAATAACGATGTAATTATTGTTTTTAATGTTACTTCCAATATGTGTTCTGAAGATGTGTATATTCATTCTACTGAATTGGATAAAACGATTGGAATATCACAAAATGGAGGAAAGAATTTTTGGTTTATGAATAACCATGAAGACTTACCCACAATTTTATCAATGCATTATCCTCAAAATGTGATAAATGCCGTAATGGGCTATTGAACTGAAGAGCTGTCTTTTCCGCATAGTGGGCTTTACCGTACTTTCGCAGGGCGTTAAAGCCCATTTTCTATGCAGAACATTTCAATCAATTTCCAAGTGCCGCAAGGTGGGCACGAATTAGGCGATAAACAACTTCGTTATGTTTATCAGCTGTTTGCCGGTGTCTTCTCGGCAGACGAGGTTAAGACTCTTTGCTTGCTCCAGTGGAGCGAACAAAGGTTATCGGCAAGCAACCAACAGGCGCATATCTTCTCCGCAAGGGTAAAACTCTGTTCGAGGCTACACCTTTCACTATCGCTGAATTGCTCCCGGCTCTCGCTTGGCTCGATACCGTTCCGCAGCACTCGCACAAGTGCTTCTCAAATTCGCCGATTATGGCGAATATATCGCTGGAATCAATTTACACGAAGATTGAAGACCCATCTATTAATAAAAAAGCCTCTCTGACTTTCAGAGGGACTTTAACTGATTTGTATCGTGGGATTGATTGTTCTTAAATCTGATATAAATTCTTCTTGAGCCTTTGGCGAAATATATACCCATCTTCTTTTCCCATATCTTAATCCTATTCTTTTAGCGGACAATGCCGGTGATGATAGGATTGTGGATTTATGTGTTATCTCCAAAATATTGAAGATTGGCAAATCCATTCGGAACAAGAAACCACATCGAATATGCAACTTTTCTCCGCTTATGGTATAATCCGTATGCAAAAGCATATCATAAATCATAGCTAAGCCTATGCCCATTAAAACTACATCAATAAGAAGAATCCATGTTGAGTCATAACACAAGTATATTGAACCTAAAAAAGCAATGGTCATGCCTATGCAAAACCAAATAATCCATTTAGCTACTTTTGATTTGTAAACTTTATTCATGCGACAAATTTACGAAAATATAATCAGTTAAACAAGTTACAAACCTATGCCGAGTGCAGCCGAGAATGGTTGTAAAACAACAAATACCTCAATCGTATGGCGATTGATACTAAATCCGTTTCGCAACTCATTGCCGAGTTCCGAAAACTTCAAGCCAAAGACGCTATTACGCCGTAGGCTTAAAAAAAGTCCCCATTTGGGATTTTTTATTTTTGCGCGTGAGGAAATAAATAACTCCAAGCGCAGATCTTTAGGCTGCTGCCTGCGCTTGAACGGGCAGGAACGGGCGCAGAAATAGTTATTATACTGACCATTAAGCCTACAGGTTTCCGGAGAAATGCGCAGAAAGATTGACCAATGACAACAAATTATATTGATGCTAATATCTATTCCTTTGATTTCTCGCAAATTATCCGTAACTTTGCGCTATGACGAAAGTACAAAAATTAAAGATATGCGACTGGACTTTGGCTATTCTTCTACCAATAGTCCTCGCATCAAGCATACAACTGGAAGCGACTTCAAGCAGTGGTATCTTTCCGGTTATTCTCCATATAATAGTAGCACTTCCATTCATATGTCTTATTGTATGGCATATTTTCCTTCATTTCCAATGGAAAAAGTGGCTTACAAAATTTAGTAATCTTAAAGTACCGACGCGCATACTTTGGTGGTTGTATATTCTTGCCTTGGTTTCAGGTATTGTCGCATTTATACATTGGCTTATTGAAAGCAGACATAGTACGTTAGGGGGTATTCATGGGAAAATAGGATTCCTTATGATTGCTTTAGCAATAGGTCATACTATAAAGCGTATCAAATTTTTTAGGAGGAAAAATAATAGAATCTCTGTGTACTAAAATTAAATTTGTGCTATGAAAAATTTTTTTTATGTCGTGATATTATTGGGTGTTGCATTGTCACAAACATCATGCAGCACTCATGAGGATATTACGACTTTACAAAATAAAGTGGATGAGTCGAAAATATTCTTCTGCTGCCCAGAACAACAAGCCGAATATTTGAATGGAGGCAATGCGGGATTGCTGAATGACCTGTATTCAACATTGTTAAAGACACAACCGGCAATACAGGATAGCGTCACTGCTCGAGCTGTTGTTAAGTTCTCAATTTCAAAGAACGGTATAATAGATCTCAACTCTATTAAGATAATTGCCAACCGAAATGTTCCGGAAGACTATTTAGATGCCGCTATTGAAGCCATCAAGGGGTTAGGTACGTTTGAGCCGGGAAAAATGAATGGAATCCCTAAAAAAGTAACATTTAATCTCCCTATCATCTATCCGGTTCCATTAGAGTTTGTAAAGACAAAGACGAGCGAATAAGCAAACTAATCTTTTCCTTTATTATTATCGCTATCCTATATATTCCCAGGTATATTGCTCATTTAAAGAAAAAATCGTAATTTCGCAATATGGAAATAATAGCACCTTCTCACTCTCAATCTGAATATTCAGATATATTGATTGCTGTAAAAGATATTAAAAATGCAATAATTGAAAGTCGTTATCAGCTTGCTAAGCTTATTAATAAGCAAGCAGTGACACTATATTATAATATTGGCGAGTATATATCTTATCGTTCGCGCAAGGGGCATTGGGGAAGTGGAGCAATTAAAACAATCTCAATATTATTGCGTCAAGAGTTGCCGGGATTAAAGGGGTTCTCTGAAACCTCAATCAAAGATATGCGTATCTTTTTTGAACTGTGGCAATCGGTTTTTGAAAATCGTCAATCAGTGACTGCCGATTTGGAATCCCCTTTATTACAGACTGGTAGGTTTATTATGAATCGGCAATTAACAACTGCCGATTTAACTGCCGATCAATTAGAGTTGTTTTTTAACGTACCATTTACTCATCACAGGGAGATATTGCGTAAAACATCAACATTGAATGAGCGATTGTTTTATATTGGCAAATGCGCAACTGAATTTTGGCAAGTTTCAAAACTCAAGTATGCCCTGAATGAGGGTTTATACGAAAAAGAGAAAATTCAATCAACGAATTTTCCTAAGGTTATATCAGAAGATAAATTACGTATCAAAGCACTGGAAGCCTTCAAAAATAACTATCTTTTTGATTTTGTTGATCTGGAGGAAGATAATGATGTTATGGATGAAAAAGTGTTAGAAACGCAAATCGTCAAGAATATAAAAAACTTCATTATGGCTTTTGGGCAAGACTTTGCCTTTATGGGAAATCAATACAGGCTAACTGTTGATGAAGAAGACCTGTTTGTTGATTTATTATTTTATCACAGGGGACTAAGATGTTTAGTCGCAGTAGAGCTTAAATCAGGCAAATTTAAAGGCGCATATGCAGGTCAGCTAAATACCTACTTGTCTGCACTTGATGACCTTGTACGTCGTCCCGACGAGAATCCGTCTATCGGTTTAATTCTATGTAAAGAAAAGTCCAACAAAATGGTGGAGTATGCGTTTCGCAACACCACTACTCCAATGGGTGTTGCTACATATACACTAACTACA
Organism: Bacteroidales bacterium; assembly: GCA_014800245.1. Taxonomy (GTDB): domain Bacteria; phylum Bacteroidota; class Bacteroidia; order Bacteroidales; family Muribaculaceae; genus Lepagella. The sequence goes on along the minus strand of JAAVGM010000011.1, from coordinate 134,473 downwards.
AAACTACCTAAACAATACTCTGAATCTTTGCCTAATCCGGAGGATTTAGCAAAACTGCTCCATGAATAGGAGTAGTTCAAAGGACGGTATAATAGATCTCAACTCTATTAAGGTAATATTTACATAGATAATTCAAGATAATCATATCTAAAATATATTGGTAAGGTATTTTGAAGTTTTTTAGATTTAAAGGTATTATCTTTGCAAAATCATTTATGTCTCGGAAAGATATTGAAAATAAAAACTTATTTCGTATGGATGATAATAATTCTTCAAAGACGCTTACTTTCTCCCAGTTGATCGGAATGCTCGGTGGCCCAAGTCTGACGGATGAGGGTATAGAGGTCGTTTTATGCACACTTGAATCCGAATCTAACAATTTGAAACTTACAGAGGAATTAAAAAATGATGGTAAGATAGTGTTGGGGATAGGTGTACTCCCATTCCTGGCAAGCGGAGAGAACGTGATCAGAGATTCCTTAGAACGAGCGATGCAATTGCAGCAGATTGCAGACGGCAGTCTGTTACTGAATAAGGAGGCTCTGCTATCTAAGTCTCTATCCTTTGATGAGGTGGAGGCTGAGGTAGAAACGGTTGTATTTAATATAGAGGATGGTCTTCGGGATATTCTTTGGGAAGGATCTATGCCTATAGAAGCTTCGACTGTGAGGGACGCTCTAAAGGATTGTGGCACATTCTGTGTAGCGANAGGTAANGGANNNGGNTCCGATAGAATNGAAATGGCAATCCAGAACGCTTTAAACCAAGTTTTAGAGCAGGGATTTGATATCCGNTCTTCACGCCGTCTTATTATAAAGGTCCTTATATCCAANCAGCAAGAGGGGGAAATCGAGAAGTTNCAGCAGTTCATATCCACTCTGCCAAAGCATATNGATGTGATTTGGGGAGTGAGTGAATATGAATTAGATGAAAATGAATTAGAAATTGCCTTACTCGCTACCGGGGTAGAAGGGGTATTAAGATAGCCAGAAAGTAAACTGTTAGTGTTTCGTGGGCTGGTTCGGAATAGAGATAAATTCAGCNATNGAATTAAGGAAGAGGAAGGTGGTTCGTCCGGGAGGAAGAGGAGTGATTGGNGCGAGGATCAAGAGGGANCCGCCGGAACATTGCTCGAAATCATGGGCGGCNGGCTTTTCACGCACTCCGAAAGGCTGATTAGAGATGAGGATAANTTTACCTCCTGCTTCTTCACACTCTCGCCTGACTTCTTTTTCGGCTTTAGAAATGAATGGAGAGACAAGNACTCCTCCATTTTCATANAAATGTTTCCATCTGCGATGCTTNGCTTTTAACATAGCTTCGGANTCNGCGCGATGGATCACTACCGGTCCTTTAAATGGATTGTAGAGCAGCTGAATGTTCCCGTATGCTTGCCAATAGGAGCCTTTTATTTCTATATTATTGATACGCTGAAAGAACCCCGGTTTTTCTTTTCTTTCCAATAATCTTTTGGGATTCTCGATGATATAGGTAATGATGGTTTCAAGACTATGACAGGGCCGGAGATAACGGTCGTGGAAGTCGGGAGTGAAAATATCTTTGATTGCCGGGAATAATTCTCTGATGATCTGTCCGGTCTTTACCTTCATCATTCCGATATAACTTCCGATGGCTCTCGGAAGNTAATTGCGGGCAAAGATNGCNAAATGNATATGATCCGGCATGATGACATATTGGAGAATCTGCAGGGAGGGACAAAGTTTGGGGAAATTGAGAATCTGCTGTTCTATTATTTCTCCAATGGTAGATCTTGTTACTAACGGAGAGGAGGNAGTCCCGGAAATGTATGAGAAAACAGGACAGGAAACGGCCTTTGAAATGGTTATATGATATATGCATCGGCTTCTGTAATTATGTTTTGGATCTCTGCCCATAAGATTTCTTTTTCTGATTGATANTCTGCCGCAAGCGGCTATGCGGGAAACGANTCCTCGGAAACTATTCTCGGAGATTATTTGTGGTTCTTGTCCGTTTGCTGCAAGGATCGCTTGCGAGCCCTTTAAAGCGAAAAATCCCGCAGGCATTTCTGCTTGCGGGATTTTCAGGAGCCCATGATTNAAAACTTCAGCGGAGTGAGCGAGATTCGAACTCGCGATACGCTTTTGGCGTATACACGCTTTCCAGGCGTGCCTCTTCAGCCACTCGAGCATCACTCCATTGTAAATAAATATGAAAGAATTATCTTCAAATCATCTTAGAGGATTATCTTCAAATCATCTTAATGACCCTCCGAAAAGCATTTTCTTAAGATAAAAATGCTGTTTTTTCTCTTTCACACCGCGAAGTTAATGCTTTTCTCTGAAATGACAATAAGTTTTTATCACTTTTTTTGTAAATTTGTGGAAAATTTTGCCGGCGAGCGCTCTTCGGCGAAATTATTTAACATTAGATGACTCTGAAAATGAAAAATGTGATTGTAAAAACGAAGAGTTTCATGATCAGCTCCGGCTTGATGCTGATTTGCTTCTTGTCCGGGTGTAAACATGGGAGCGAAGAGGGGAATGCCGCTTTCCCCGCTGATTTCAANAAAAAGNCCGATCAGGAGAAGGTGGCGTTCGTGATGCGCACGTCCACTCCCGATTCTGTGGCGCGCTTTGTGATGAATGCAGCTTTAGGCAATATTCAAGGCGTCACTGTCGATTCGCTCTCTATGGCCGAGCTATATATTATCTCCAATTATGATTCGCAGAAGCAGATGGAATATGTGGAGGAGACGGCAAGGATCAAAGACGGATTATCGCTCGCCCAGCAGATGAAATTATTCAAGAAAGGATCTTCGGATGATCCTATCGTTTTCGGACTCGATCTTGGCCTCAACTATCTTTCCAGAGTGAGAGAGCGCAGTCTGTCGGCGAAAGATATAGAGAAGGAGATAAAGGAATTCAAGAAGGAGTGTGGAAACGACACCACNACCTATCGTCTCTTTACCAAGGGATTCACCGAAGCTCTCCGCCAAGACAAGGATAAAGATGTAGATAAAGATATATATCAGAGATTCATTAATCTTGATAAATAATATATGAGATCAGGAGATCTCAATTTTTTAAAAACACAAAAAGATGAAAAAGATATCAGATTACTCAGCGCAGATGGAAAAATACGTCAGGGATGTCACTCTCCCCGGCGGAGTGCTTTCCTCTCTATACGAACCCATCTCCTATGCTCTTGCATCAGGCGGAAAGCGTCTGCGCCCGTCGTTGCTGTTGATGACTGCCGATGCATTCGGAGGGAAAGCAGAGGATGCCTTTGCTCCAGCTGCCGGAATCGAGGTGTTCCATAANTTCACTTTGCTCCACGATGATGTGATGGATAATTCCGACACACGCCGCGGACGTCAGTCGGTGTTTGCGAAATGGGGTGTCAACACTGCCATCCTTTCCGGCGACACTATGCTTACACTCGCCACTCAGCTCATATCGCAGGTTTCCGACAATCTTCTTCGCCCCGTGCTCGATGCTTTCAATGCAATGGCTATCCGGGTATATGAAGGTCAGCAGCTTGACATGGACTTTGAGAAATCAGAGGATGTGACACTNGATGATTATATCCGTATGATCATGGATAAGACNGGNTCGCTCATCGGCGCATCAGCNAAGATCGGCGCTCTTATCGGAGGNGCGTCTGAGAAAGATGCAGAGAAGATGTATGAATATGGGATGATGCTCGGCATAGCATTCCAGATTCAAGACGACTGGCTGGATGTCTTCGGCGACTCCACCACATTCGGCAAGCCGATCGGCGGAGATATCAATAACAACAAGAAATCATATCTCGTATTGAAAGGNTATTCCCTCGCCACACCTGAGTCGGTTGCGCTCCGTGAGGCTATGAAGCTTCCTGCCGGCGACACTAAGGTGAAGGTAGTGACCCGTATTTATGAGAAGATGAATCTTTCGGCCATCTGCCGTCAGGAGATAGCTTCATATTCAGCAAAAGCATTGGCAGCCCTGAAATNGACATCGCTCAGCGACGACGACAAGGCGGCATTCCGTGCGGTGGTGGAAAANCTCACAGGAAGAAAGAAATGATCGACACCCACACCCATCTATATTCCGAGGAATTCGAGGATGGAGGTGTCGGAGCAGTAGAACGAGCCATCCACGCCGGGGTTGACCTCATGGTCTTCCCCGCCGTGGATGCGTTGTCTATTCAGCCTATGAAGNATCTCCATGATCGTTTNCCTGAAAACATAATCTTAGGAATCGGACTCCACCCCACAGAATTGGGGGATGACCCCGACCACACCCTCGACGAGATGGAAAAAGAGCTTATATCCAATCCGGGGCTCTACAAGGCGATAGGGGAGACNGGCATCGACCTTTATTGGGATGCTTCAAATAAGGAANCACAGAAAAAAGCTTTCGCCCGTCAATATGAGTGGGCATTGAAATATAACCTCCCTCTGATCATCCATTGCCGAGAAGGGGTGGATACTGTGTTGGAAGTGATATCATCTTTTGAGGGGCGACANCCCGAAATGATATTCCATAGCTTCACATCCGATGCTGAAGATGTGCGGAAGATTCGAGAGGTGTGCAATCCTTGGTTTGGAATCAATGGNGTTGCAACATTTAAGAATGCACAGGCAGTGCGCGATGCGGTGAAAGAGATAGGGATTGACAGGATTGTGCTNGAAACCGACTCTCCATATCTTGCTCCTGTGCCCCATAGAGGGAAAAGAAATGAAACCTCCTATATCGGATCAATCCGCGACAAGATAGGGGAAGTCTTGGGAATATCGTCGGAGGAGGTNGAGCGCATCACGGATTCCAATGCAAAGAAAGTGTTTAATCTATAAATCATCATAAGTGTTCTCATTTCCGCTTCAACAACCCGTAGCAATATTTCTGCTGGTCTTGCTCATCATCCTGCTCGGNCCNTTAGTGTTCCGGAGGCTTAAGATACCTCAGATAGTAGGATTGATCATAGCCGGAATAGCAGTGGGACCTTACGGCTTCGACCTTCTCGATCGAGATGCGAGTTTTAAAATCTTCGGAGAGGTCGGAATCCTCTATATAATGTTTCTTGCTGCGGTGGAGATAGATATGTTCCATCTCCGTAAATACTTGAAGCAAGGTATAATNTTNGGACTCTTATCCTTCACCCTCCCGATGATCTTCGGAATCTTAGGATCGCGCTACGCATTCGGGGTGGATTGGACATCATCGATATTGATAGCATCAATGTATGCCTCCCACACATTGGTGAGTTATCCTACGGTCAGCAAGTTCGGCCTNTCCACGGAGAGATCGGCTGTGGTGGCNGTATGCGGCACGATTGTGGCCGTCCTGCTTGCTCTTCTTGCATTGGCACAGGTTGTGACAGTGCATCTGAGAGGGAGCTTTGAATGGTTTGACATCATAAAGCTGATGGTATTGATGGGGATATATGCCGCGGTGGTAGGATATTCCTTTCCATGGCTNACGCGATGGTTCTTCAAGCAGAATAACGAGACCGTGGCGCAATTCATATTNGTTCTTGCCCTTGTATTCGTGGCCTCCCTTCTTGCCAAACTGATCGGACTCGAATCCATCTTGGGAGCCTTCTATGCAGGATTGGTGCTTAATAGGATGATACCCGATCGTTCGTCGCTGATGCGTAATATCCGTTTTGTGGGGAANGCCATCTTTATCCCTTATTTCCTGATAGGGGTGGGGATGCTCATCAATGTCGGGGTGATAATGAACGGNTGGGGGGTGGCATGGGTAGCGGCNAATATGACCATTGTGGCTCTATTTGCCAAATGGCTTGCAGCCTATGGTGCAGGGAAGATGTTCGGTTTCAAGAAGGTGGACAGGAAGCTTATCTTCGGTCTTTCTTCGGGAAAGGCGGCAGCCACGATTGCNGCCACNATGATNGGATANGAATATGGGATGCTGAGCGAGGATGTGATGAATGGAGCAGTGGTGATGATCCTGTTCTGCTGCATAATATCCTCCGTGACAACCGAACGNGCGGCAAAAGAGATAAGNATACATCTCACGGCCGAAGATCTCTCCCACGATGAGATAGGGAAAGGGGAATATGCGCATCAGCTTGTGGCAATCTCCAATCCNCTCACAGCCGTGGGCTTGATGAAGTTGGCTGTGTTTATGCGTTCGCCTGCNAATAAAAGTGCGATTACAGCTCTNTTCGTGAGGAGCAGCGANGAGCCTGCTGTCAAGGCTATGGGTCGCAACGCACTCCGCGAGGCAGTGAATGCCGGGGAGAATGCGGATATGACNGTCAAGGAGATCGAGCGTTTTGATATCAACGTTGCTTCTGCCCTCAATAATGTGGGGAGGGAGGAAAACAGCACGGATATAATCATCGGAATGCANAGGAAAGGGAATATAGTCGATACTTTCTACGGCTCCATGATCGAGCAGCTGCTGCGCACNTCCAATAAGATGATCTTTATGTCGCGNTGCTTCATTCCGTTAAATACGGTGAATAAAATCTTCACTGTAGTGCCGGAGAAGGCGGAATTCGAGACCGGTTTCCCTTTATGGATAATGAGAATAGCTAATCTTGGAGCCCAGATAGGAGCCAAACTTATAATCCTTGCCTATCCGGAGACGATTGAATATATGCGGTCGGCTCTTGAAGAGGGGGGATATGAGGTGAGATATGAATTCCGNATGATGAATACATTCGATGATTTNATCTTATTCTCCGGGGAGGTGAACGAGGAGGATATGTTGGTTGTGATTTCTGCAAGAAAGGGGTCGCTTTCTTATAGCTCGGATCTTGAGAGCATGCCGGGGTATTTGGGGCGGAATCTTCGCAGGCATAATCTTATGATTGTGTATCCGAAGCAGTATTAGNTAAGGNNNTAAGGTTATAGGGTTATAAGGTTATAGGGTANAAGGTTATAGGGTTATGGGGNTATAAGGGNAATAATNATAAGATTTTGCATTTACAATATACATTACTTAATCAGTGGAAAAATCGGATAAAATATATGTTGCGGGTCATCGNGGAATGGTNGGATCCGCTATTGTGAGAGAATTGAAACGTCAGGGCTACANTAACATCATCACTCGCACTCACTCCGAACTTGATCTCATAGATCAGCGGGCAGTGAATGCTTTCTTTGAGGAGGAGCGCCCCGACTATGTTTTCCTTGCCGCNGCCAAGGTGGGAGGGATTGTGGCAAATGCTTCGGCACTTGCTGATTTCATGTATGATAACATGATGCTGGAGATGAATGTGATCAATGCTGCCTGGCGGAACGGGTGTAAGAAACTTGAATTTCTNGGATCTTCCTGCATCTATCCTCGCATGGCTCCTCANCCTATGCCGGAATCGTGCTTGCTCACNTCNGAGCTTGAAAAGACTAATGANGCTTATGCACTTGCNAAGATNTCGGGTTTGAAATATTGCGAATATNTGAATCGTCAATATGGCACAGACTATATCTCCGTCATGCCTACCAATCTTTACGGNNCCAATGACAATTATCATCCCGAGCATTCGCATGTGCTTCCNGCTCTGATCCGCCGTTTTCATGAAGCAAAGGAATCGGGAGCAGAGAGNGTNACGTGCTGGGGGGATGGAAGTCCGCTGAGGGAATTCCTTTATGTGGATGATTTGGCTAATCTTTGTGTGTTCCTTATGAANAATTATTCCGGCAATGAGACNGTCAATGCCGGAACNGGAAAGGANCTTTCAATAAAGGAATTNACTGAGATGGTGGCTCAAATCGTTGGCTACACCGGGGCGATAGAGTGGGACACGACGCGCCCNAACGGCACTCCCCGCAAGCTTCTTGATGTGAGCAAAGCCACNNCNCTCGGATGGANCTACAAGACTGAACTTCCCGACGGAATCCGATTGGCCTACGAGGATTTCCTCNCCAACCCTATGCGAGCCGAAAGATAACTTAGCGATTGCGCTCCTTTATCATACCGTTGCGATAGGCATACAGCAGCTCGATAAGTTCATTGATTTGGCCTTGCAATTCGATCCCTTTGTCTGTGTCGCGCACACGCATACGATGCGAACTCATCTCCACAAGCTGGGTGGTGCTCACGATGTCGGTGCCATGAATCACGGCATCCTCGGCAGAGGTGAATGGCTGATGCTTCACAAGCTGGAAGCCNCGGCTGTGATATACGAGGGTATAGCCTGCTATGCCGGTGGTGTTGTGATATGCCTTTGAGAATCCACCATCNATCACCATCAACTTGCCGTTGGCCTTGATAGGGGATTCCCCCTTTCCCTGCTTCACCGGCACATGACCGTTGATGATATGGCGGTGTTCTCCCGTCACTCCGAATTCATCAAGGATCATATCGCAGGTTTCCTCGTTGTTGCGCCAGGNGTAATANAATCCTTTCTCCTCCTTATGCGGTTCTTTATCATTGATGAAATAGCGTTCGAAGGTTGACATCTTTTTCTTATCGAAAAGGGGNGAGTTTGGTCCGCACCAAAGATACCAATAAAAATCCACTGCGTATTCCCTCACATCCTGCGGCGAGTCCTCATTGAAAGCTGCGCGCATCAGACGCTCCGCCTGNGTGTAAAGCTCCTTNCCCNTATACATCTTCCCTCCNANNTCCACATCNTTCAACGAGCCGTCGGAATTGAGGGGCATAGAAGCATGGAAGAGTAGATTGGAATTATACACNCCATAAAGCGAACCATTAGCGAGGAGTCGGTCCACGTGTTTACGCAATCCGGGGCTAACGATAAAGGAATGGTGAAGTTTCTTTACTAATTCCTGCTCTTCGGGNGTGAGTNGGTAAGGATTCTTGGGGTCGATGGTNGGGAAATCCTTATCATTGAGTTCATACTCCTGCCCATCGACAATCACNGTTCCTTTTTCATAATCAATTGCATCGAGGAGCTTTCGATCCTGCATNTTCCATTGCGGATATTTATCTATAAGAGCCCCTTCAAGCTTGAATTGGATAATGCTTATNGCCTTGTGCATCTTTGAAAGGATNCGGAGCGACCTCTCATCGGGGATAGCGGCATCAGCATCAAGTTTAGGCATGAAAGGTGTNCAAGGATCATCAGCATAAGTCTCCATTGCGAATGTGGCGAGATGGATAAGGTTNATCCCATATCCATCCTCNATNGTGTTCATATTATTATACCTCATCGACACACGGAGCACATTTGCTATGCAGCAATCATTNCCGGCAGCNGCNCCCATCCATAAGGCATCATGGTTTCCCCATTGGATATCATAAGCCTTGAAGCGTCCGAGCATATCCATAATTATGTGGGCACCCTGTCCTCTATCATATATATCCCCTAATATATGAAGATGATCCACGCTCAAATTCTGAATCACNTAGCACATCGCTATAATGAAAGCATCAGCCTGTCCGGTGGAGATAATAGTCTCTATGATGCGATTGAAATAAGCCTGTTTGTCGTCGTCGGAGGGGGATTCGTGAAGAAGTTCCTCNATGATATATGCAAACTCTTTTGGAAGAGCCTTCCTCACCTTCGATCGGGTATATTTCGACGACACNGACTGACACACCTTTATCAGCTGATGAAGAGTGACATGATAAAAATCCTTGAGGTCGGTTTCGGAAGCATGGATGAGCTGAAGCTTTCTCTCCGGATAATAGATGAGAGTGCAAAGCTGGCAGATNTCACTTTCACGCACCGAATTTCCAAACACCTCCTTCACCTTACGCTTGATATTGCCCGAGGCATTGCGCATGATATGTCCGAAAGCTTCATGTTCGCCATGCAGGTCGGCCACAAAATGCTCCGTTCCTTTGGGAAGGTTGAGGATCGCCTCGAGATTGATTATCTCTGTGCTTGCAGCCGAGATGTTAGGGAAAGACTGAGCGAGGAGTTCAAGCACCCGGCGGTCTTTCTCGATAATCTGNGGGGTAAGGTTTTCAATGTGAGTTCTTGTCATAGCTGTAAGGATTTAAGATTATTACAAGAAATATTCTATTGGGTGGATNCAAAAGGCNTCCTCTAAAATTATTGCGCTTTCATGCGTCCGAACTGAGCCGGATCTCCCACCACCCAGATAGTGTCGCCCGGATNTAGCACGATATCAGGAGTGGGCTGCACGAATGTATCCTCTCCTCTTTGGATTTTTACAATCATGGAATAATAATCCTTCTGAATGTCTGTCTGTCCGAGAGGAATGCCTACGATAGGNGAGGAATCGGTCAGTTTTATGCTGCTGAGTTCCACTTTCGGCTGAATCGTATGAGCCACAGCCGACTTTTTCCACCCTTCGATATCCTCATTCAGAGCCTTCAATTGGTCGTCGGTGCCGATCACGCCAAGCACATCTCCGGGGAAGATNCGGGCATCAGCCGACGGCAGAGGCATATAGTCGTCGCCTCTCTGGATGCTCGANACGCTCACACCATAATCGCGGCGAAGNCCTGAATCNTTGAGGCGGTCGCCNACGAATGGAGAGGAAGATCCCACTTCGATATAGGCTTGATGGAGATCATCGATAAGATTATTNTTTGTGCCTAAGCGGGTGTTTTCTCGAATATTAAGATTATCCATGAAACGNGCTTCCATATTATGATATCTTGAGGAAAGCTTTGTGGAAGCAAAGATCATAACTAAAGTGAAACACCCCGCTCCNACAAGCCATCCGATGAGGGTGGAATACGCCATGGTGCAGAAATAGACAATGAAGAAAAGGGTGATAAGATATCGAATGATTCTCATCGCCACTAAAGGCACGTCGTAGAACGAAGCNGACTGATGAAGCTTGATTCTTTCATCCGGCTCTGTTGTGGAGAACGACATTGCAAAGAGGAANGGCGCCATNGCCATGATTGTGAGGATAGTGGCCAANAGATGACCGAATTTCTCGAAATGTCCTTCCAGGAAAGGGAAAAGGAATTGTTGGGATATCAGGATTTCAGCGAGAAGAATNACAGAATACAGCACAATCCTCCAAAGGTAGCGTTTGAGGATGGCACGCCACANCTGTTTGGTTTCATTCGAGTCTGTCACCTGTTTGGAATATCTTGAGATAAGGAAATTTAATCCCTTGGGGAGATGACGTTCCACAATCCCGTAAGCNCCNTCGGCCATGGAGATAAAATAAGGGGTGGTGAAGATTGTAAGGACAGAGACCGCCACTATTATAGGATANATCGAAGGATTGAGCACTCCNAGCGACATACCCAACGAAGCGATGATGAACGAGAACTCACCCACTTGAGTGAGGGTGAAGCCGCTCTCCATCGCCACTTTAAGGTTCTGTCCGGTGACGAGCATACCGATAGTGCCGAAAAGAATCATTCCGACAATCACCACCACAGCCAAGAGAAGAATCTGCCACCAATAAGTAACAAGGACAGAAGGATCCACCATCATTCCNACTGAGATAAAGAACACAGCTCCGAAAAGATTCTTTATAGGGGCAATCACCTTATCCATCCTTTCAGCCAATACTGTTCCGGCAAGAATCGAACCCATCACNAAAGCACCCANTTCAAGNGAGAATCCGCACATCACGCTGAATATCGCCATTGAGAAGCATAATCCCATCGCCACGACGAGAAGGGTTTCATCGTTGAGATACTCGCGNGATTTAGTAAGGAAGGTAGGGAGAAGATATACACCCACCAAAAACCATATGATGAGGAAGAAAGCGAGTTTGCCGATCGACATAAGCAATTCCACCCCCTTCACATCTCCCATGGCAAGGGAAGAAAGGATCACAAGCATCAACACNGCAAAAAGATCTTCAATGATAAGCACCGATAGCACCAACGATGCAAACTTCTTCTGTTTAAGCCCNAGATCGTCGAGCGATTTCATAATAATGGTGGTAGAAGACATTGAGATCATTCCTCCCAGGAAGATGCAGTTGATGGAATTNAGGCCTAAAATCTTNCCTACTCCAAACCCGGCGAANGTCATCCCCGTGATAATGATAAGAGCNGTGACNATGGCCGACGATCCGGAGTTCATCAATTTCTTGAAAGAGAACTCCAACCCGATAGAAAACATCAGCACCACGATTCCGAGATCAGCCCAGAAGGTGATGTTCTCAAGATTTGAAATGGAGGGAAGATAGGTGAATTTAGGGCTTGCAAGAAAGCCCGCCAATATATAGCCGAGCACTACCGGCTGACGTAATTTCTTAAAAAGGAGGGTCACGATAGCTCCTAAAAGAAGAATCCAGGCAAGGTCGGCTATAAGACCGTTGGTGTGTTCCTCTTCAGTCATGGAGCTCTTCTCATCGGGATTGATTTCCGANGAGATTTTTTGAGTGGTTTGCACGATCGTTTCTTGGCTCAGATCGGCATAAGATGCAGAAACCGGTAGTGTAAACATATTAAAAGGATTATTCTGAGAGTTGTTTCTTTTTATTCTTTTCCGAGCGCATCACAGCCTTATGCTGAATGCGCTGAATCACGTANAGGTTATAGTAGGAGAGAATGAGAGTGGTGAGCGGAAGGGCGATGATTAATCCCATAAACCCTAAGAGCGCGCCCCATATTGAGAGGGAAAGAAGGATGATAGCCGGATTGAGCCCCATCGCTTTTCCCATAATCTTAGGAGTGAGAATCATATCNTGAATNCCCTGGACAATNATATAGACNGCCATGCTTTCTCCGAATATTATCCAGAAATTCCCTCCNGTGCTTACTGTCCATACAAGGCAGAGAACGGTTGTGATCGGGAGCGAGATAATCTGAAGATAGGGCACCATGTTAAGCATTCCGATGAACATTCCCAACACCACCCCCATCGGNAGCCCGATTATAAGGAATCCGATNGAGAAAAGCACTCCGACTATNAAAGCGATAATAAACTGTCCCCGGAAATANCGGTTCATAGCGTTTTTTATNTCGTCAAAGATACGGAACACACGATGACGATGACGGTGAGGCACAAGCTGACGGAAACTAAGCATCAGTTTTTCATAATCGAGCATAATGAAAATAAGATATAGAAACACAATCAGCCAGCTTGCCACGCTGAAGGCGAAGGCCACCGATGATGTNAGCAACGTCCATGATTTCGACAGGCTTGATTTAATCAGCGNCGACCATTCCTCATGGGAAAGAAGACTGGATATCTTATTCAGATCAAGATTCTCTCGGATAAAATCATGAATGCTCTGCGAAATGAAAGGGATATTGATTTGTGTNGTGGCATATTTATGAATCATTTCCGCCATGGATTCGCATTCCGAAATGAGATANGGCACAAATATCACCGCTCCGATNGCCACGACCATAAATGTNTCNAGCAGGGTGAACACCACAGGCAGGAACCGGGATGACAAATGGAGCCATTTCATGTTCCATTTCACTATAGGTTCGAGCATATAGGCNATCAGACAAGCCACAAGGAAAGGGAGAAGCACCCCTTTGAGATAATTCAGNAGAAAGAGCGTGGCAAGCAATCCACAGATAGAGAAGACAATTCTCACCACTCTGTCGAATGTATAAGGGCGTCTTTCGTATGTGTTAGGGTCCATAGGCGGAGGGAAATAAAATTAGTGGAGTNGATAATAAGTTTTTTAAAGCTTATTCATTATTCAAATATACAACTTTTTTTGTAAATTTGTTGAGAATATTATGAGAAAAACAGAAAAAAAGAGAAAAAATATGTTACGACCGCTTTTNGTATTGATGATAATGGCGGTAGCTGTGCTTAGTGGATATGCCGGTCCCGTGGAAGATTTCGCCTCTGCCAAAGGGATTGCACCCGCGGCATCGGCTGTGGTGATCACCGATTTGAAGACAGGGAAAAAGATAGTGTCATATCATTCCGACACTTCGCTTATTCCGGCNAGCATAATGAAAAGCGTAACCATTGCAGGTCTGCTCAGCAACAGCGGTCCGGGGAAGAGGTATCACACCGATGTTGTTACATCCGGNAAAATATCCGACGGAGAGCTTGACGGNAATCTCATTATCAAAGGTGCGGGAGATCCCAGCCTTAATTCATCCTATGTGGTCGGCACNGATATTATAAAGGAGATCACNGATGCTCTNAAAGAAAAGGNGATAAAAAGAATTAAAGGTGGGATAATCATCGACGAATCCATATGGGAAGGTCCGGCTNTATGCCCCACGTGGGGTTCCGACGACCTTAACCATTCCTACGGCACAGGTCAGCATGGTCTTAATTTTGAGGATAANTCATCCGGCAAACGTTCGGTGTCAAATCCGGCCGGTGTGTTTCAGATGCGTCTGAAGTCGGCTTTGTCGTCGGCCGGAATCGTTCTTGAAAACGGAAACTTGGATAAAGANAAGGGGAATGAAACACTTCTTATCTCCCATGAATCTGTNCCTTACGATGAAATAATGCGCTCATGCATGATGCGGAGCGACAATCAATATGCAGAGGCTATGCTTCGCACGCTNGCAGTGGTCAAAGGGAAACCCGGATCGAGAGAAGCCGGTGCGAAAGTCAATACGGATTTCTGGNGGCAGAAGCATGCTCCTATGGAAGGAGTGACGATTGANGATGGATCCGGTCTTTCCCGNAAAAACCGGGTGACNGCAGATTTCATGACCCACGTGTTGAAATCCATGTGGCATGATCCATATTACGTNTCTTTCTTNCCGCTTGCCGGAGAGGAAGGCACGCTGAAAAATTTTCTTAAAGACACTCCTCTTGCAGGGTATATTGCCATGAAGACCGGGAGNATGAACGGGATTCAGTGTTATGCNGGATATAAACTCAACGATGATTATGAACCCACGCATACCGTGGTTGTTATTCTTAATCAGATGCCGAATCGTGCCGAGGCNCGAAAGGCAGTGAGCAATCTGCTTTTGNAAGTATTCGATGGAGAATGATATTTTTTAACGATAGAATATAAACGATATAAAGATGAGNATTGAAATAGAAGCTATAAAGGATGCAGTGTATGAGTTGGAAGGTCTGCTCGAACTCGCGGAGCTGCGTGAAGACAAACTTCCGGCCCTCCTGCCCCTTATGAAGAATAAACTTAAACTTATCAACACTCTATTCGAGGATTCCAAGATAGATGATCCTTCCGAAGAGGATGTTTTTCCCGAGGAGATAGAGGATGCCATTCCGACAGAGAATGAAACTCCGGCAATTGAAGAGGAAACATTAGAAGAGACTGTTGAAGAATCGGTAGAAGAACCGGAAAATCCTTTCCTATCCGAAAAAGTGGAGGAGATTGCCACTGTTGAGGAGGATTATACACCTGATTTCAGTTCATCTTCAGATGAAGCTTTATTTGTTGCGGAAGATGCTGATGAAGATGACATTATATATTCAGCACCCGAGGAGACAAAAGAGGAAGTCAAGGAGGAGGTGAAAGAGGATGTAAAGAGAACGGTGCGTCCGGCCGTTGATCCCAACGCCCCGAAGCCAGCTTTCTGCATCAACGACCGTTTCCGCTTCCGTCGCGAGCTTTTCGGGAATTCAGATGCAGCATTCAATTCGGCAATGGACCTTGTGGCCACTATGGATGATTATCAGGAAGCCGAAGATTATTTCCTTGCCGACCTTGGCTGGGACACAGAGAAGCCGGAAGTGATGGATTTCATGGCGATAATTCGCACATATTTTGAAAAATAAATCGATTGTGGCAGGGAAACTATATATAGTGCCTACTCCTGTAGGCAATCTTGAGGATATGACGATGCGGGCTATCCGAGTCTTGAAGGAGGTGGATTTGATACTTGCTGAGGACACGCGCACAAGCGGCATACTCTTGAAACATTTCGAAATCAAGACTCCGATGCAGAGTCATCACAAATTCAATGAGCATCAGACATGTGAACGCATTGTGGAACGCCTCGAAGGGGGGGAGACGATAGCATTGATATCAGATGCCGGCACTCCCGGCATATCCGATCCCGGCTTCATGCTCTCCCGTGCTTGTCGGGAGCATGATATAGATGTGGAATGCCTTCCCGGGGCCACAGCATTTGTGCCGGCTCTCGTCTCGTCAGGCTTGCCATGCGATAGATTCGTGTTCGAGGGATTTCTTCCGATGAAAAAGGGGAGAGCCACACGTCTTGCCGAACTTGCTGCCGAGCCGCGAACGGTGGTGATATATGAATCTCCTCTGCGTCTTGCCCGGACCTTGCGTCAGCTTGAAGAAACATTCGGCGGCGACCGTCCGGCAGCTGTGTGTAGGGAGATTTCAAAACTGCACGAAACAATAAAAAAAGGGACACTTTCCGAACTCGCGGAATTTTATGGAGTGAACCAAGCGAAAGGGGAAATTGTTATAGTCATCGAAGGTTGCCCCCGACCTGCTAAAAGCGAGTCGAAGCAACGTTATAAAGATAAAGAAGAACTATAAACTAAATTTCGATTAGATATGAAGAAGAACCTTTTGTATTTTGGCATTGGAGCTCTTTTGTTGGCTTCATGCTCCGGTAATAGCAAGAAAGCTGAGCAGGATTCAATCGCTGATCTCACAGCCGAGTATAAGGAAGCCACAAGCTATAACGATTCGCTCCTTCTCCTCATGGGTGATATCTACACTGGGCTTGACTCCATCAATATGCAGGAGGGTCTCCTCTATAATATGGGTTCGGGCGATAGCCCCGACCGTCGCGCCGAGATTCGCCAGAATCTCTCCAACATCAAGGCTCGCTTGGCTGCAAATCGCCAGCTTCTTGAGTCGATGGAAGCAAAGCTTGCATCTTCAGGAAATGAGAATAGCGTGATGAAGAAGACAATCGCTCAGCTCAAGGACCGAATTGCAAGCCAGGATCAGAAGATCGCACAGCTTGAAAGCGACCTTCAGAATGCAAAGGGTCAGATTGAGACTTTGAACACTCAGGTGGCAGAGGGTCAGGAGCAGCTTAAGACTGAGACCGCAGCTAAGGAAACTGCACAGGCAGAGGCTAAAGAGGCTAACGAGCAGGCCATTCAGGCTGCAAATGAGGCCAACCGCGTGTATTATGCTATCGGAAGCAATAAGGAATTGAAGAAGAAAGGCCTTCTTGAAAAGAAATTCCTGGGTGCAACCAAGATTCTTAAGGGCGATTTCGATGCTTCTTATTTTGTAGCTGCCGACAAGCGTGATCTAAAGTCGATTCCGACAAGCGCCAAGAAAGTGAAAATCTGGACTAACATGCCTGAGGGATCATACAGGATCGTGGGCGAGAAGGATGGTCCGAAGACTATCGAGATCACAGATCCCGCTAAGTTCTGGAGCTTGAGCAGCCATCTGATCATTCAGACCGACAATTGATGCTTGGCGAATCAATCATACTGCAAGGCAATATGAAAAAGCAATTTAATATATAATGAACAAAAAAAATTATAAAGAGGATAGGTCGCGACATGGTCGCGACCTTTTCCGCACTCTCGCAGTGGCTGTCGCAATGGCAGCCGCTGCTTTGCCGTCTATGGCATTCAGTGTTGATGAAATTCAACCCCCTCATTGGTGGACGGGGATGAAGGATTCGTCGCTTCAGCTTCAGATCTTTGGCAAGGATATCCGTCCTGCCGAGGTGAAAATTGACTATCCCGGCGTGAAGCTCGATTCTGTGGTGCGTCTTGACGGCACGCCCGACTGGCAGTATCTCTATCTCTCGGTGGGTCCGGATGCAAAGCCCGGCAAGTTCAAGATTGAGTGGAAAGAGGGTAAGAAGAAGGTAAGCAGAGAATATGAACTCCGAGCAAGAAAGGTGCAGAAAGGTGCTAAGGGTTTTGATGCTTCCGACGTGCTTTATATGGTAATGCCCGACCGCTTCTCCGACGGCAATCCTGCCAATAACCTTGACCCGAAGATGAATAATCCTGTCGGTGCCGACCGTGCGAATCCTAATCATCGTCATGGCGGCGATATCAGAGGGCTTATCAACCATGCCGCTTATCTCGATACGCTTGGCATCACCACCCTTTGGGTGGCTCCCGTGCTTGAAAACGATATGCCGGGAGGAAGCTATCATGGTTATGCCACCACCGACTATTATCGCGTCGATCCGCGTTTCGGAACAAACGAAGAATACGCCGAGCTCATCGACACGCTCCATAATCGTGGCATCAAGACTGTGATGGATATGATTTTCAATCATTCCGGCAGCGGGCATCCATGGCTTGAGAATCCGCCGGCTTCCAATTGGTTCAATAATCAGGGAAACTATACGCAGACCAACCATAAGCTCACCACTATCTTCGACTCATATGCCAGCGACTACGACCGATCTATGGCGCAGGATGGATGGTTTGTGGAGTCGATGCCCGATCTCAACCAGCGCAACCCGCATTTGATGAAATATCTTATTCAGAATTCAATATGGTGGATCGAGGAGGCGCAGATTGATGGCATCCGCATGGACACCTATCCTTATGCAGATGTAGCCGAGATGGCACGTTGGATTTCCGCTGTGAATGCTGAATATCCCGACTTCCAGATAGTGGGGGAAAGCTGGTATGGCGACACAGCTGCCGAGGCTTTCTGGCAGAAGGGTTCGCCTGTGGCAAATGCCAAGGGGGAGGATACGAATCTTCAGGTGGTGATGGACTTCCCCCTGATGATCAAAAGCAGGGGACTCGCACCCTATTTTGAGGAGACAGATCCATGGAATGGCCTGAATAAGATTTATGATCAGATAGCCTTGGATTATGTCTATCCCGATCCGCTTAATGTGTTGCGCTTCCTTGACAATCACGACACAGAGAGAGTGCTTCTCACTCTTCCTGATTCTCTTGATCAGTGGAAGCAGGCTATAACAGTTCTGCTCACAATCCCCGGTATCCCCCAGCTGTATTATGGCACCGAAGTGCTGATGCATGGCACACGCGAGGGAGGCGACGGAAATGTGCGTAAAGATATGCCCGGCGGCTTTGCCGGCGACACAACTACTGTATTCACCCGTGAAGGGCGTTCGGATCTTGAGAATGAAGCTGTGGATTATATCTCGGCGCTCAATCATTTCCGCAAGACGAGCGGTGCAATAGCAAAGGGGGGAATGAAACATTTCATCCCAAACAATGGTATCTATCTTTATCAGCGTGCCAACGGGGATGATAAGGTGGTGGTCATGATGAATGGTCGCGACGAAGCTAACGAGGTAGATATGGAGCGTTATCAGGAGATTATTCCTGTGGGTGCGAAATATAAAGATGTAATCACCGGTGAAATAATCACTGTCCGTCCCGAATCCGGAAAATACACTTTTGCTCCGAGAGAGACGAGAGTGCTTGTACCTTTGAAATGATTAGATTATGATGATAAAAAGTAGAAAGATAATATTCTCAATTGGTGTTGCAGCCGTGATAGTGATGCTATCCGGCTGCAAGACCACAGAGAAAAATTATCGTCAGGCTTATGATGCCGCCAAGGCTAAGCGTGAGCTTGCCAATGCCGAGGCGATGGTTCCTGCATCGGGGCTGATGAGCGACGATGGCACGTCCCTTAAGATGGTGAACGGCGATTCCCTATTTGTTTCAAAAGACAGGCTTCGCCGCGAACCGGCATATGCCGATCGCCTGAAAACCTATAATGTGGCAGTAGGGGTCTATAAGATGAACACCAATGCCAAGGCGCAAGCTGAGGCATTGGCTCAACAAGGATATGATGCTTTTGCAGTGGAGACCACGGGCGACCGTTGGTATGCAATAGCCGGAGGATTCGATGCTCTTGAGGATGCCCAGACATTTATCAAGGAGTTTAAAAAGAAACATCCGGGATATCCTTATATCGGACTTCCCGGATCGCCTGTTGTGGTAGGTAAATAAGAATCTTTTAAAGAGCTGAATCCCGAGGTGGAATAGGATTCCTAATCTTGGGTGATAGCGGAGGATAGTATATGCTCCAGGTCGATGGTGGAAACCTTGACCTGGAGTTTTCCATCTTTAGCCACAGATATTCCGCCTGTCTCCTCGCTCACGATGACGCAGACTGCATCCGTGACCTGGCTCATGCCCAATGCCGCGCGATGCCGCAATCCGAGATTCTTGGGGATGTTCATATCGT
Source organism: Bacteroidales bacterium (assembly GCA_014800245.1). Classification (GTDB taxonomy): domain Bacteria; phylum Bacteroidota; class Bacteroidia; order Bacteroidales; family Muribaculaceae; genus Lepagella. The sequence continues at coordinate 114,576 of JAAVGM010000011.1, read as the reverse complement.
GGCTCACCGGGAGAATACATCCCACCGACATAATGCGATGAGAGGCTATGATCATTGCTCCGTCGTGAAGCGGCGAATTTTTGAAGAAGATATTTTCAATCAACCGCACATTGATATCCGCATCAATTATATCTCCGGTCTTTTCAAAATCTGTAAGAGGCACTTTTCTTTGGAACACAATTAGTGCGCCTGTCTTCGACTTCGACATGGACATGCAGGCATATACCACACTCATCACCTCAGCATGATGCTTCTCATTATTCTTGTCGTGCCGGAACAGATTCTTTACAGTCGTCCATTTTGCACGTCCTCCGATATCTGTGAGAAATCTCTTTATCTGGTCTTGGAAAAGGATTACAAGCACAATGAGACCGATGCTCATGAATTTATCCACAATCGTGCCTGTGAGCCTCATATCGAAAATCTCAAACGCCAGCACCCAAATCGCGATAAATGCCAGCACACCATAAAAGAGCGATAGCGTTCCGCTATTTTTCATCAGCCGGTAAAGGTAGAAGAGCAGAAGCGCAACAATTATGATGTCGATTAAATCTTTTATTCCAAAATCAAACATTGAGGTCGGAGTAAGGATGATAAATTTTAATAGCTGTTTATTTTATAGATAGCCTTTTCGTTTTTATATGACAGGCTCTTCATTTGGTGAGGCGGAATGTTTGAGCAATTCCACTAATTCCACGCATTGGCGGGCCTCTTTCACATCATGCACACGAAGGATGTCTGCTCCGTTGATGAGCGCAATTGTATTGAGAGACGTTGTGCCGTTGAGCGATTCTTCGGGGGTGATACCCAGAGGGCGCCATATCATCGATTTTCTTGAGACTCCTGCCAGGATGGGACAGCCCAATTCGCCGAACACCTTTAATTCATTGAGCAGACGGAAATTCTGATCAACAGTCTTTGCAAATCCGAAGCCCGGATCAACAATTATATCGGCCACTCCCAATTGGCGAAGTTCGGCAATCTTGAATGCAAGATCTTTCAAAACATCCGCCACTACATCCTTATAATCTGTGTGAGTCTGCATATCGGCAGGAGTGCCGCGCATATGCATCAGGATATATGGGACATTCAATTCAGCCACAGTTGCCCACATCTCCGGATCGAGGGTGCCTCCTGATATATCGTTGATGATATCTGCTCCCCATTCCTCTACACATCGCCTTGCTACTGACGCACGGAACGTGTCGATAGAGACCGGCGTCTCCGGAGCAATCTTCTTCACTGCCTTTAATGCCGGGACAAGACGGACATACTCTGTCTCCGGGTCGATATCTTCCGCTCCGGGACGTGATGAATAACCTCCAAGATCAAAAATATCCACCCCTTCCTCAACCATCTGCTCCACTCTTTTTTCAATGGAAAATGTGTCGGGAGTGCGGCTCCCGGAAAAAAAGCTATCGGGAGTGGTATTGATTATCCCCATCACTTTGGGGCGGTCGAAAGGGTATAGCTTCCCTTTCAGGGATATAGTCATTGTCATACTGCGAAATTACGAAAAAAAAACGGCATTCGCAAGTTGGATTAATCCGAGCCGTAAATAAGCTGTCCGATCGAGCAGCTTAGATTGAGCATCAGCGAGGATGCAGATTTATGCGGCATCGCATAGGAGACGCCTACACCGAATGATTTCACACGCAGACCTGCTCCCACAGTGAAGCCTGAAAGGAAATTACGTTGGTAGGTTGACATGTCGGTGCGCATCTTGTAATCGTATCCCAGCCCGATATAGAATTTTTCGGAAGGCGAATACTGGAGTCCGAATATAAGATGACGGAAGAAATTTGAGAAGAATGATGATTTCAACACTTGCTGCTTGTCGGGGTCATTCTTGTCATGCCCGTAATAAGGGAGATTCCATTTTGTGAGATGAGCGGCGTTGATTGAGATTTGAAAAGGGGATGAGCCTATATTCTGCATGTATCCCAAACGGATGTCAAATGGGAGACGAGCATATTCAGTGTCGAAACGTTTCAGCTGCCCTCCTGCATTTGTGATCACAGCCGATAGCGAGAGGTCTTTCTCTTCGTTATAATAGTTGATGCCTAAATCCACGGCCATAGCAAAGGCTGTGTATTGTTCGTAGGTGCTGTAAATCATCTTGAGATTCATGCCTCCACGCAAGCGGTCGGTGAAATCATGGGAATATGTCCCTTCAAACACCACGTCGGCCGGAGAGAATTTGCCTGTCATCGTTCCGTCGGGTTCGTAGCCTTGGATGGAGCCATAGTTCAGATAACGGATTCCTGCTGCCCATGCCCCTCTTTCTCCGGCACCCATCCCATATCTGATTCCTGCGAAATTGCCCGAACCCATATAATGCATATAATTGAAGGCTACCTGATCATCGACTTCAGGCCCGAGAAGAGCCGGATTCTGATCCACGAGCGTGACATCAGGATCTACAATAGCAACATTCGTGCCTCCGAGAGCGAAGGCATGAGTGGAAGTGGATATGTCGAGGAAGTCGTAGGCCGAGGAGGTGTTCTGCGCTCCGGCGAGGGAGGAAGATAAAATAATTCCTGCGGCAAGTGCGTTCAATTTGTATCTCATCATTTATACTAACGTCAAAGATTGAATGCTATTATATTTTTACGCTTTTTAGTGGATGGAGCCTTAGCTTTTGATCTGAATGTTTGGGGAGGGATGAGAAATGTGGCTACGGCTCTTTTTTTACGCTGTATTTTACGCCATTTTTAAATGGATTTTTGATTTATTAATAATTGAGAAATAGCTTGTATGTTTTTTAACATACTCTTAACTATATTTAAACATTGACCCGTTGGAAAATCGGATGATGGAATATAAATTTGCAATAGGAAAGAAAAACAACTTAAATGAGCGTCCGGCGCTCGCTTAAAATCTAACTTATCCCTTTCCTGGCTAAACTGACATGCGTAAATATTTATTCCTGATACTGACTATTTTTTCGGCGATCCTTTTTTCGCAATCCGCTACTTCGCAGACCTGCCGTGTGAATGCAGGTCGTTCGATGGCCGGAATGAAGAGCTATATAGAGGTGTATGAATATGATTTCGTCACAGAGAAGCCTTCGTTTCCGGGCGGCGATAAGAATCTTTTATCGTATATCAATTCCAATAGATGTTATCCTACTGAGGCCTATAAGAAGGGGATTGAGGGAAAGGTGACATGCTCGTTTGTTGTAAATCGCGATGGCAGTATAAGCCATGTGAGGGTGCTTCGAGGAGTGGAGACATCCCTTAATAAGGAAGCTGTCAGGATTCTTAAGCATATGCCTCTTTGGCAGCCCGGAAAATTGGAAGGGGAGAAGGTTCCTGTAAGGGTTGTGAGATCTGTCACTTTCCGTAAATAATGGAATTTGGGAAGAATATGCAAGTAATGAGAAAATAATTATAGAAACTTAGTTTTGATTTTTAGCTACATAATGGGGATTGTCCGAGATGGATAATCCCTTTTTTCTTTTTATAGGCTTGAAATTTTATTTTTTTACTTATCCGAGGTTGAGTTTTTGAAAAGATGAGTGTCTTTATAGTGTATGACAAAGAGAAAGGACATAGAACAGCTTTTTAAGACACATTATGCGCAAATGTTCCGGTTGGCCGTGGCTCTTTTGCACGACGATGATACTGCGCGCGACATCGTCCATGATGTGTTTTTATCGTTACTTGGTGCTCCCGATGGTTCCGAGGTGACGTCCGGCTATCTGATAAAGGCGGTGAGGAACAGATCGCTCAACCACATTCGCAACTGTGAGCTACACCAGAGGATAGCCAATCGTTATTTTCTTGAAGATACTGAATATGATTCGGAAGAATGGCCCGACGAGGACACAATTAGCTGGATATATTCCATGATTCAAAACGATCTCACTCCCCAGGCAAGGCGTGTGATGGAACTACGATTTTCACAAGGGAAGCGTTTTTCCGCAATCGCTGTGGAAATGGGGATAAGTGAAACGGCTGTTTACCGTCATCTGAGTAATGCACTAAAGATAATCCGCAAAAAAATTAATGAAAATGGATAAGTATGAACTCGTAATAGATATAATCGAGCATCCGGAACGCTATAGCTCGAAGGATCTCGAAGAGATATTTTCAGATCCTGATACAAGGGATATATATGACGCTCTTTGTAAGGCTGATTCTGCAGTGGAGGCACAAGTGGAAGTGGATGTTGAAGCGGAATGGAAAAGCTTCGCAAGAAAGACAGCTTTCCGCCGAGGCGGTAATCTGATGCGTGGCAACCGCGCGGCTTCCATCGCTGCTATCATCTTCACTTCGATAGTAGCTGTAGCTGCCGGAATAGCTGTGACTGTTGGCGTTTCGGATCATGGGAAGAAATCTCAATCTCCTGTGATGAACGCCGAAACCCCGATGCCCATTGCTTCTGAGGAGAAAATTATAGAGACCGACAGTGTAACGGTCAGGAATGGGGCGGAAACTAAAATGTTATTGTTTGAGAATGAACCATTGACCACAATTATGGACCATATAGCCGAAATCTATGACGTAAAAGTTGAATTCGGTAATGAGGATGTGGCAGGTTTACATCTCTATTACACATTAGATCCGTCATTGACACTTGAGGAGGTGGTGGATCAGCTCAATAATTTTGAAAGCATAGATATCACCTACAATGGAAATACGCTTATAATCGACTAACCTCATGAGACTCAAATATGTTATTATGCTAATGCTGCTGACAGCAGTATCAGCATCGGCTGCTAAATTTTCATATAAATTTGATAATACACCCCTTTCGAAAGCGATTGTGGAGATGATAAAAGGGCATCCGGAAATAAACATCTCCTTTATCTATAAGGAACTTGATAATTACCGCACTTCTGCTGTGGTCAACACTAATGATCCTTATGTTGCCTTGCGTCAGACTGTGGCGCCGAATCCAGTATCTGTTATAAGAAACGGGAATAACTATTATGTCGAGGCTATGTGGAAGGGTCGCGATAGATATGAAGGGCGAGTGATCGGCAATGATTCAGAGCCTGTGGTAGCAGCTACCGTGGCGCTTCTTTCTTCGGAAGATTCGACATTCATCACCTCCGGCATCACCGACCTGGAAGGCAGATTCTCCATACCTTGCCGAGAGAAAGGGGTGATAGGTAGAGTGTCGAGCGTGGGATATAAAACCATGTTCAGGAAATTCAATCATTTCTCTGTCGGGACCATCATAATGTCCGAGCAGGCGGTTGCTTTGAAAGCGCTCACTGTTGAATCCCGCACACAGCGTGTGATAAGGAATGGGGTGGAATATATTCCTGCTAAAAAGACAAAACGTGTATCCCTTGATGCAGTAGGGCTTCTTCTCAATATGCAGATTCCGACGCTCAACGTGGATCCTATTTCCAAGAATGTGACCACGCTAAACGGCTCCGGCGTATCGCTCTTCATAGATTATGTCCCTGCGAGAGAGGAGGAAGTTAGTGGATTGCGTCCGGAGGATGTATTAAGGGTGGAGGTGCTCAATTATCCGGATGATCCCCGTTTCGGAACGGCCTCCCATGTTGTGAACTTCATTATGCAGCATTATGAATGGGGAGGTTACACCAAACTTACAGCTGATGGGGAGACTCTGGCGGCCGACCGTGTGGATGGAAAAGTGTTTTCCCGCATTGTGTATAAGAAATGGACTATTGACGGCTATGCCGAGGGAGAAGGGATTCACGCAGATAGAAATCCATCCACGAGGGAGGCAACTTTCCGTAATGTAGAGTTTGAGGGAATACATTATGATGAGATAAGCAAAAAGACGGAAAGAGGGAGCGACTTCCGTTCAAAAAGAAATGCACAAAACTTCTCTCTTATGGCCAGCCGTAGGAATGAAAACAGCTTCATTCAACATGCTGTTTCGTTCGGTCGCTCTGCCACTCCGGAGACCGGTTTCGGATCAGACGTAACCTTTTCCATTCCGACAAATGGTGAATCCATCTCTTTGAATAGGGAGTCTTATCAATCATTATATCCTATGATGAGGGGTTACTATCAGTTTATGTTGCCGAAGGGGAACAGCATAATGGCTTCCTGGGATTTCACATATGGTGCCACCAAACGAGGATCCTTCTATTGTCTTGGCGCATTAGACCCTATAGAGAATGATAATAAGGAAAAAGTGTATTCTCCTAATGCTTCCGTGGAATATGGGAAGCAGTTAGCCCATAACAATTTTTTCCGTTTAAATATCAGTACTTATAATACTTTCTATGACACACAGTATTTCGGCTCGGCCCACAGCCGACAGAGATTGCTTTCATCTGAAAGTATGTTCTTTCTTATATATACTCAAAATTGGAATCGGCTTAGCCTCTATTCCCGCGCCGGAGCTTCATGGACAATAGGGAGAGTGAATGATCTCACGACTCTTAACGAATGGAATCCGCGCCTCGGCCTCTCGTTGGAGTATAGGATCAACGACCGTAATTCGGCAAGAATCGAGGGGTGGTGGGGCAATTCTCATCCGCAAGCTTCCACCGCTAATGACGCACTTGTGCGGGATAGCGAATTGCTTTGGCTTCAAGGAAATCCCGATCTTAGGAATACTCTTTTTTGCCATACGTCGGCGGCTTATAATTTTGTCCCGACAAACCGTTTCTCCCTTTCGGCATCAGTGGAATATGAGGGGAACCCTCATAAGCAGGCTTATCGGTTCTTTGCCATGTCAGGGTATGACGGATTGATCAGGCAGTCGGTCAATAGCGGATCGGCCAATTTATATAGTGCCAGGCTTTCAGCTACAATTAGGTTGCTGGATAATACTCTTATCCTGAAGGCCTATGGTAGCGCAAGCAGAATGGTACTCACCGGATGTGACGCTCAGACAATGAACACCCTTTTTGGAAATGTCTCCGCTCAGTATTCAAGAAACAACTGGTCAGCAATGGTTTATTATAATACCCCGCGTAGTGGGCTTGGCGCTTGGAGCAACGGGTATCGTACGAAAATGAAGAGTGTCTATGCAGCATCGGTGAACTATGCTATTGGAAATTTCAAGGGGAGTCTGGAGTTTCGCAACTGGTTCTCTCGGAATGGGTATGAGGAGACCTCTTTTAATTCTCCGCTTTATTCAGAGACAGCGCGTGAATGGAGTTGGTATGCTTCGCGCAATCTCACCCTTTCTCTCAGCTATACTTTCAATTATGGTAAGAAAGTCTCCAATAATAATGAGCAGCAAGGGGGCGGAGGTATAGGAAGTGCTATCCTGAAATAGGATGGCCTCTTAAACGCTTCACTTATAAAAAAGAGAGGATATGCCTTATTTTTCTAAGGTATATCCTCTCTTTAATTTCATAGGAGAGATTAATCAACTTTTACAGGATAGATTAATCATACGAGGGTTGTGATGATATCTTTATCGAGAGTGGTGATGGAGATCTTTCCCTCTCTTGCAAGCCAGCCTAAGGCTGCCATGATTTCATCTTTCTTTAGTTTCGTAGCTTTCTTCACCTCTTTGAGACCAAGCATGCGGGTGTCGGAACTTTCAAGGGCTTTATATACATCTCCGGCCCATGTTCCAATTGATTCAATGTCCATAATAATTAATTTATAAAACAAAACTTCGCTTATTGCATAATTAAAACAACTGAAAAGATAGATTTGTTAAATATTTGTATTTACTTTGCAGATGATATGAAAAAAACTAAAACAGCATATAAAGAGAAAAGAGAGGGAGTGGTGGTCAGAAACACCGGCAGCTCCTATATCGTAAAGACTGAATCGGGAGAGGAGGTGCCCTGTCGGATTAAGGGCAATTTCCGCATAAAGGGGATACGCACCACCAATCCTGTGGCTACGGGAGATAAGGTTGTGGTGTCGAAGGCTGCCGATGATGCTGATTATATCACGGAGATTCTTCCTCGGAAGAATTATATCATCCGACGCGCATCAAATCTTTCAAAGGAATCACATATATTGGCTTCAAATCTTGATTTGGCAGTGTTGGTGATTTCACTTCGCGAACCTTCCACTCCCACCACTTTCATCGACCGTTTCCTTGCCACAGCTGAGGCATATTCGGTTCCGGCAGTGATTGTGATTAATAAGAGTGATATCTGGGATGAGTATGACCGCGAACTTGCCGACGGGATGCGTATTCTTTACGAACAGATCGGTTATAAAGTTTTCTTTACTTCTGCCTCGACAGGGGAGGGGATTGAGTCTCTGCTCGAATATCTCAAGGGCAAAGTCTCTCTTTTTGCCGGAAATAGCGGAGTGGGAAAATCATCGCTTATCAATGAACTTATTCCGGGTGCGGATCTTAAGACAGGGAAGATTTCCGATATTCATCATACCGGAACACACACCACCACCTTTTCTGAGATGCTTTCATTGCCCGGAGGAGGAGCATTGATTGATATACCCGGCGTTCGCGGTTTCGGCACAATAGATTTCGAGCCTTCGGAGGTGTCTCATTTCTTTCCTGAGATATTCAGGAAGTCGGCAGAATGTAAATATGGCGACTGCAAGCATACGGGCGAACCGGGTTGTGCGGTGGTTCCGGCAGTTGAGAATCATGAGATATCGCAAAGCCGATATGCCTCCTATCTCTCTATCCTGGAGGAATTGGAAGATGGGGATAAGTATAGAAAGCCGTTCTAAGCTATCCAAGTAAATCCGGAAATAAGATTTGGGAAATAATATAAGCATAAAAAATATGCCTGCTGAAAAAATCAGCAGGCATTGTTTTTACCTTCTTAGGGGAGCAAATTAGTTTGCGGCAGCCTCGATAGGCTTAACGTTGATAAACTTGCGACCCTCCTTACCGGTAGTGAATACTACAGTGCCATCGATAAGAGCGAAGAGAGTGTGGTCTTTACCCATTCCGACATTGAGACCGGGATGGTGAACAGTGCCACGCTGACGCTTGATGATGTTTCCTGCCTTGCAGTAGGAGCCACCGAAGATTTTCACACCGAGTCGTTTGCTTTCTGATTCGCGGCCGTTCTTCGAACTACCGACACCTTTTTTATGTGCCATATCTTAGAGTGGGATTTTTAAGCTTTAACAATAGATTTGATTAACACTTTGGAGAACTGCTGACGGTGACCGTTTTTGCGACGATAGCCTTTGCGACGTTTCTTCTTGAAAACGATAACCTTCTCGCCCTTAACGAGGGGGAGGAGCACTTCACACTCAACTTTAGCACCTTCTACAGTGGGTGCACCGACTTTAACGTCGCCGTCTGCGTCGAGGAGGAGAACTTTGTCGAAAGTGATAGCTTCACCTTCCTTCACCTCATCGCCGAGGTGGTGGACATAGAGGTATTTTCCCTCTTCAGCTTTGAACTGCTGGCCCTTGATTTCTACAATTGCGTACATTTTTTGCTATTGATATTACAAATGAGTCCGTTAGGCGGCTTCTTTTCAAGAGGCTCTTGTTTTGGCCATGGCGGATAAATCTTTGCAAAATTACTAAATTTTTCTGAGCCTGCAAAATATTTCCGTTTATTTTCATCATTTTTTGAGGATTACAGGTTTGAATGCTTGCCGGATTCAGAATATTTTATTAATTTTGCAACGCTTTTCGATAAAAGGGGTGCCGAAAGAGAGTGGCAAGTCCCTTTTTGAGAAAAAGTTTTATTTATTAATCATTTAAAATCTCTCAATTATGCATCTTTCAGCAGAAGAAAAGAAGAACATTTTCGCAACTTACGGCGAGGGTCCTAACGATACAGGTAGCCCTGAAAGCCAGATCGCGCTTTTCTCTATCCGTATCAAACACCTCACTGAGCACCTCAAGCAGAACCACAAAGACTTCGTTACAGCTCGTTCGCTTAAGGCTCTCGTAGGTCAGCGTCGTTCGCTCCTTGATTATCTTATCCGCAAGGATATCAATCGCTATCGTGCGATCATCGCTAAGAAGGAGCTTGGTATCAGAAAGTAATCCTCTTTTCGATAGAAGATTCAAAGCCTCGCAGTTTTTCCTGCGAGGCTTTTTCTTTGGCTGCTGCAAAGGAGAATTGGGTAATATTTATAGCATTACGGTAGGAGAACAAAAAAAGCGGATCCGCAATGCGAATCCGCTTTTAAGCGCTTCAAGATGGGCTTGAACCAACGACCCCCTGATTAACAGTCAGGTGCTCTAACCAACTGAGCTATTGAAGCAAATATAGTTTTTTAAACCGAAGAAAAAATGCTTGCGCTTCAAGATGGGCTTGAACCAACGACCCCCTGATTAACAGTCAGGTGCTCTAACCAACTGAGCTATTGAAGCAAATATAGGATTTATAATCCCAAGAAAATGTTAGCGCTTCAAGATGGGCTTGAACCAACGACCCCCTGATTAACAGTCAGGTGCTCTAACCAACTGAGCTATTGAAGCATTGCCTTATTCAGTTTTGAAGTTTAATTTCACTTCTCTGCCGAATTGCGATGCAAAATTAATTATAAATTTTTAATTCTCCAAGCATTCTGCAAAAAAAATGAAAAAAATATTTCAAATTAATGGGAAGATTACGCTGTGAGAAGCACCAGGACTATGCCGAATATGATTAGGAGGGTGTTGGAAACGGCATAGGTGATGGTATAGCCGAGAGCGGGGACAGTACTTCCTAAACGTTCCTGAACGGCTCCAAGGCCGGCAGTGGTTTTGCGTGCGCCTGCACAGCATCCAAGGGTTACAGCCGGATGGAATTTAAACAGCTTATGACCAATCAGCATTGCCAGGAATAGAGGAACAAGCGTCACTATGATTCCTGCCACGAAGATCTTGGGTCCAACCTCAGAAAATGAACTTACAAATGATGGACCTGAAGCGATTCCGATCACTGCAATGTACATATTTAATCCCAAGTTGTTGAACACCCACAAGGATGCCTTGGGAATCGCTCCATAAGTAGGGTGTTTTTCACGCAGCCAACCCAATATAAGACCTGAAACCAATGCGCCTCCGCTTGCTCCAAGGCTAACGGAAACATTCCCAATCTTTATCGCCAACGCTCCTAAAAGTCCTCCAAGAAGCACTCCAAGTCCGACAAATACAAAATCAGTGGCAAGTGTGGCCGGATCTGCATATCCGATCTCTTTGGCTGCAAGGTTGAGATTCTTTTTCGGTCCGACAAGTTCGAGGATATCACCCGGTCGGAGTTCTGTCTGCTCAATAGGATTCATCGGCACCTCATTCCTTTTGAGGGTCTTTATATCCACGCTGTCCATCCACGGCTGGTCGAAAAGTTCGCGGATTGTTTTCTGGCGGCAATGCTTGGAGACAGTGACGTTCACATCCTGCATTTTGATGTTCAGAATATCCACTCCCGGCACTTCATGTCCGAACCAGTCATTATCTGCCACTATCATCTCTCGACGCCCTGCAAGCACTACAATATCACTCGGATTTATAACAGTATCGGGGGTGATATTGTCTATTCTCTCGGAATTTCCGGAGCGTTCGATACGCTCCACCGTGATACGTCGGTTCTCATTCAAGAATTTTTTCTCAATCTCAGCCACGCTTTTCGCCTCATTCATCTCTTTGCCATCCGCTACGAAAGCACGGAAAGCCACCGGACGGGCTGCATTGAAGCTTGCAGGATCATTGCCGGCCGAGGGAGACATCTTCTTTTCCAGTTCGTGGGTCATGGCCTTCACCTTATCGATGCCTCCCATCATAGCCGGACCCACATAGCCGAGAAGCCAGACAGCACCAAGTGTGCCGAACACATATGTCATGGCATAGCATACCGGGATTGCGTTGACCATATCCTTTATTGCCGAGGCTGATGCAGGGAGGGTGCTGACAGTATCCTCAGCCGCGCCCACCACCGGAGAGGCGGTTGAGGCTCCGGCCATCATGCCGGCGGCCTGTCCCGGATTCAATCCGAACCAATAAGCCACACCGAGCGATGTAGCAAGAATCAATACGCAGACCACTACGGCGAAAAGCACCTGTTTCAATCCATCGCCACGTAGGGATCGGAAGAATTGTGGACCGACACTATAGCCGATGCAGAAGAGAAAGAGAAGAAAGGAAACAGTTTTCAAGGGACCTCCCACATCGATGTTCATTTGTCCGACCAATACTCCAACGATGAGTACGGAGGTGACTGTTCCGAGGGCGATCCCCTTGAATTTCACTTTGCCGAGCAGGAAGCCGAGTCCGATAGTAAGGAAAACGGCCAACGCCGGTGTATGTCTTAATGTTTCAACAAACCACATAGATAAGAATTGTTTAGCAGAATAGTTTATAGAAGCTAAACAAAGCTTTCTTTATTGGGGTTCATTTTGCTTATTTAAATATTTTTTGAGCGAAATCTGTGAGATAGATGCGCCAGTTGCGCCAGATATGTCCGCCGGAGGTCTCGACATATTCGTAGGGGAAACCCTTGGAATCAAGATAGTCGCGATATTCCTTATTGTTTTCATATAAGAAATCGGTGTTGCCGATGGCTATCCAATAGAGCTTGGGTTTGTTGACGTTGAAGAGTGTTTCCATCTCCTTATTAAATTCCTTATCGGCTCTCATGCGCTCAGGAAGAGGGATTTTCTGGTCGCCGCCAATGCGTATAGCCGCGGAGAATAGACCGATATAATCGAATTTATCAGGGAAGCGTTTTGAGATTTGGAATGAATGCAAGCCTCCCATTGAAAGACCGCAGATGGCGCGATGCTGTTTATTTTTAGCCACCTTGTAATTTTTCTCCACATAATTCACTATATCAAGGAAGCTTTCTTCCATTGATGCCTTAGCTTTGGGCAGCTCCACGCCTCCCTGAAACCGAGGCTGATACATACCGAAATCCCATTCTCCGGGAGCCGCCGCACAGTTGGGATTTCCATTGGTCATCACTACAATCATCGGCACAGCCTTGCCTGCAGCGATAAGGTTGTCAAGAATCTGAGCTGCGCGACCAAGTTCGGACCAGGCATTCTCATCTCCACCAGAGCCGTGGAGGAGGTAGAGCACGGGATAATTCTTACCTTTCTCATAACCCGGCGGAGTGTAGATAGTCATTCGGCGGTTAAGCCCCAGGGTAGGGCTGTCATACCACACTTTGGAGAGATTTCCATGAGGCACATCGTTCACGCTGTATAAATCGCCACGGCTTCCTTTATCGCCTTTGATAATGAAGATATTGGTCCATGTGGCCACATCGCGGTTCTGATATATGTTGGAAGGGTCGAGCTGGCGCATTCCGTTCACTACAAAATTGTAGGAGTAAAGTTCAGGATCGAGAGGCTGAGTGGTGAAACTCCATACACCGTCTTTCCCTTCTTCCATTTTCACAGAGCGGAGAGTATCGGGGAGAAAATCGCCTTCGAGTTCCACTGTTATCGCCTTGGGGGAGAAAAGACGGAATGTCACAGAATTGTCCGGATTTATTTCAGGGGATGTAACAGTGCCTCCTGAAAACAATGCCTGTTGAGCCATGGCTGATATAGTCGCCGCTGCGAGCAATATCAATGTAATGAATCTTGATTTCATAAAAATTTTTGATTAGATATAATCTGATTGCGTACGTTGCTTATGCGCAATGCAATGGCAAATATCGTTAGAATCATCGGGATATGCAAGAGATTTTTTGTATTATGCTGAAAAAATGCTATATTTGCTCTCATTAGCAGATCTTCCGAACAATTAACCGCCAATGAAAAGACAACTCATAATACTTTCTCTTCTCTTATTTATCTCGACCATTGTTAAAGCTAATTCAGAATCTCTCTCCGATTACGTGGATATGTATATGGGGGTGAGAGGGATCAGCAATTGCGTAATCGGACCGCAACTGCCCCATGGGTCAGTGAATCCTTCGCCGCAAACTCCCAATGGCGGACAAAACGGCTATGATGAGAATGATTTGATTCGTGGCTTTGGCCAATTGCATGTGTCAGGGATAGGTTGGTCGCGGTATGGTCAGGTGTTTCTCTCTCCGCAAATAGGTTTTTCCGCTAAAGAGGATGGTCATGATTCAAAGAAATCAGGAGAGATTGCCACTCCATTCTATTATAAGGTTGATCTTGACCGATATGGCATTACAGCCGAATTAGCACCGACTTCTCATGCTGTGGCATATCGGTTCATTTACCCTGAAAAGAAAGACCGAACCCTTCTCCTGGATATGCGTCACAGCATCCCTCAACATATCGTGCCCATAGTGAAAGGTCGTTTTCTTGGTGGAGAGTTGGAATGGAATCCTGAAACATCCGAACTTTCAGGATGGGGAGAATATGCCGGCGGATTTGGGAGCGAATTGCCATATCGTGTCTATTTCTCAATGACACTTGATGATCCGGGCGCCAAGGTATGTATAAAAGACAAAGGATCTGATGAACTATATGCCAGGATTGATACGGATCGATCGGAATTGAACGTGAATGTAGGAGTCTCTTTGAAAAGCGTGGATTGCGCCCGTGGCTACCGACACGCTGAACTTGATGGTAAGAATGTGGATATCGTGGCTCAAAATGCGAAAAATGAATGGAACTCGACCTTATCGAAAATTCAAATTGATAATAATGCAAGTGAAAACGATAAGAAACTATTTTACACGGCATTATATCATTCTTTAGTTATGCCGCGTGATCGCACCGGAGACAACCCTCACTGGGAGAGCGACCAACCTCATATAGATGATCATTACTGCGTTTGGGATACATGGCGCACGGTATATACTTTGTTGACCCTCATAGAAGAGAGTTTTGTATCGAAGACTATCAATTCATTTATCGACCGTCTGGAGCATGACGGGAAAGTGACACCAACCTTCACTGCTTCAATGGAATGGGACAGTAAGCAGGGTGGAGATGATGTTGATAATATCATAGCCGATGCCATTATCAAGAATGTGAAGGGTTTCGATAGGGAGAAAGCTTATAATGTGATGTTGCATAATGCTTTCGAATCAAGATCTCCCGACTATATTTTCCTTGGTTACGAACCTGGTAAAAATCGTTTGATGTCTTGTTCCTACACCATGGAATATGCTTATAATGATAATTGTCTGTCGCGTGTGGCAAAGCTGATGGGTGATTCCTTGATCGCTGATAAGATGGGCAAACGTTCATCAGAATGGGAAAAGATGTTTAATCCGGATTTGGAAAGCTGTGGCTTCAAGGGGTTTGTGGCCCCTGTGGCAGCCGATGGAGAGAGGATATTGATTGATGCTACGGAGGTTTTCGGGTCTTGGCAAGATTATTTTTATGAGGGTAATGCATGGACTTACACTCTCTTCACTCCTGCAGATTTCGAACGTCTCATTGCTCTTTGCGGAGGTGAGGAAGAGATGGTGAAGCGTCTCAGATATGGGTTTGACAACAATCTGGTCAATCTTTCCAATGAACCCGGTTTTCTTACGCCCTTCATTTTCAGCCATTGCGACCGTCCCGATCTGGCAGCGGAATATGTTGAGAGAATTCGTAAGAATGATTTTTCTATAGAAAGAGGGTATCCCGACAATGAGGATAGCGGTGCTATGGGTTCTTGGTATTTATTTACTTCTCTCGGCCTTTTTCCCAATGCAGGACAGGATATTTATTACCTCCTCCCTCCAGCTTTTTCAGATGCTTCCATCACTATGGAGAATGGGAATAAGATTGTGATGAAAGCCACTAAGAAGACACCTACTTCTCGTTATATATCCTCGGTAAAGCTCAATGGAAATGATCTTAACCGGTGGTGGATAAGCCACGAAGAAATAGCCAATGGAGCAGTGATTGAGTTTGAACTAAGTGATAATCCTCAAGAGTGGAAGGTGGAGGAATTTTAATAGTGCAGTTGGGCGCGACTGGGCATTCCAAGTACACTTTCTGGATGCAAATGTAATAATATTTTACGATGAAGAGCAAGTGGTCGTGTTTATGCTTGCTATAAACTTTAATGTACTTTTCTTCGTTATAATTTTGTAAGATGCAAGATTATTAGTAAATTTGCATCTGAAAATACCCTTCGTAACTGAACGGCTACGTGATAAGTGCGTAGCTCACAAGTGTAGGTTGCGCGGGTTATTTTTTTGCCCTTTTGGTTCGTGATGAATCTCTGATATGGTATTTTGGAATAAAACTCCAGTGGCGATAAACCTGAGTCCAGCTATCTGATTGCACACGGATTGGCGTAGTTACACCAATATTAAAGTTAGGATATATCTCTCTGATTCTTGCGTTGATATGCTTATATAGCTTCAACTTTACCAAAGTTCTTTTACCAATCTTATTTTCACCTTCCGCTTTCAGCTTATCCTTTTCATTCAATTTGAAACAAATTGCACCAAGTATAACATCCATGAACTGAAGAGGAAGATGCTGCTTTGAATTTACTTCCACTATTCCATCATCTGCAATTGTAAGACCTTTTCTTTTTAGAACAGGATCATTTGCCATACCTCGAATATGAGATAGAAACTCGTCACGCTCACTTTGGCGCAAGGGAATTTCATCAATAAACAAAGTCATTGAATCAAGTTCTTCATCAGCGTAAGGCAATCCAAATGCAAATTTTATAAACTGATAATAGAGCATCTGATACTCAGCTTTCTTTTCTTCTGGCGTAAGCCGTGAGGCAGTAAACTGATTATGTCTGAAAAATATCCGAATTTTTAACTTGCCTTCCTTAGCAAGATCGAAAAGCTCATCAACCACACGCAGGTATTTCTCATAATGATATTCATTGACCTTTTGCCACTTTATTTCATCATTTATTCCTACTTCGTTTACAATAGAGCGCATACGCTCCATAACTTCACGATGATGCTTGGAGGATACTAATATACCTCCGTAGAAATTTGAATAAAATTCTCCGTGTCGATCACTTTCATCAAGCCATATGAATATCATATTTTCCTAAATATTAGACTGCAAAGTTACTAAATTTCTATGGGTTATCGTCTCTTTTCTATCACATAATTTTTTATGTTTGTTTTTATAGATATTGATATTCTTTTCAAGACCTTAATAATCAAAACTATAACCATTGAAAAGCCAAAAGTTTTATATAACATTGAATAAGTATAGAGCATGAAATTAAAAAAATTATAGGTGGCGTTAAAATATTTTTTAGAGTCATGTGTCTTAAGAAACAGAGAGCTCTTAAAAATGTAAAACGTAAAACTTATAAAGATGAAAAGAACTTTTAAAATATTTGCAATGCTGATTGTACTGATTGCTGTGCCGGTATTGGCCGGACTTGGTATAATGGCATTATGGAATGGTATTGTGACTACAATATGTGGTTTTGCCGCCATCACATTCTTTGAGGGGGTCGGTCTGTTTCTTCTTGGACAACTTCTCACCTGTGGATTTATTATCCCCTTATTTCTTGGGTTTGGAAGTATTCATGCCCTCCGTCATAGAGGCGAAGACTGGCGAAATCACTGGCACAATATGAGTGACGAAGAGCGTCGTGAGTTCATACAGCGTCGTAGGGAGATGTTTGGTTTCCGTAATCGCCCCGGCAATGGAGAAGAAGCCTCTAAAGAATAATATTGAGTCTGTATTTACGGACTACTCGCCACGTCTGCTTGGATATATTCAATCTCAGGTAAGCAGTCGTGAGGATGCGGAGGACATTCTTCAGGATGTCTTCTACCAACTTGCACGCAGATCAGAAGAGGGTCTGTCTGAATTAGAACGTGTTTCCTCATGGCTCTATAAGGTTGCCCGCAACTCAATATTAAATTTCTGGCGAAAAAAGAAAGAGATTTCATTGGATGCAGAAGATACGGTATGTGAGGATATTGCCCAAACATTATTCTGTGGTCCACAGGATGCTCCG
Source organism: Bacteroidales bacterium (assembly GCA_014800245.1). GTDB lineage: Bacteria > Bacteroidota > Bacteroidia > Bacteroidales > Muribaculaceae > Lepagella. Next base: position 96,865 of record JAAVGM010000011.1, on the reverse strand, counting down.
GATACAGTTTTGTTTAGGAAGCTCGTATGGCAGGAACTTGACCTCGCCCTATCTGAATTGCCTCCCGAACAATGTGAGGTATTTTGCCTCACTGTTTTTGACGGGATGGCAATAAAAGAGATTTCATCAGCCACCGGCATTCCGGCAGCCACATTGCTTTCACGAAAACATTATGCAGTGAAATATCTGCGCTCACGATTCCACGATCTATATGATGCGCTGATATCTCAAGTCTAAATTCCCTTATACAATATGCTTAAAAATATACTTACGTGGGCATTCTTATGCATCACGACACCATTAGTGTGCTCATACGAAACCTCCATTCCGGATTCAATAGAGGATTATATTTCTACTCACTTCCTTTATGAAGTGGTGGTTAAAGCATCATCCACTATCAACAAAACGGATGAGAAGGTTATACGACCCAATAAAGAAATTCGAAGAGGGTCAGTTTGTAAGGACATATTTCAATCAACGTTCTTTTCAGCGGTTGATGTTCGGGGGAAACATATCGGTGCAACCTTGGAAAGAGCATCTTTCTATCACTGCCAGTCCTATGTTGACAAGATACATCAGTCATGGCATAGATTATTCTCATTGCCACAATATATTTCGTGTAGGCATAGGTGTTGATTTTTCATACGGCAACTGGCTTGCCTATGGAAACATTATGTCTGGTCCGGCAAACTATATGTATGGAGAAGAAATAATTGAAGAAAAAGATATGAACGAGATAATGGTGGGCTACAAACGAGACAAATGGTCTATACATGCAGGTGTATTTAATGCGTTTATCAACTATTGGATGGAATCTCGTAATCTTTCAGCCTTGGCACCATATACTTCAAAGGCACATAATAGGGGTAGCAGTATCTATTTTGCGGTTAAATTCAATCTTATGCTTGATTTTGGAAGGAAGAGTCGTGAAATAGATATTCATCCCAATGACATTGACAGAGATTCGGGAATAATGACAGGCACTAAATAATGGAGCCTTATATAAACTTCTTGAGTTTGCGGGCTATTGGAAGCTCAACATAGTAATGAAGTGCGTAGGCGATTGCGAGGGTAATGGCCAGACAAATCAAAGATGATGGAAAAAGTGGTAAGTCAATGGATATATGCATTATAGCCCGGTTGTATATTGCTATGACTATAGTATGGAAGAGATAGAACGTAAAACTAATGTCTCCGATCAACCGGAAAATCCTGAGGGATAACACGTGGTTGATCGGAGTGGCTCTCCCTTCAGATAGAAGCAATACAGTGAGCAGAAATGCATTAGGAATCCACCAGAATGAGGCAACGGTCAAGCGGAGATTAACATATCTGTAAAGATAGATGAACGTTACCGATAAGATGATGGATACTACCTGCAGACATAGGATATTTTTGTCTGAGTTTGCTTGAAACCGATTGCTTCTTCCAAAGAAATGCCAAACCAACATTCCTATTACAAAAGCGGGAAGTTCCATGATCGGATTTATGTATATTATGCCGTTGACAAGAGGTTCCGGAATGAAGTACACGATGAAAAAATAAAGAACCGCTCCAAATCCAAAGACTTTTATAAACGTGTTATGATCAGTGGTCAATCTTCTCTGAAGCGGAATAAACATCAGATAGAGAAAAAAGAGGGAACTTACAAACCAGCTTACTGAATTACCGGAGAAATAGAAACTTGCAACCGGAATCCAACTTTGCAGGAGCAATAAATCAAATGGCAATGCTTTATAATTGCATCCCATGACTAAAACGGCAACTAAAAGAGATAGGAGATAGACGGGATAGATCTTAAATATTCTCTTCTTCATAAACTTCCCGATTACCCGCGAACCGCATTCCAATTTGTCTCCGCTGTAGGTCATGGAAAGCACAAGTCCGCTGAGCATGAAGAACAGGGATACTCCGAGGTCACCGAACGAATTTGTGACAGCACTGTCAAATCCGAAGTGATGATAAAATATAAGAATTGCACCGATACCTCGTAGCGAACGGAGCCCGATATAGTCTTTTCTTTTTATGCAATTAGTCATAATGGCAATTTATCCGTTGGTTATAACTGTGATTAAAGAATCGGTCAGGAAAGAATAAAGCCTATGGAATTCCATAGGCTTGTGGAGTAATCCGCCTGGAGCCCTGAGACCCCGACGTTGTATCGTGAGTTTCAGTGAGTTACGTCGAGCCGATTTAGCCGACTCACGCATGTCTCACGCTCATACTTCAATGTTCTTCACTAGAATCTAATTCTGACATTGCAAAGTTAATAAAATATCTCCAATACCCAATACGTCAATACTTAGCCTCAATAACTGGGGTCGTAGGAGTTTATTCGGTTATTTCCGATTATACAATTCAACAGACATACAAAAAATCACGATTAAGAAGATCGATAGGTACAAATTTTTACGATTATAACCGCGATTTTTACAAAAAACTGAGTATAGGGTATGTCAGTCGTAAACTCCGAGAGGCGTGGCGGCTCGTGATTTCGTCGGCAATTCCGTCAAAGGGTGACCGCGAACCGTAGTTCACTCATAGCAAATGTATTACCGTTTTTTGCGCAGATTTCCTGTGATTACTGTAGTCTTCAATTCTTGATAGTATTGGAGTTTTGGTTATAAGCCTTAGCCACGCATTTCCATTCGCCATCGAGTTTAAGCAGCAGGAGGAAGTCTGTGAAGTCGATACTGCCGCCCCAGCCTTCTTCGAGCACACGCACGACGGCTACTGTCTCTTCTACTGCCAGCACATCGATACGTGCCTTGAATTCAGCTCCCGCACCGACCGTATCCACGTTGTGATAAAACTGTTCAATGGAACCACGCTCTACAGTTCCGTTTAATACACCGAACAGCACTGCGTCGTCGGTAAACAGGGTCTTTGCATATTCGCTGTTACCCTCGGCAACGCTCTTTACAAACTTTTCGGCAGCTTTTGCCACTGCTTCGTATTCTTTGATCTGATCTCTCATATTTGTTTATTTTATTGACTTTCTGACTGCAAAATTACAATAGTAATATCTATAAATCAAGTACCGAAAAATTATTCATATACCGAAAAATTATTCGGTATATGGAAATTAGGGAGTTATTGACTAACTTTGTAGTCTGAAAAAAAGACTGAGACTATGGCATACAAAAAGAAAATTCCTGTGGATCTTGACTGTCCGCTTAGGCTTACGATGAGCCTTATAGAATCAAAATGGAAATCGTGTATCCTTGATGAACTTAGGGATGGGCAGCCCCGGCGACCGAGCGAGATACATAAATGTCTGCCTGAAGCTGCCCCACGGGTTCTTGATATGCAACTGAAGGAAATGGTGGAAGATGCACTCGTAGAAAAGACTATCTATCCGGAACTCCCACCGCGATCCGAATATAGAATCTCTGAACTTGGAATGTCGCTCATACCGATCATCGACCGGATGCTCAAATGGGGTGAGGAACATTTCAATATTTTTGAACGCAAATACGGTAAGAACTAAAAAGCCGTAAAATCAGCGTTCGAACCATGATATTTTCCTATTTCTGATTTTTATCAGACAGCAATAAAAAATTATTAACTTTGTCAACAAAGGCGTTTGCCCTTTTTAATTTTATTCCGAGTTTGGTCTATGCCAATAGATCCAACTCTTTATTTTTTTCATAGGAGGAGAAAAAACAGAAAAGAAAAAAACTAAATCATTTAAAATAAGCGATTTAGGATTTTGAAGAGTGATCCGTGAAGGAGTCCTGTGGCCCCGACGCTGTATTGTGAGTTTCAGTGTATTACATCAAGCCGCTTTGGCGGACTCACGCATGTCTCACGCTCATACTTCAATGTTCTTCACCGGAATGCAATTCCGACACTGTAAAGCTAATAAATTTCTTCCAATATCCAATACATCAGAGTGTAAAAATACTTGGTCTCCATACCTGGGGTCGCACGAGTTTATTCGGTCATTTCCGAGCATAAAATTCAACTGCCATACAAAAATCACGATTAAGAAGATCGATAGGTACAAAATTTTGCGATTATAACCGCGATTTTTACAAAAAAACTGAGTTTAGAAACTATCATTCCCTTTTAAACCATGAATTTGGAGGAGTTCTAATCATAATTCAGAGCAAAGGCATCCTGATATGAAATAGCGGAGCGATTATCATTATTCTCTATCCAACCCTTTTCAAGATGGCTTGTCTGGGATATTTCGCCTGCGCTCATATTTGAAAATAATGCACATACTTTCTCAATAGTGCGTAGTTCGGACTCGTTGAGGATATTGTTAGTATTCTCTATTGCTTCCAACTTGATGCCACTCTGACCGCTTGGATAGACAAATTCTTCCATATCTATTCCGGGCAAGGAAGTGTATAATGTTCCCCATTGCTCAGGAACCGGACCAAATGGCAATGCTTTGTATGTAATGCCGGTTATGCCATATCCATGTTTCTTATAATGAATGAAATCAGCATAGAACAGCAGCTTATTCATTTTGGTTACAAAGGTCGAACCGATAGTTGAGATAATCAATCGTACCACATTCGCAACTTTATCGGTGGACAGAGAGCGAAAACCTGTATATTCAGACGGCTGCACGATAGGTTTGTAATCACCGTCAACTGCTTCTACTTTCTTTTTTATCCGTAGATACTCCTGTTCGCTCATGTCGGATTTTGAAGCCTCAACAAATGATATGAATACATCCTTCTCACGAGCTGCGATGATTGTACGGGCATTTGAGACACTCGGCACCTCACCATCTTCATACATACGATATTGGTTTATGCCGAAACCAAGAATTTGCGACATCTTTGCAGCGGACAAACCATAGTGTTCCCTTAATCCGGAAATCTCATCCGGGAAAGGAATGCCATGTCTGACACGATATTGATTATATACTTGAAAGATATTCGCCTCATCCATTTCAGTAGTAGTCCACATCTCACCGTCTTCATCAATAATTCCTGTGTGGATGTAGGAATATTCCTCCTTTCGGAAAGTGGTGGTTCTCACTTCCTGAAAGTATTTTTCTCCTGGTAACAACTTATTGTTTTCCATCGCCTTTATTCTTTAATGGGTAAGACATTGGATGTTCTGATTTATGAAACGAGATACATATCGTATGAGAGTTAGGCTTTCCAAGAGTAATCTTGATATAGACTTCGTTTCCTCTTACGTCCTTGCCAAAGACCCACATTTCACCTTGATTATTAAGAGCGTCTACAATCGGACCTTCTGAATAATCATAGCAGCTTAGGTTCATTATTACCTCCATTCGTTGATTAGGGGTAATGCCCAACTCAATGAGGCTGTTCTGATTTTTCTGACGGTCATCACGAAACCGTATTCCGAAGATCTTGACCTTCAGACTGAAATCCTCTAAGAATTTCTCGACTTGCTCTTTTGTAATCATAGTGCAAAGATAATAAATCTTTACCAATAATACAACTTTATCGTTGTATTTGTTTCAAAGTTTCGTCATTTCCATTTTATCGGAATATTTCGCATAATAAAACTTCGTTCAAAATCCGTGAAAGTTCCATTTACAATTCTGGAATCTTTAAAAACTTTACCTTCAAGTATTTTTAAATACTGGGCGTTTTTGTCTATATTCATTAAAGTGAGAATGAGCTGGGTTGGAGCGCCCGCGTACAATGAATTAAGATGAAAACCATCATTATTCACGCCAACACTCACTTCGTAATCACTGAAAGACTTATTTTGAACACCATTCTCATCCATGAACTTCAGGCTTTCCCATTGATAGTTGTCAATATCTTCCGGGGAAGTGTTTGTAACGGTCATATAAACTTTTACGGTGCCGGAAGTAGAATCTCCAACTGCCTCGTGAAGTTTATAAATCAATTCGTCAGTCTTGAATTCAGAGATAGTTGGCTGAAGGAAAAGAGCTTCCTTTAAAGCCAAATTCTGTTTAATTACTGCATTAACCTGAGACTGTAAATTTGTTATTGTGGAGACTTGTTGATCCATCTGAGCTTCAAGTTTCCCAAGACGCTCCTCAGTTGAAGAGACCGATTGGGCCACACTAAGAAAAGAGCAGTAGGATAGAATCAAAAAGGATATAAATTTATGCTTCATAATTGAAATATTATATTTTCATTTGGCAGTCGTATTAGACTGCGAAGATAATCAATTTTATCCAATAAATTCACTGTACTGGGTAAAATAGTATATTTTTTATCCAATAAAAGGACGTGTGTTGACTAAAATAGGTAGAAAAATAGCGTGCAATTGACCATCCCTGAAAAGTGTTGACAGATTTGAGGGCGATTAACTAAATTATTAACTTTGCCAACAAAGGCATTTGCCCTTTTAAATTTGATTCCGAGTTTGGTCTATGTGAAAAGGTCAAACTCTTTAATTTTTTCATAGGAGGACAAAAGGGGGATAAAAACTATAAAAGAAAAACTCCAAATCGTTTATTATAAACGATTTGGAGTTTTTTGAGAGTGATCCGCGTGGGGCTCGAACCCACGACCCCAACATTAAAAGTGTTGTGCTCTACCAGCTGAGCTAGCGAATCATCCTAATTGGCAACCGAGCGATTCTTCTTAAACTCTCTGAATTTTCATTCATCTGAGTTAGTGTCTCTCCCGAATTGCGATGCAAAGTTACAACGATTTTTTCATTCTTGCAAATATTTTATGAAAAAAATTTTTTGTAATTTTGTAATCGTTAACGTCTGATAAGGGTTTTATAGCTCCTTCGGCTCGGTTAATTGTCGGGTTTTTAGACGTTAAAGTGAATTTTATTGGATGATTCATTTTTTTGAGAAAATTTTCATGAGTATCAAAATTATTTCAGGAGATTGATTCATTCTTTTTTCAAATGTATTTTATCGGATAGACTCTAAACTATATTGAGTATGGATATATCAGTAGTTGTGCCTCTATATAATGAGGAGGAATCACTTCCCGAATTGGCGGCGTGGATTGAGCGAGTGATGAAGGAGAATGGTTTCTCGTATGAAATTCTTTTTATCAATGACGGTTCGACGGATCGTTCGTTGGAGGTGATCAAGCGTCTGGCCTCTGCTAACCCTGCCATTCATGCAGTGAGCTTTTCACGCAATTATGGGAAGTCGCCGGCCCTCAACACAGGCTTTGAGCGCGCAAAAGGGGATGTGGTGATCACTATGGATGCCGATCTCCAGGATAGCCCCGACGAGATTCCGGAACTTTACCGGATGATTACGGAGGAAGATTACGACCTCGTATCGGGTTGGAAGAAGAAAAGGTATGACCCTCTCTCGAAAACAATCCCCACAAAACTTTTCAATGCCACGGCACGCAAGGTGAGCGGAATCAAGAATCTTCACGATTTCAACTGCGGATTGAAGGCATATCGCCGCGATGTGATAAAACATATCGAGGTGTATGGGGATATGCATCGCTACATCCCTTATCTGGCAAAGAATGCCGGATATAAGAAGATCGGGGAGAAGGTGGTGCATCATCAAGCGCGAAAATATGGCACTACCAAATTCGGCCTCGACCGTTTTGTGAACGGTTATCTCGATTTGGGCACACTCTGGTTTCAGTCGAAATTCGGTATCAAGCCGATGCATCTTTTCGGTCTGTTGGGATCGTTGATGTTCTTGATCGGTTTCATCGCGGTCTTTGTGGTGTTGTTGCTCAAAGTTATTGCTATGTGTAGCGACACCTACAATTTCTGGGTTACGAAATCAGTGTATTTCTATCTTTCATTGGCCTTCATGGTGTTGGGAGTGCAATTCTTCTGCACCGGTCTGATCGGCGAGCTCATCACGCGCAACTCTGCCGAGCGCAACAACTATTTGATAGCTGAGGAATTCTGATATGCAGAAAGCGAAAATAAATAGGTTAGCTCTCTTTTCCTTTCTCCTGTTGGGAGGTATGGCGGCGTTGATGCAGGGTGGATGCTCTACAGAGGAGTGTTATGACAACCGTAATGCCCTGCCGTATGCCGGTTTCTATGGGATTATGGAAGGGAAAATGGAGCAGATAAGCGTTGATTCCATACGGGTCTATGGGATTGGAGCGCCCGGCGATTCCATTCTTTCCGAAGGAAACCGCTCCATTGCCAATCTCTATCTCCCTTTCCGTATAGACTCTGATACCACGCGATATGTGTTCAAACTGATCAACAAACTCTATGAGCCGTATAATATAGCCGACACGTTGACCTTCATCTATTCTCGCGAGGCACGGTTTGTTTCGGCCGCGTGTGGTGCGAGCTATGTCTATACAATCAAGGATATAAAGACCACAGGGCTGCTGATAGATTCAGTGGCTGTTCCGGGCGGAAGAATCACTAATGCCGATGTGGAGAATATCCATATTTATTTCAACACCGGAGAGGATCCGGATTATTCGGAAGATGATGAATAAAAGCGTGTATCTCTTTTTGACGGTGATTGCCATGCTGATGGTATCGGTTGTCGTGGTCGCTCCGCAATCAAAGGCGCAGGAAGTGGTGCCTGACGGAGAGGAAAAGGATAGTGTGGCAACGGATACTATTACTCTTGATTCAATATCGAGGGATAGCGTTGCGGCGCCCGTACGCCCGAACCGCACGATCACGCCTGTGGATGTTGACGACAACAAGCCGACGGTGGTGATGCATTATTATGACAAGCATGGCGATCCGTTGCCGGAGCCGGTGATGTTTCTTGCCACGCTCGACACTGTGACCAAACCGAAGTCGAAGCCTGTCTATCCTCTCTACAATGGAGTAAGCATCGGCGTGAATTTTGCTGATGCAATCCTGATGGCGGCAGGGCAGAGCTACGGAAGTTTTGACGTATGGGCCGATGTGTCGCTTCATAATTGGTTTTTTCCAGTATTGGAGGCCGGAGTCGGGTTTGCGGATTCCAAACCGGAGAATTCCAACTTCTCTTATAAGACCAAACCCTCCTTCTATACAAAATTGGGTATCAACTATAATTTCCTTTATAAGAGCACACCGGACTATCAGTTTTTCTTAGGATTAAGAGCGGGATATTCGAATTTCAGTTATGATGTGAACGACATAAGAATTTCCAGCGACTATTGGGGAGAAAGCCAGAACTTTTCTTTGAAAGGGGAGAAAGCCCATGCTTTCTACGGCGAGGCGCTGGCAGGATTGAAAGTAAAGATAGCCAAGCGTTTCTCTTTGGGATGGAACATAAGGTATCATTTTAAATTCAAGACCTCGTCAAATTCCCTCTCTACGCCCTGGTTTATACCGGGCTATGGCGCCACATCTCCGATCTCTTTCTCCCTCTCCGCCATTTATACAATCCCCGGACCCGGGAAAATTGAGGAAAAGGACGCAAAGGGAGTGAATGCCGACTGATAGCTATGAACATAGCAAAGGTGTGTTTGTTATAGTTAAAAAGGAAAATGAAATTATCTAAAACAGATACACTATGAACACATTCACTAAACTTATCGGAGGAGCAGCCGTAGCGATGCTCGCGATTACAGGAATTTCACCCAAAGCGGAAGCTTGCTCCCGCATACTCTATAAAGGGACCGACAGCCTTTATGTTGTGGCTCGTTCGCTCGATTGGAAGACCCCTATCCCTACAAACCTCTATGTCTATCCTCGCGGAATCACCAAGGTGAGCAGCGACCAGCCGAATGCAATCAGCTGGACATCAAAATATGGCGCGGTCTATGCCGTGGGTTATGATGGCGGCATCACAGAGGGGATGAACGAGAAAGGATTGGTGATCAACGGTCTTTTCTGCAAGGGAACAGTTTATGGAAATGAAGAGACAGCCAAGCGTCCTCCAATGTCGATGGCGATGTTCGTGGGATGGCTTCTTGATATGAATGCCACAACGGATGAGGTAGTGGCTGTGCTCGAAAAGCAGGATTTTAATATCGGAGGAGCCACATTCGATGAAGGAACCGTTTCTCAGCTCCACTGGGGCGTTACCGACGCTTCTGGAAAGAGCGTGATATTTGAGTTTGACCATGGCAAGATCCGCGTCTATGATATGGGCGACTATCGCGCAATGACCAATGATCCCCAATGGCCCGATATGAAGGCTATCATCGATTATTGGGAGAAGATCGGAGGCAAGAATATGCTTCCCGGCACCGTGAGCAGTCCGGATCGTTGCGTGAGGGCAAACTACTTTGCAACCCATGTCAAGCCCGTAGGAGATACCGACCTCGGCGTATCGATAGCCCGAAGTGTATTGCTTAATTCATCCGTGCCTTACACATATGAGATTGAAGGATCTCCGAATTTGAGCAGCACGCAATGGAGAAGCTATGCAGATACCCGCGATAAAAGATATTATTTCGATATTGTGACAAATCCGGGATATTATTATGTGGATCTCAACAATGTCAATCTGAAACCGGGCGCACCGATCTTGAAGCTTGACACATCGGCAAAGGAATCCACAATGCTTGTGGGAGATGCCACAAAGGCTTTCAAGAAATCGGAAGGTTTCACTCCGATGTATTGATTGTTCTCTACTTTCTCTCCCTCTCTGATAATGATATGAAGAAATTAAGTAAAGATGAAAGGATAGGAGCTGCGGCGCTTGCGGTCGTGGCTCTTGTCGTGTGTGGAGGTGCTTTCTTCGCAAAAAGGATGGAGAAGAAGGAACATGCTTCCCCTGAGATTATAAAAAGCATAATCCTTGCTTCAGAAGAGGAGGGAGGATCGGAGGGGCTTTCTGAGGAGAATTTTGAGGCACCAAAGGCGCCTCACACTGAAACAAACGCCTCCGGGCACAAGGAGAGAATGGGAGAGGATAAGAAGAAAGAAGGGAAGCGCAATAAGAAAGCAAAGAAAGAGGGGGAGGCAAAAAAAGCTGCTTCTCCTCCAAGAGATCATCTTGCCGAGCCTATATAGCGCGCCTCTATCATCTTGCCGAGCCTATATAGCGAGCCTCTAAAGAAGGAAAATTAAGATAAAATAGGGCAAAATGTGTTTTATAACATAATAATTTGTATATAATTCATAACTTTTTAGTAATTTTGCAAATGAAGAAGTTTGAACAACTTCTAAATGATTTGGTAAACACCAGAAAAAGATAAAAGAAATCAATGCAGGACATCAGGAATATCGCGATCATCGCGCACGTTGACCATGGCAAGACCACACTCGTGGATAAAATGTTGCTTGCCGGTCATCTCTTCCGAGAGAACCAATCTACCGGAGAATTAATCCTCGATAATAACGATCTCGAAAGAGAGCGAGGGATAACAATTCTCTCCAAGAATGTTTCGATAAATTATAAAGGGACAAAGATCAATATCATTGACACTCCGGGACACGCCGACTTCGGAGGAGAGGTGGAGCGTGTGCTTAATATGGCGGATGGATGTCTTCTGCTCGTGGATGCCTTTGAGGGTCCGATGCCTCAGACACGATTTGTGTTGCAGAAAGCTATCCAGATGGGATTGAAGCCCGTGGTGGTAGTCAACAAGGTGGATAAGCCTAACTGCCGCCCCGACGAGGTGAATGAGATGGTGTTTGATCTGATGTTCAATCTTGAGGCAACGGAGGAACAGCTCGATTTCCCCACGATTTATGGATCTGCAAAGCAGAACTGGATGTCGGAAGACTGGCGTCAGCCCAAAGAGGATATCACAGCCGTTCTCGATGCTATCATCAAATATATCCCGGCTCCCGAACAGCTTGAGGGCGATCCGCAGCTTCTTATCACCAGCCTTGACTACAGCAGCTATGTAGGCCGAATCGCAGTCGGGCGTGTTCATCGCGGCACACTCCGTGAGGGTATGGAGGTCGGACTGAGCAAGAAAGATGGCACAGTGACCAAACAGCGCATCAAAGAGCTTCATGTGTTTGAAGGGATGGGTCGTAAGAAGGTTTCGGAGGTATCGAGTGGGGATATCTGTGCTGTAGTGGGTCTTGATAATTTCGAGATCGGCGACACAATAACGCTCTTCGATAATCCCGAGCCGCTTCCCCGCATCGCCATTGACGAACCCACAATGTCAATGACATTTACAATCAATGATTCTCCTTTCTTCGGCAAGGATGGTAAATTTGTGACTTCACGTCATATCAACGACCGTCTGGAGAAGGAGCTCGACCGCAACCTTGCACTCCGTGTGAAGAAAGGTGAGATGGAGGATAAATGGATTGTATATGGCCGTGGTGTGCTTCATCTTTCAATCCTCATCGAGACAATGCGTCGAGAGGGATATGAATTGCAGGTGGGTCAGCCTCAGGTTATCATCAAGGAGATCGACGGCGTGAAATGCGAGCCTATAGAGGCGCTTTCAATTAATGTGCCGGAGGAGTATTCTTCGAAAGTGGTGGATTTGGTGACTCGCCGTAAGGGTGAGATTGTATCTATGGAGACTCGCAACGACCGTATAGATATCGAATTCCATATCCCTTCACGAGGCATCATCGGTCTGCGAAACAATATCCTTACAGCTACAGCAGGAGAGGCGATCATGGCTCATCGTTTCCTCGAGTATCAGCCTTGGAAAGGGGATATAGAACGACGCACCAATGGCTCGCTCATTGCGATGGAAGCAGGCACAGCATATGCTTATGCTATCGACAAACTCCAGGATCGCGGTCGCTTCTTCATCTTCCCGCAGGAGGAGGTTTATGCCGGTCAGGTGGTAGGAGAGAATGCGAAGGATAATGATATAGTGGTGAATGTCACGAAATCTAAGAAACTCACCAATATGCGAGCTTCCGGAGCCGACGATAAGGCAAGAATCGTTCCGCCGGTGATCTTCTCTTTGGAAGAGGCATTGGAATATATCAAGGAGGATGAGTACGTGGAGGTTACTCCCAACCATATCCGTCTTCGCAAGATAATCCTTGACGAGAATGAGCGTAAACGTGCCAACAGATAATTTGACATATTTTAGCACCTGTCGCGAATGAACCATCCGGCAACAGGATTGTTTTAATAGATGAAAAGACAATCTTACTCCGGCAGGCGCGAAGCCGCCCTGAGGCAGGTGTCAGACTACATTATAAAAAGCAAAGAGCCTTGGATTCAAAATCCAAGGCTCTTTGCTTAATCTTTGAGTTTCTCCTTAATCTTTGAGTTCCTCCTTAATCTGCGGAAGGTTATCCATAGCAGAAGATGCGGGGTAGGAGAGCTGTTTCCAGTCCGAAACGCGAGCGCCTGGAATGATGGACGTTTTCAACTCATCAGGAGAAGGAACAGAGGGAAGTTTGGCATATTCCTCGAATGTGAAGCGTGTGAAAACTGAGTTGGGACTCAATCCCTGGCGATTAAGCCACCATCCATTGCCCAAATCTACGGGAGCCGAATTCTTGGAGATATCCGATGGAGCAGGATAATAAGCGAGAGAGCCGTCAGGATTAAGAGTTATAGCCACATTCTTGGAATAATCTCCGGTCATCTTAAAAGCCGTGGCTTTCAATACAGCGGCCAAAGGGCGCGATTCAATTTGAGAAACAGGCACCATGGCAGCAGTATATGGCTGCGAATCGGAAGCATTATCCGAAGCAGAATTATTCTTTTTGGAGCAACCGCAAATCATGAGGATCGGGAGCATTAACAATATTTTTTTCATATGGGTTGTTGCTAATAATTAATCGATAAAATTCTTTTAATAACTTTTAGAAAGGATATCCGATGGCGAGATGGAAAGCGAAAGCCTTCTTGAATGCTATGTTGAAATAATGGTTTGTGCCATTATAATAAGGAGCGTGCAGACCATATCCCAAGTCGCCTCGAATCACCAGCATTCCGATATCCACTCGAAGTCCCGCGCCCGTGCCGAGAGCAATATCCTTAAGGAAGGTGCTTCCCTGCAAAAGACCGCCCGGACGATTGGGGTCGTTCTTGAGCAGCCAGATATTGCCCGCATCCACGAATAGAGCGCCATGAAGTACACTTATGATAGGGAAACGGTACTCAGAGTTTAATTCAAGCTTGAAAGTACCGGTCTGATCGAAATATCCGTTCTGCAACGACTGCGGCGGACGATAAGAGCCCGGACCAAGCGAACGCACGGTAAACGCGCGAATAGAATTGGCTCCACCGATGTAGAACTGTTCTGCATAAGGCACCTCCCTTGAATTTCCATAAGCATGAGCTGCCCCGATGAAAGCACGGGATACAAGCCATTGGTCGGAACCTCGAATCAGACGACGGCTATACACAAGCTGAGCCTGCGCTTTGACAAACTGCGAGAAGGGGGTGCCGAACAGTCTTTTTTCACCCTTTACTCCACACATCTTATAGATAGCATCGAATACGTTTCCTGCTTCTGTGACGGTGAATGTGAAATTAATCCCATTAATATTGGCTCTTTCAAGGAATTTATTTAGAGTGTAGGTATAGCTCATTTTAGGGATATACTGACTTTGGAAACTCAATGCCACAGCCGGATTGGCATTCATGATGGAATCAAATTCCGAAGTGGTGTGCATCAACTTATTATAAGTCAGATTAAAGAGAGTGAACTGATTCAAGACATTTCTCGAAGGATGCCACTCATAGCTTATCCCGGTGTTGAATTCCGCTAATTTAAAATAATGAGGCCTATTCATCAGATCCACTCCGAGAGTGATATTGGTCCAGTTGAGCTCGCGGTTTGTGCGTCGGATAAACTTTGGAGCCAACAGACGCGGGAACGAGAGAGTCCCTTTAAGTCCGAATTCATAACTATTGAACACACCACCCTTCGCTTTGCTTCCCGTCTGCCATTCATAATTGGCATTCGCCTGGATAGTCAATTTCTCCGCACCGCCAAAGATGTTATTGTTGGTCACTCCGAGAATCAGACCGGGTCCTAAATAAGAATTAGATTTAGAGGTTACGTTGGCCTCAATCGACACCTCCATCTTACGTTCGAATTGGCAAGTGATATAAAGGTCGAGCGTAGGATTGGCAGCCGTAGTATCGGTGGGGACGGGTTGCAGTTGAATATTGCTGAAAATCCCCAATCGCGACAGACGTTGTTGGGTTGCATCCATATTCCTTACAGAGAAATAGCGTCCTTGCCGGAATGTGATGCAAGAAGGGATCATATTCTCGCGGAGACGAGCAGGACGGAACACAATCAATTCCCCTTTCTTAGTCTGAAGCGTGTCGGGAGTTCCGACAAAACGATCGCTCTGACGCAACACATAGGTGTGGATATTTCCCAATTTATAGCGTAATTTCGCCATATTGGGGATATTATTTGCCAAAGTGAGACGCAAGGCGATGCTTCCGGGATTGATAAGGCTATCGGCTTCAAATTCTATAAATTCGGGTTTGAAATAATAATAACCTCTATTGCGGAGAGCATTGGCAATTCTCACTCTTTCGGCCGACAGCGAATCCACGCAGAAACGCTCTCCCTTCACAAGATATTTCGAACGACGCGCGAGAGTGTCGATATATTGCGAGAGATGATCGGAGCCGGAGAAGAGCTGAATGCTATCCAAAAGATATGGCTTCGACACCTCCACATCATAGACGATAGTGGCCTTCTTGGGATTCTTAGCCGGCTTGAGAGAATAAGAGGCGGTGGATCCGAAATAGCCATTATTATCAAGAATCGACTCAATCATCTTCACGCGGGTTTCCGGACGCGCATCGCTCACCAAGACGGGACTTTCAGCTAATTTACGATATATCCATCCCTTTAAACCCTTCACAGAATCGTTCCAATTATTATACATCCACAATCCGATTGGGAAGGGATTCCTCTTAAAGGGGGTGAGAAGAGGCCAGGGGTTGTTGGGGCGAACATTCACCGCAGTAGTAATATCCGACACCATCTCGGCCGGCAGCTTCTCGTTATCAGTGGGGTGCAGATCGAGCTTCATGCCATTATAGAGCGGATCTTCGGTCGATAATTTCGCCGTAGTGGAACAGCCCACAGACAGCATTCCCAAAAGGGCAGGGAGCAGGACAAACGCCAAGGCATTCAGCATTCTCCCCTTGCCCGAAGAGATATGTTTATTATTTCGTATCATCATCTACTTTAATGGTATCGTTTACGTTCTTTAGAGGATTAAATGTGGAATCAGGTTTTTCCGCTTCTTCCTTCTTCTCAATCCGTCTTCTTCTTTTCTTCGGGAGGAGGAATCTGAAGAGACGTTTGAGGTTATCAAGCTTACGCTTCATCACAAAACCGGCACCTGTCTCCGTAATCTCACCTTCGAGAATGCTCTCATATCCGGTGTGTCGGAACAGTCGGACAGCCATATTCACGGTCTGTGTCTGGCGGAGGATATATTCGAGCGAGATGTCGCTGATCAGATTCTGTTCGAGGTTTTCATCAGCCGAGGCATCGGTGGAGTAATTGCCGCCCACCTGAATCTTGAATCTATTGTTGAAAAGCGATTTCGACACCTGATAGCTATAGCTTGTCTCCGTGGAGCTTGCTCCATTATTCATCTTGTCATATTGGTCGATGCCAAAAGAAAGATCCACGCCGCGTATATTCTTCGCCGCCCAAGAATTAAGTTGCGATTCGAGGAAGCTATAAAGCATATTTCCGCCGAGATTGGCATTTCCTTTAGTGTCGCCACTGATGTACTGACCATATAGAAGGAGGTTCATCGCCTGAGTCTGTCGCTGATCGGCACTCATGCTTTGAAGTTCATTCTGGATGGAAAGATCATCATTGGTGGAGAGGTCGAATGCCACTTGCGGACGATTAAGATTTCCTGTGGCGCGGAGAGTGACGAGGAAGTTGACAAGACGCGAATTGGATCCCGTTGTTACGTTAGCCTTCATCTCATCCGTGGCTGTGATATTGAAAGAGGGGTTCATTATATCTCCCGACCATGTCACGCTGCTCGCAGGATTAAATTCGAAATTCTTTTGTCCTACCACCGGGATGCTATACTTCGCGAATCCCTCACCCAATACGAGCGTGCCATTCAGACGCATATCGCCCATATAATTCTGGAAGAATGTCAGGTTGGCTGTAGGCTGGAGTTCGACGCGGTCGGTGGCATTGGATCCTCCCGTCACAGAGGGGAGAAGCACAGTGACCTGAGTTCCCGGCGAAATAGCCAACTTAGCATTTATCCTCATATTCATCACGGGAGTAATGGAATCTGTCTCCAACACTGTAGTGGTGTCATTAAAATTCACAAACTTCACCACATCGCTGTCGGAAGTGCCGGTATATTCAGCGGGTGTGAGATTCACCACATAGGTCACATCCGATGTGCCGAGCACATCGAGATTTCCATTGATATCCATCACCTGAGTGTTCCCCTTCACAGTGGCATCCATGTCAAGGAACAGCTTGCCGTAAATATCGCTTTTAGCTCGGCTGTCGTTGCCGATAGGTTGGAAATTCTTGGCATCAAGAGCGAGGTCTAACCCTATCTTCGAGAAAGATGTGGCATCCACTATGCCATTTATGGTGAGAGGATTCTTATTCTGCCCGAAGATATTGAAATCATTAAACGACACTATATTTGACTTCACCTTAACAGAATCATTCACAAAGCTGAGAGTGCTTCCTGCCATAGGGATCTTCGCTTTTACAGAATCAAAGGCGATATAGCCATTTAGTCGCGGACTTGTGAATGATCCGTCGAGACGCATATCCCCGTTAAGATGACCCGAAAGCACAGCCATATTGTCGAGGAACGGGTTAGCGATGCTCAGAGGGAATTTGGTGAGCTGCACTCCGATGCTGTCAGGAGTCATAGCCCCGATAGAATCCGGGCGCAGAGAAGCGTAAGCTGCCATCGCCTTTTTTCCATCTATCTTAAGAGTCGCCCTAACATCCGTATTGCCCGACAAAGCATAAAGCGCATTGAGATCAAGATTGAAATCCCCTATGCGTGTCTTGGCATAATAAAGATTTGTAAGATCCACCGTGCCGTCGCCGGAGAAACGTCTGTTGTCATATTTCACCTTCAAATCAGTGTTGAGCACTCCTGTCACGGGAGGAGCCGACACCATTAGATTCAAGAAATCCTGAATCTTAAGATTGTCGATCTTGGCATGCAGTTCCTTCTTGCCGTCTTCGGTGGGCTCGGTGCGAAGCAGAATGGAACTCTCCGCACTTGAAGCCATTAGATTTGCATCAATCTTACGGGTGAAAATATTGAAGTCAACAAAGTTATCTCCATTGAAAGTCCATGGCATATATGCGATTGTAGATTTCAGAGGAGTGAAGTGGATATCGAGCGTGCTATCCATCATAGCCGCCGTAAGACCGATTCGATAGCCGGTCTCCCCCTTTATATTCTGTTGGGAAAGAGAAGCCGCCAGACGGTTCTGACCGATATAGCCGTTTACATTCACTTTGGCAAACTCATCAAGAGTGCCGGGGCGATTTCCCATATGCAGTCTATAATCTAAAAGATTGCGACGCTCCTTTATGTTAAGAGTGAGAGTGTCGATATTCACAGAAGAAGAGAGGAAACGAGTGGCCCCGACATCTCCGTGAAGAAGAGAATCGTGAGTGATCTGAGCGTGAAGAGTGTCGAGACTCATCTCCATAGGCTTCAGGAATTGATTCAGCAATCCTTGTCCGGAGGCGCGGAATGTAAGATCAAACGGCGGGAGAAGCCGGCTGAGAGAATCCACGGCAATATTGCGTTGCTCCACCTGTTTCATCGCCACAGTTGCAACATTGGAGAATCGGTCGATGATATTTTTCAATCCCGATTGGCTCTCAAAATCAAGATACGTCAGATCGGAATCCACATGCACCTGCGTGGCATCCTGCGTGGCAATCACCTCGGCATAAGCCTCCTGAGGTATGCTGATTACCTGTCCCGGCAATTCCCATTCAAAGTCGTTGAGATTTAGACGCGCATTATAGAGCCATCTCGCCGGACTCGCAGTGCCGGAAAGATATATATTGCCATGTCCGCGATTCAGAGAATCGGAAAGACCGAGTGCCTTCAGGTCGATATCGCGGAGGTCGGCAGCCACTTCAAAAGTGTAATTATCGGGATGTATTGTACCATTTCCCGTGATATCGAAATTAAGACCGGGGTTGAGGGAAGAAGCAATTAAATCCATATTCCCGTCGGGATGCACCTTCAGCCAAGCCCGGATATTCTCCAGGCTGCGGTTATTATAGATTATAGAAGAAATAAGGACTTCCGCATCCGTAACTGCGCGTCCACTCATAGGATTGAATCCGGAACCATTCGCCTTTATATGACCCGACACCTTCCCTATGCCAAGATCGGGAACAAACTGAGCCACATTCACATTGCTCAGAGAAGCATCCACATTATATCTTTCAGAATTGAGCGACACCTTTCCATCGCCCACAACATCGCCCGCCGAACTGAAGAGTTTGAAATCGGCTCCATAGGTGTCGCGGTCGGCTGTCGCGGTTCCTTTCAGGGTGAAGGTCGGAATCTTGATATCGCCTGTGCCGACAAACTTATCAATCAGAGTGGGATCAGAGAGAGAGCCGTCGAAGTCGAGGAAAGCCTTCAGATTTTTCATCTCCAAAGGATTCTTCACCCAACCTTTCCCCTTTATATCCATCACCTCGCGGAGACTTGCATCAAACTTATTTATCTCCATATCCACCAACGAGCCCTCCGCCTTCAAATCAATCAATATCGGATTGCGGGCAGGGATCTTGGAAGTGTATTCTTTAAGAGCAGGCATAAAGGCATCCACATCCGGCAGGCCGATGCTTGCATTGGCCGTAACAGAGGTCTGCGCTTCCGGCTTTAATTCCATTAATGCAAAAGGCACATCCGCTGAGGCCTTGATAGATGAATAGAGAGTGCGCACGGCAAGATTATCGAACGCCAGCCCGATAGAATCCACAGCCACCAGTCCGGAGCCATTGAGAATCTTCAGTCCGCTTCTTTCCGTTGCTTCCAAACGTGTGATCGGGAGGCGGACAGTGGAAGACTCGTTATAGAAATCCTTCATTCCTATAGCCACATCCGACACTTGAATATATGAAGGGTCGAATCCCGCCACTGGTTTTGCTCCCTTCATTGCATATAGAGCCTTAAATCCGTCGAGACTGATAGAATCGCCCTTTATCACCATCGGAGGACCCGTAGAAGGTGTGGGAGGCGGAGCCGGATGTTGAGCCACCCATTCCGGAGTGGGGGTGAGATAAGTGGCCTCCCCGCCATTGATGGAGGCCAGATCCCATTTCACACTGTTTTCCCTTAGATCTACCACACCCCCGCGTAGCCGGAGATCGTTCACCGCCAAACGAAGCGTATCAATAGTCGGGAGCATCGACATCCCGAATGTGAAATTTTCAAGGTGGAGATCGTTAGCCTTGATAAGGAATGGGGTGGAAGCTGCCGTTGAATCTTCAGGAGTCGGCTTCTGCTTCCATACATTCATATATAATTTCAGATCTCCATCCTTAAGATAAGCTTTATTCAAGAGAATTTCCGATGTGCGGATATTTGCCGAGCTTTTTGAATCCACATCCAATAGACCGGCGTGGACACGCAGGATCATAGAGGAATCCGGCGAAATCATATGGTAATCGCCGTCGAGAAGCTTAAGCTTGTTGATTTGCACATCAAGTTTAAGAAGCGGAGCCATTTTCACATCCGCAATAACCTGACGTGCATTTACCATAGTATCCTTATTGGCATCAATCACCAAAACTTTATCAAGCTCCACATCCAAAGGCCAACGGAGACGGAATTTATCGATAGAGATCTTCATTCCTGTTGACTTATATACAGTATTGCAGGCTATGTCTTTCACCAATGTCTGCACCGGCGGAATATATAGAAGCGCCGGAATCAGGAGAATGAATATAATTATGCACAAAAGTACACGGAGAGTCACCCTCAGCCATTTGGGTCGGATGAGATGCTTCTTCACCTTCTTTTCCTCTGCATTGTTCAGGTTTTCGCCCGATGCTTCCGGGTTAGTGTCTTTCTGTTCTGTCTTCTCTATATCTTTATCCATTATTTCTCCTGATGTTTAGATTGGAAAATATACAAACCGATTGCGAAGGCAAAAGCTCCGATTGTGTCGGCAACCATATCGGCATATTCAAAAGCGCGTCCGGTGTGGAGTGCTTCCTGGAGGTATTCAATTGCCACTCCAAGCAGAGAGGAAAGGAGTGCAAAAATAATCAGAGTGTAAAAGGGGAGAGGGCGGAAATGATTTTTTCGTCTTTTGTCGAGCGCCATCATAGCCGTGAAGAAACCGAACATCAATCCGTGGACAATCTTATCAGCCCCCGGAAAGAAAGGTGTTTCCATAGATCCGAAAGGCCGGGGGCTGAGAGTGAGCCAAAGAATCGCAAGCAGGGTGATGCCTGTGAATATAAGAGGAGGGAGCTCGCTCAGTGTATTTTTATACTTCCCTTTCATTTTTCGGTAGGTTAGAATCTCTTAAAAAGGATTATGGAGTCGAATTCAAAGAGATTCAATTATGGAAAACATCCGTTTTCTTAAATATTTACAAAAATAACTATTTAAATGTTAAACTCAAAATTGAAATATAAAGTTTTGAGAGAATTGAAAGTTTTGAAAGAATATAAATGCAAAAAAATATGACGGCCCCGTAACAGATACGGGGCCGTCAACGATTCCACTATAAACTATATCTAACTAAACTAATGACATTCAACCTTTCTCACGAAATTTTAAACGTCTTATCCATATTGCTTTGTATCTAATAAACGTCTGAAGTTGTCGTATGGTTGGGAGGGGGCACGATATTTTAACGAGTTTAATCAAAATCAACAGTTGTTAACAGAGGAGGAGACTTTCCGATTGTTTTTCTAATAAAGACCCCTGAGAAATTTAGCGGATATAGCCTCAATCTTTTGGTGGCTTGGAGGTTTTTTATTAATTTCGTAAAAAGATTTTTGCTATGTCAGATAAAATAAACATGAAAATACCGATCATTAACCGTCTGTTTCCCGTCGTGATAGCCGGGATATTTCTTGCGTCGTGCGCAAGCAAGAGTGAGGAAAAGACTCAGGATTCTGTTCTCCCGGCTATGGATAGCATAGTCGAAGATACTGTAGCGTTGGCCGAAGACTCCATTAGGATATATTATTCCCCCGATTTGAAAAGCTTCGGCATACGAGGGGATGTAATCGAGCGTTCGAAACTTCGTCATGATGCTCAGGCCGTCTATCCGATCCCTACAATGGAACTTACATTCGACAGCATAGGGAATTTCACAGGCTCGCTGGAAGGACTTTACGCCAAGCAAAATGAGGATGGAATCAACTATATGTATTCCATGAACTATGAGGACGGAACCTCCTGGGAGCTGACCTATACTGAATTTAATGATAAGTCCTATCCGTTGAAGGCTGAGATTATTGAATCAGGGCCCCAAGGCACGGCTAAAGCCGATATTGCATATTTCGGTTATGAATACGACCGGGAAGGAAACTGGGTGATGCGCAGCGCAAGCATGGAGCGCACATTCACCGACACAGATACAAAAGAAAAGACAAGCACATTCCATAAATGGAAAGAGCTTGTCTCATATCAATACAAAGAAGGAGGGAAAGATGATCAGCTTAAATGATTAGCTAAAGTCTGCTTCATATAATCAGAAATATCATTACGGCTTTCCATCGCTTCAGGAAGATCATGGGCGAAGGGGAGCCGTTTCAGCAATCTGAAAGCGAGCATGTCAGCTTCCTCTATGGTCTTGGCTTGAGCTGCAAGAGTGAGGGCTTTCTCCAGGTCTGTCTCGGGGATAGGAAAAAGATATGTGGCAAGAATACGCGATTCACGGACATTCTCATCTGCCCAAAGAGCATCAGCCAATTCCATCGAAGGGGTAAGACCACGCGCAATCTCCGCAATCTGCGGCACCTGCAACCCGAAAATCACACCATAAGAAGATTGCTTCCGCAAGGCATCGGCAATGATGCCATTGCGGAAAGCAAAAAACTGTTTCTTTATAGCCTGTATCTGCTCATTCATTTCGTGAGAGGAGAATAATCGCGAGAGAGGCGTAGCATCTGCTCGCTATAGTTTTCCGGATATGAGATGGTGATATCCGTGATTTCGCCATTGCCATCCATCACCGGAGTATATACCGGATTGATGAAACCTCGATAGGGAGGGATATCAAGTTTGGAGAAACGATCAAGCACCTCCTTATGAAGCTTGGGATCAACCTTCACGGCATATTTCTGAATGAGGTCGTTGCCCCCCTTGTAATCGCCCTCGCTCTTGATTCTCTGAATCTCAGCGAGAAGATTTCCGAAGAGCTCGCGCATCTTGGGATAATCATTGATCTTTACGAAAGTCTTGCCATTTTTCTTCACTAACTCCACTACATCCTTTCCGCCTTTCCCTTTCTTGCGGCCATTCTCAAGCACCCATTTTGCCACGAGCTGACGATTACGCATATGAGCCTCCTCGATATCATTGCCCGGCTCGATACGGTTGAGCTGAGTCATGAGTCCATTGAGCATATACTTATAATATTCGGCCTGATAAGCATTAGGATTGTCAAGGATTCCAAGTTCGAGAAGCTTCGGATCAGCCACATAATAGAGAGCGAATAGGTCGGCACGAGCCTCCTCAAGAGCCGAGCCATTCTCCTTCAACGCATCTTGATCCACGCCGGGGAGAAGTCGGCCGGAAGCGTGTCCGAGACATTCGTGAAGGTCGGTGTGAAGCATATCAGTGATATATAGATAATCGTCGAGAATCTTTCTTGTAGGCTCATCAATCACAAACTCCTCGTTAAAGCCATTGCCATGAGAAGCCATCTCATAAGCCTCAGTGATATTCTCAAGAGTAACAGACTTGGAACCATGCTGCGCACGAATCCAGTTGGAGTTGGGGAGGTTGATGCCGATAGCAGTGGAAGGGAAGGCATCACCGGCAAGCATAGCGGCAGTAATCACCTTAGCTGACACTCCCTTCACCTTATCCTTGCGGAAACGGGGATCCACCGGAGAATGATCCTCAAACCACTGCGCATTGCTCGAAATTGTCTCTGTGCGAGAAGACGACTCAGTGTTCTTGAAGTTTACGTAAGATTCCCAGGATCCGGTCATCCCCAAAGGATCGCCATAGCTTTCGATAAAGCCATTCACGAAATCTATATCAGATTTAGTATCTTCAGCCCAGAGGATTGAATATTCATCGAAGAGGCGGAGGTCGCCTGTGATATAATAATCGATAAGCTTGGTGATATAAGCTTTCTGTGCATCATTCTCAGCCACATTCTTGGCCATATCGAGCCAATAGATGATCTCTGCTATTGCCGGACCATAAAGGCCGGTGAGATGATATTTCTCCTCCACGAGGTTCCCGGAAGCATCCTTCACCACCTTTGCGTTCAGACCATAAGAAACGGGAGTCTCATCGCCGGGAGTCTTCATCTTTGCATAGAAATCTTCTACCTCGGCCTGAGTCACTCCGTCGCCATAAAGATTGCTTGCGGAGGTGGCCACTACATCTTGTGTGCCATCCTGATTCACACGCTTAGCCATCACTGAGGGATCGAAGATCACAGGCACCAAGACCTGCATCATCTCCTCGCGGGTCTGACCGGGTGCAAGAGGGAGGTCGGCATCGCTGATCTTGCCCACCTCAGCAGCGAAGAAATCCTGAGAGAATTCGGGGGTGAACTTATCAGTGGAATAATGGTGATGAATGCCATTGCCGAACCATACCTGCTTCAGATACTTTTCAAAAGCCTTGAAATCGGCTGAATTGCGGTCGCCATTGTAATCAGTGTAAATCTTTTCAAGAAGCTGACGGATCTGAAGGTTATATTTTCCATTCTGATCCCAGAGGATGTCGCGACCCATCTGAGCAGCCTGAGAAAGAAAATAGAGCATCTTCTTCTGATTGAGCGACAAGCGGTCGTATTCAGGCACTTCATAGCGGAGCACCTCAATATCAGCAAACCGATCCACATGGTAGTTGAAATTCTTATCTACCACAGCTTGAGAATTCAATGTTGCCATTGTTCCAAGAATTAATGTAGGGATTATTTTTTTCATTTCTGTAAAATTATTCTCCGTATGTTTCCAAAATTACTCTACGTACAATACCAATCCTTTAAGATATTCACCCTCCGGATGGGATATATCCACAGGATGATCGGCAGGCTGGGTGAGCTGATGAAGGATTCTGACCCTTCTTCCCGACTTAGCCGCTGCGCTGAACACAGCAAGGCGGAACATCTCCTTAGTGATTGCCTGCGAGCAGGAGAAGGTAAAGAGTATTCCCCCCGGCTTTATCTTTTCAAATGCCTTGCCGTTGAGTTTGCGATAGCCGATTAATCCATTCTTTATGGCCGAGCGATGCTTGGCAAAAGCGGGAGGATCAAGAATTATGAGATCATACTCATCCTTTTTCATGTCGGAGAGGAATTTGAAAGCATCGGTGTCATGAGTGTGATGACGGGGATCTCCCGGGAAATTAAGGTCGATATTTGCATCCGTAAGAGCCACGGCCTTAGAGGAGGAATCCACCGAATCCACCGACAAAGCCCCTCCGCGCATGGCATAGACCGAGAATCCGCCGGTGTAGCAGAACATATTCAGCACCTTGCGCCCTTTTGCAAATTTCTCAAGCAGGGCACGGTTTTCTCGCTGATCCACAAAGAAACCGGTCTTCTGTCCTTTCAGCCAGTCGATATTAAACTGCAACCCATTCTCCAAGGCTATATTTCCATCATAACTTCCGATAAGATACTCATTTTCCGGGTCGAGATGAGCCTTATAGGGGAGAGTAGTCTCCGACTTATAATATACGTTCCTGATTCTTGCATCCGGAATGAGGGTCAAAGCATCCGCCACCTTGCGGCGAGCGAAATGCATACCCGGAGAGTGAGCCTGCACCACAGCCGTATCGCCATATACATCCACCACAAGACCAGGAAGGAAATCCCCCTCTCCATGCACAAGGCGGAAGCAGGTGTTATCCTCACGAATCAGTCCTAACGACCGGCGCAAGGCAAAAGCGCTTCTAAGACGACGTTCGAAGAAATCTTCTGAAAGTCGGTCGGTGCCAAATTCAAGAATACGGACCGTGATTGATCCGATCTGATAATGTCCTGTGCCGAGCACATTCCCCTTGCTGTCGGTCACTGTGACCTCTTCCCCCTCTTCAATCTCCTTAGGGAGCGAAGCGATGGCTCCGGAGAACACCCAGGGGTGATGACGCAGGAGCGACTCCTCCTTGCCCGGCTTTAGCTTTATGATTTTATTGCTCATAATTATTCTGACAGGTGAAAAGCTGTCTGTCTGTATGTTCAATTATCTATATCTGAATTCAGAATTATTTGAAAAGGCGCACGATATCCATTCCGTTGGCATATACAAGGAGCAGGATAAGAAGCACCATCCCTGTGATCTGTGCATATTCAAGAAATTTATCGCTCGGCTTGCGACCTGTCACCACCTCATAGAGAAGGAAAAGCACATGTCCTCCGTCGAGAGCCGGGATGGGAAGGATATTCATGAAAGCAAGAGCCACGGAAAGGAATGCCGCAATGTTCCAGAATGCAATCCAATTCCATTTCTCAGGGAAGATCGCACCCAAAGATCCGAATCCCCCGATGGAGTTGGCACCCTCCTTGGTGAAGACCATCTTCATGGATTTGGCATAAGCGGTCAGTTTGTCGGTGCCCATCTCTATCCCTCGCGGAATTGATTGTAAGAGGGAATACTTTATCTCCTTTGAGTCGAAGAAGGCAGAAGGATCCACCTCCAATCCGATACCCATCTTCGAAGCCGAAGAGAGCTGCACGGGGAGGGTCAGGGTGTCGGTCTTGGAATCAACGGTGCGTGCGATAGTGACATTCACCTTCTGATTATCCCTGTTTTTCAGAGCCGACTGGAAAGAGAGAAGGGTGGGGGTGGGGATTGTATCCACGGCGATAAATTGGTCGCCAACCTCGATTCCGGCCTTAGCAGCACCTTCACCTGTGACCACCTGCGTCACCTTCGCCGGAAAGCGATATGTGAAGAAAGCTATAGTGGCTGTATCGCTCTTCGCCTCCTCTTCCATGGTGAAGATAAATTTTTCGGGGATAGAGATATTCACTTCCTTGCCGTCGCGGAGCACGGTCACCGTCTTAGCCTGCATCATCTCCATGAAGGCCTCCGATGGTTTGTCAAGTTCCTTGCCATCAGCCTTGATGGGGATATCTCCGTTATGAAAACCGATCTTGCGGGCTTCCCCGGAATACTCCATACCCATTTTTGCATCCCGGAAAGGTACGTATTTCTCGCCGGTGGCATAAACGATGCCTGCATATATAATAATAGCGAGCAAGAAATTGAAAAGCACTCCGGCAATCATGATAAGGAGACGTTGCCAAGCCGGCTTGGATCGAAACTCCCATTTCTGAGGTTCACGTTTCAATTGCTCTGTATCCATGGATTCATCCACCATACCGGCAATCTTGCAATATCCTCCCAAAGGGAGCCATCCGATGCCATATTCAGTGTTGCCCCAGAAGGAATCCTTTTCCTCCTCTTCAGATTTTATATCAGAGCAATTTTCTCCGTCATGGGCAGCTTGATCATTGCCGCTGTTTTTTTCAATACTTTTTGTTTTTCCGAAGAATCCGATATATTTATTCGGTTTCCATTTGAAAATCTCTTTCCATGGATCGAAGAAAATATAAAATTTCTCCACCTTCACGCCGAAAATGCGGGCGAAAAGGAAATGACCGAACTCATGGATGATCACAAGAATTGCAAACGCCAGAATCAACTGGGCGGCTTTTATAAGGAATGTTTCCACTATATAATAAATGAATAATGTTTTTTACTTTTTGGGGGACGAACTCAGTTCCTTCCCTGAATTTAGAACGGACAATCAGATGATATATTTTTTTATCTTCTCATCTGCAATTTCCAAAGCGATGGAATTTGACTTCACGAGCTGTTGAAGATCCGGAGCATCAACAAAGGGAGCAGCCTGCATCACCTCCTCCACAAATCGGGGCATATCCACAAACCGTATCTTCTCCGCCAGGAAAGCAGCCACGGCCCTTTCGTTGGCGGCATTCAAGATGCAAGGCATATTTCCCCCCTTATTGATAGCCTCAAATGCAAGCCCTAAGAGCGGGAATTTTTCGTAATCCGGTTTTTCGAAAGTAAGATTCGCATATTGGCCGAGTGTCAGCGAAGGGCGTGGGGATTTTATGCGGTCGGGATATCCTAAGGCGAGCGATATAGGGATGCGCATATCGGGAGTGCCGAGCTGAGCCTTTATTGAGCCGTCGATAAATTCCACCATAGAATGCACTATAGATTGGGGATGCACCACAATCTCTATATCTTTCGGTTCGAAATCAAAGAGCCATTTAGCCTCTATCATCTCAAAGCCCTTATTCATCATAGATGCCGAATCAATCGTCACCTTCGCACCCATCGACCAATTAGGATGACGGAGAGCATCTTTCACTGACACATTCTCAAGATCTGCAAGGCTTTTTGTGCGGAAAGGTCCGCCGGATGCGGTAAGGATAATCTTGGAGGCCTGCGATCTTTGTTCCCCCATCAGGGACTGGAAGATTGCAGAATGCTCGCTATCCACCGGCACTATTTCCGAGTCATATTCAGCTAAAAGTTTAGTAATCACCTCTCCGGCCACTACTAACGTCTCCTTATTTGCCAAGGCTATTCTTTTTCCGGCTTTTATGGCCTTTACTGTTGGGATCAGCCCGCTGTATCCCACCATTGCAGTGACCACAGTGTCGTTCTCCGGCAAAGCGGCTGCCTCTGCAATAGCCTCAGCGCCCGCCCAAACTTTGATGGGGAGATCGGAGAGAGCCTCCCTTAAAGGGGCAAGAAACTCTTCACGGGCAATCACAACAACCGAAGGAAGAAACTTACGAGCTTGAGCGGCGAGAAGTTCCCAATTTCGGGCAGCTGTAAGAACTGAAGCCTTGAACAGACCGGGATTTTCGGATATGATATCAAGAGTCTGGGTGCCTATGCTCCCGGTGCTCCCTAAGATTGCTATGTTTCTTTTGGATTCTTCCATAGTGTTAGTCAGATTCAATCTCCGAGTCATCTTCCCCTCGGCGCTTCAAAAGAATTGTCGGAAGAAAATGTCTCTATTTTATTTTCAATTTCTTTATCGTGGATAAACTTATAAGGCACCACCGGAATGGCATTATGCCACATCCTTATATATATAGTGCGCCTCCCGCGGCTGTCCGGAGGGGTCGGGGCGGCGATGCATTGGGCAGCCTCGACGCTTTCGCCGACATTGGCTAAAGGCGCGCCGAGATGAGAATAACGCGACACGAAGCCACGGTCGTGCTGAATGAGCATCACATACCCCTTATCAGCCGGCGAATAATAGGAAGCAATCACTGTGCCATCCGCCACGCTGAGCACTGCTCCGTCTTGAGGCAATAATATTTCCCCGATTTCCGATTCTTTTGAATCAGAAGAGAAGATGCCAAGGTCGGAAGGGGAGGAGAAGACCATCCCATCTGCAGCCAAAGGAGCCAAGACCGAGATATTAAATCTCTCCTGCTCCTCCATTCGCTGCACAAATTTACGTTCGCGCGAAGAAGGGAGCATCAGAGAATCCTTCACTATCGGGGGGATGGTATCGCCAAACGAGTCGGTGGTATCCATCGGCAGGCGGTCGATATCAGTGATACGAAGAAAATTCCGGATATACCGTTGGTTGGTCTCATATACATTATGGAGAGAGTCGAGTCGCAAAAGGTTTTCCTCTGTGGCAGCTCTCTGATTCTCCTTCAAATATCCCGGAAGGAGAGTATGAATAGGGGTCAAAAGAACAATAAGGGTGCCGATGAAGATCATAAGCGCCACCACGATGAGAGCAGCACCCGCCAGCGACCATCTTGACAACGACGTGTCAACAATAGAAGTGAGGTTGGATTCATTCTCAATCGTAATTCTTATTTTACCACTTTTATGCTTCATGACTTGGAAATAGCAGGAAAAACATAATAAATTGTGAAAAACACTATGAAATCCACACTATATCAATAATTTTTTAATCAAAAACAGATGTTTTTTTTGAAATTAATAAAAAAAATGTTAATTTTGCCACCTGAATCCCGAGAGGAAAAGTTTTAGCACTCCAAAATTAGTTAAAATATATGGAAAGTTAAAACATCGGGATTAAACTTTTTGCTTGAAAGCAGAGTCAAAAAGATTAGATTCCACTTTTGTGACAGGAAAATAAGAAAAAAGTGTAAAAAAATCTTATTGCAGAAATGCTTGATTCTCAAAAGAATGAAGCGGAGTAAGAAAAAAGATTTTAAAAAATATTACGATTCCTAAAACAAAGAAAAAGATTTGTATGTTAAATATGTATAATTTCGCAACCCGAAATTGACATTGAAAATAATAATTAAAAGTTATAATTATGAAAGCTAAGAATCTTTACTACGCAATGGCAGTTGCAGGCGCACTTGGAGTAGCAGCTCCTGCAAACGCACAGGATGTTTTTGTTGAAGAGGCCACAACAGTGACTGAATTCAACTGCGACAACACAACTCATTATTATTCCAACTGGCGCAACAACTGGTTCATCGAGTTGAGCGCAGGTGTTGTAGAGCCCTTCGTAGAGCGCAGCAACAATCCTATCGTACAGAGAAAGGAAATCACTGCACAGTACGGTTTCGGTTTCGGCCGCTGGGTATCACCTTATGTAGGTTTCCGCATCAAAGCTATGGGCGGTGCGCTTCACTGGGAGCAGGCTCTTTCTTCAAACGGCACTAACGGTTGGACTCGTTCAAAGCATGCACAGCTTCAGGCAGAGTTGATGTGGGATATGTTCAACTCAATCAAGGGTCCGAACAGCAACCGCGTATTCTCTCTTATTCCGTTCGTAGGTCTTGGTGGCGACGCTAACTGGGATATCCGCGACGCAAGAGGCAACCAGCCCGCAGCTGCAACAAACGTATTCGACGATCACGGTGACGTTAAGAACGTAGTTTGGACACTTCCTGTTACTGCAGGTCTCCAGCTCCGCTTCCGTCTCTGCAAATATGTAGATTTCTTCGCTGAGGCTCGCGCTTCATTCTACGGCGACAACTGGAACGGCTATGCAGGTGGTAGCTCAATCGATGCTAACGTATCTGTAATGGGTGGTTTCAACTTCAACATCGGTGGCCGTCAGTGGAACAACTTCAACGCTTGCGACTACGAATCTCAGATTGCAGCCCTCAACGGCCAGGTTAACAACCTTCGTGCAGAGCTCATCGCATGTGGCGAGACAGTTGCTAACCTTCAGTCACAGCTTCCCTGTCCTCCCGCAACAGTTCAGAAAGACTGCGTGAACGCACCTCTTATGTCAACTGTACGCTTCACAATCAACTCTGCTAAGATCATGCCTACTGAAGAGGTTAACATCTACAACATGGCTGAGTGGCTTAAGGCTAACCCCAACGAGAAGATCATGGTTGTTGGTTACGCAGACAAGGATACAGGTACAGCAGACTACAACCTCCAGCTCTCAGAAAAACGTGCTAACGCTGTTGCAGACGCTCTCGTAAACACTTACGGTATCGACCGCAGCCGTCTCACAGTTAAGTATGATGGTTCAGATGTTCAGCCTTACAGCACTAACGACTGGAACCGTATCGTAATCTTCACTCAGAAGTAATAAAGATTATAAATATAAATATTGAAAGGGCTTTCCCGAAAGGGGAGGCCTTTTCTTTTTGATGTATCTTTAATAAAGATTTCGGATAATTTCACAAAGGATTCCCTTTTCTGTTTTTAAACATATATTTTTTTTTGGTGATGTTTGAAAAAAGGTGTAAGTTTGCAACATCAGAATAACCAATAATCTAAATTCGGATTATGAGGAATCCTAATCCGGAGAAGACCGTAAATCTAAATACTGAATAACATGAACATTAATCAGATCATGGCCGATCTCGAGGCCAAGCACCCAGGCGAAAAGGAGTATCTCCAGGCAGTGAAAGAAGTTCTTCTCTCTGTAGAGGATGTTTACAACCAGCATCCCGAATATGAGAAGGCAAAAATCATCGAGCGTATGGTTGAGCCCGACAGAATCTTCACATTCCGCGTATCCTGGACCGACGACCAAGGTGAGGTTCAGAACAACATCGGCTATCGTGTTCAGTTTAACAACGCTATCGGTCCCTACAAGGGCGGTATCCGTTTCC
Organism: Bacteroidales bacterium; assembly: GCA_014800245.1. GTDB lineage: Bacteria > Bacteroidota > Bacteroidia > Bacteroidales > Muribaculaceae > Lepagella. The sequence goes on along the minus strand of JAAVGM010000011.1, from coordinate 64,845 downwards.
ACGCATCAGTGAATCTTTCTATCCTTAAGTTCCTCGGCTTCGAGCAGACTTTCAAGAATGCTCTCACCACTCTTCCGATGGGTGGCGGCAAGGGCGGTTCCGACTTCAGCCCTCGCGGCAAGAGCGACGCTGAGATCATGCGTTTCTGCCAGGCATTTGTAATGGAGCTTTGGCGTAACCTTGGTCCGGATCGCGACGTTCCCGCAGGCGATATCGGTGTTGGTGGCCGTGAGGTAGGTTATATGTACGGTATGTACAAGAAACTCGCTCGCGAAAATACCGGCACATTTACAGGCAAGGGTCTCTCATTCGGCGGAAGCCGTATCCGTCCCGAGGCTACAGGTTTCGGAGCCCTCTATTTCACTTCAAGCATGCTTAACGACCTTGGCACAGATATCAAGGGTAAGACTATCGCTATCTCCGGCTTCGGCAATGTGGCTTGGGGTGCTGCAACAAAGGCTACTGAACTTGGCGGTAAGGTAGTGACAATTTCCGGTCCTGACGGATATATCTACGATCCCGCCGGTCTTGATGCAGAGAAGATCGAATATATGCTTGAGCTTCGTGCATCCGGCAATGATATCGTAGCTCCTTATGCAGATCGTTTCCCCGGTTCTACTTTCTTCCCCGGCAAGAAACCATGGGAGCAGAAAGTGGATATCGCGCTTCCTTGCGCCACTCAGAACGAGCTTAACGGCGAAGATGCAAAACAGCTTGTTGCAAACAAAGTGCTCTTGGTAGCAGAAGTTTCCAACATGGGTTGCACTCCCGAGGCTATCGATACATTCGTAGAGAACAAGATCCCTTACGGCCCCGGCAAGGCTGTGAATGCAGGCGGTGTGGCAGTATCAGGTCTTGAGATGACTCAGGATGCAGAGCATCTCCAGTGGAGCGCTGCCAAGGTTGACGAGATGCTTCACACAATCATGCACGACATCCACGCTGCTTGTGTAGAACACGGAACTCAGCCCGACGGCTACATCAACTATATGAAGGGTGCCAACATTGCAGGCTTCCTCAAAGTTGCTGATGCTATGATGGCTCAGGGTATCATCTAATAGATACTAAACTAAATCTTAAATAAATTAAAGGCCGGAGGCACATTGCCTTCGGCTTTTTTTTCGAAATCAGACTAACAATTTATTACATGAAGTCACGTATAATTATGACAATCTCAATTCGCACAGGGCTCTTCCGAGCATGTGAATATCGTTCTCAATAGAGCTAATCTGTTCCTTTGAGATATTGTCCGTTGCATTCATTTCTTTATTTGATATTAATGCATTAATCCTTTCCATTCTTTCCTTGATAGGTCGAATGGCTAAGGATATTCGTAAATATATATCTTCATGATCCGCGCCTATATCATGACGAGAGGATTCTTTAATCTTGTTTTTATTCAAAGCCGATAAATTGTGTTGAGCACAATCCTTGATATACTGTTCCTGATACCTCATCCAGTGACGATATGGTATATCAAGTGCGGCTTCGAGTTTTAAAGCCATTTCTGACGTGAGCTCTCCCTTTTTCTTGATCATCCGGCTGAAATTAGAGGGTTTCATGCCGATAGATTCTGCAAATTCCTTTTTTGTCAATCCCCTTGCTTCAATTTCATCTTCAACTATGTCAAAAGGATGTACAGGAGCGGAAGGCGAGTAGGATGTAATTTTATTTGTCTCCATAGTGTTCGGAAATTTCTATTATATTAATGACTATTCCATCATTGAGTTCTGTGAAAATCAATCTGAATTTTGTTTTGAATCCCAATCTGATACTGCTCTGTCCACTTCTGTCGTATTTGAGTTGTTCGTAATGCAATGCCTTGTACGCTTGAAGTTCAGAGCAATTATCGACAACTGAGAGAATCCTCATCACTTTGTCCAGATCTTGGCGAAGCTGTCGGTTGCTCCTCCATTTGGAATAAGGTCGGCTATCTGCTTTTCCACAGAGAATGAACTCTCGGATATCTTCATTTTCAAAATTGATTTCCATAACTTATAGATTATGGCTACAAATATAACAATAAATTATCATTAATGATAATTTATTGTTGGTATTTTAATGTTTTTTTAAAATGATTATAGCTTATCCTCAAAAATCAAATTACCTATATTCCCTTGTCTAGTCTTCGGAAGCCGTAAGGTTTTTGACTGTCTTTGTTACACTTATTGCAGATACCGGTGATGGTGAAATTAGTGGATTCTCCGATGAAGCCATCCGGAAGGGAGATTTCCGGCACTGGAATGGAATGCAGGCAGAGAGTGCGTCCGCATTTGCGACAATGAAAATGGAGATGCATATCCGAATCCTCCTCCTCATGAAAGGCATCGCAAAACTCAAATTTTGATGCCCCCGATCCATCTTCCACTAAATGAAGCAACCCCTTTTCATAGAATAAAGAGAGCGTACGGGAGATTGTAGATCGATCGGCAGTATCAAGTTGCTGTTCTATCTCCAGAGCGGAAACAGGATGATCGGCCGTCTCCAGGACACGACCGATCATTATTCTCATAGCCGTGGGTCGAATCCCAAGGCTTTCCATTTTTTCTATCAGATTCTTTTCATCCATTTTCCATTGTCAACTATTGCGGAGCCTTACACCCTCACTTCCTAAGGCGAAGAAGAGTCCAGACAATAGTAATTAAAGTAACCCCGGTATCTGCAAACACTGCCGCCCAAAGAGAAGCTATTCCGAAAGCACCAAGAATCATCACCAGTGCTTTTATACCTAACGCAAAAGAAACGTTTTCTATTACAACCCGTCTCACTTTTCTTGCAAGTCGGATTGCTTCAGGCAATTTGGATAGAGAATCACCGGCAATCACCACATAGCTGCTCTCCATGGCAATATCTGTGCCGAGTGTCCCCATCGCAACGCCCACATCCGAAGCAGCAATGGCAGGGGCATCGTTGATTCCATCACCCACAAAAGCCACTTTCCCTGTATGAGCCGCGCGAGTCTCATTGATGATTCTCTGTTTATCTTCAGGAAGAAGAGATGCTGAATAATCATCGGCGCCGGCCTCGCGCATCACTCGTTTCACGGCCTCTTCATGGTCGCCCGAAAGGATCTTCACTGTCTTCACGCCCAAAGCATGGAGCTGACGTATGGCTTCGCGTGCCTCAGGCTTGATTGTGTCAAGAAGCCAAATAGAACCCAAATATTTTCCATCCAACGCCACACATATCTCAGACGCATCAGAAGTGGAGGCCGGAACCTCAATATTATGACTCTTCATCAAAGATCGAGAACCCACCAATGCCTCCTTGCCATCTATCATGCCCGACATTCCATGAGAAATGGTCTTCACTCCTTCACTTTTGGCTGGAATGATTCTCTTGGATTCGGCATATTCATTGATAGCCACGGCCAAGGGGTGGGACGATTCCTTATCAAGAGCGGCAGCCACTGAGATGATCTCATCCTCCGTGGCGTTGCCGGAGATTGCAGAGACATGAAATTTGCCCGTGGTGAGGGTGCCGGTCTTGTCAAACATCACAGTCTTGACATCGCGCATCGCATCCACATATTTCGATCCCTTGAATAGCAGACCGCGTCGGGAAGCATTTCCTAAAGAGGCGAAATAACTCAAAGGGATGCTCACCACAAGGGCGCATGGACAAGAACATACAAGGAATACCAAAGAACGACGCAGCCATTTAATCCATTCGAAATCAACGCCCTGAGCAGCGCTGACAATCCAGGGCACGAAGAAGAGGAGAAGGGCAAGAGCGAAGACAATAGGGGTGTACCATCGGGTGATTCTGCGGAGCATATTCTCTGTGGGAGATTTGCTCTCCTGAGCATCCTCAATCATCTTCATGATTCGGGTCATGGAAGAATCGGAGAACTTGCGGATTGTCTTTACTTCCACTGCGCGGCTCACGGGGATAATACCTGAACTTAATTCCTCGCCAGGTTTATATGCGCGGGGCACAGACTCGCCTGTGATAGCAGATGTATCGAAATCCACCTCCTGATTTCCCATTAGGGTTGCATCTACGGGAACTCGTTCGCCCGGATTGACAACAAGAATCGAACCTACGGGAAGTTGGGCGGGATCCACCATCTTTAATTCGTTGCCATCCTTCAGCCTTGCAGTTTCGGGGAGGCGACCGAGAAGTGCCTTGATTCTTCTCTTCACATCGTCGGAGGCAGTATCTTCCATTTTCTCGCCGAAGGAATAGAAAAGCAGAACAGCCACACCCTCCGGGTATTCTCCTATGACGAACGCTCCCACAGCGGCTGCCACCATAAGTGTGAACTCATTCATCACGCTGCCGCTTCTCCAGGATTCAAGCATCTCCCTGACGATAGGAATGCCGACCGGAAGGATACCTATAAGATAAGCTATCCACCATAATCCGGAGGGGAGATAATGGCTGATGATGAGAGTGGCCACCAATATGATGCCTGTGATTATCTCGCGTGCATAAGTGGAAATTATGGAGCCTTCTCCTCCCTCATGGTTATGTTCATGGCTGTGATTATGGTTGTGTTGATGGGAATGACCCTTATGATCGTGGCTATGTCCATGATCGTGATTATGATTTGAATTATGACAATGTTTGCACATAAGCTTAGATTTTTGATTACGATGCAAAGTTAATTCATAATTCTTGCACATGGTGTGCAAAGATTCTTTTTATTAAAAGTTTTAATTATCTTTGCACCATAATTCAAACGAGCAAAGACCTGATATGAATATAAAGCAAATATTTGCGACACCCCTGCGCACACTACTCTGTTGTGTTTCTGCCATACTTCTTTCCGGCTGTTTCAGCAGCCCGAAGGAGAATGCACGTATGGATAGGGCGGAATCTCTAATGGAATCTGCTCCAGATTCTGCCATGACCATCCTTGACTCCATCTCCCTCGGATCCCTCTCCTCGCAGAAGGACAGGTCCCGTTATGCCCTTCTGAAATCGATGGCGCTTGACAAAAACTATATTGACGCCACCTCGTTCGATCTGCTACAACCAGCCATAGATTATTATCTCAAGAAAGGATCCCCGGATGAAAAGCTCCGCACGCTCTATTATCAGGGGAGGATATATCAGAATAGGGAGGAGGATGAAGAGGCAATGAAAAGCTATGTCAAAGGTATTGAGCTTGCAAATTCCATTTCAGACTCCTTGACCTTAGGCAGAATGTATGTGGCTCAAAAATTTTTATTTGAGAAACAAGGAATGTATGCTGAATATATTCAAAATAGTCTGAAAGCATATGCAATATTTAGCGATTTAGGGAACTCTGATATAATGATGACTTGCCTTGCGTCTGCCATTAATGGAAACATGTATCTTGACAATAAAGAACAGGCAGATAGTCTTATGAAGATTGCAACTATCTTGGAATCAAAATATGGAGAAGGGAATCAACCTCTCCTGCATAGTAAAATAATTTATGCTTTGGATTATTCATTGAATGAAGATACAGAAGCTTTTTTGGATTCCATTATGGATAATATGAGCCATGATTGGGATGATGTAATATATCTGGACATTGCATATGGATATGATCGTCTCGGACAGTATAAAAAAGCAATAGAAAATCTGAATAAGATAGGTGAAATAGACAAGGAAAGCAGATTAAAATATCTATCTATAAAATATGAGATCGAGGAGCTGGGAGGTGATTATTATGAATCATTGCAGACTCTAAAGAATTATATCCAATTATCCGATTCTGTAAATAATAAAACGTTCTCTCAGGAAATTGCTTCCGTGGAAAAGAACTACGCTTTGGAGAAGGAGGTTTTGTCGGAGAAAAATGACAGGAGAATGATACTGTTGACCGGAATTTGTATCTTATTATTCTTCTGCATAAGTCTAATTTTAGTTTTATATTGGTTAAGAGGCAGCAAATTAAAGAATCAAATACTCAAGGAAGATAACATGCGCCTTGAAATAGAAACATTAAGGCTCAAGGAAGAAAATTCAAAAAATGAATTAGATCGGCTCAATAATATCATTGAGTCAAATAAACTTCGAGAACAGATAACAAAACTTGAATCTGAACGAGATGGTCTCAGCGAAATATTATCGGATCAAAGGAGGCTGTCTGATTCGGTTAGGAAAGTATTGAGGGAAAGATTGGAATTGCTGAATGGTCTGCTGGCAGCCGGTATAACTTCGAACGATAAATATTCAAAGTCCTATCGAAAGTTGGAAAATGATTTTAAAAATAACAAAGAATATTTTTTAAAAAACCTGAGAAATACTTTCGAATTAGAGAATCCGGAATTTATGGCTCATCTCAGAGAGTGCGGGCTGACGGAAGTTGAACTGAACTATGTGTGTCTCTATGCTCTTGGATTGCGAGCAAAAGAAATAGGCGACTATCTTAAAACCTCTCGCCATTATATTATAAGCAGTGAAATAAGATCCAAACTTGGGTTATCACAGAATGAAGAAAATTTAGGATCATATATCCAGTCACAGATAAAGAAATATATATAGAGGATCAGGAGAAGGATGGTGTTAGACAATTTTTGCCTTATGTTAGACTTATATAAAAAATAAAATTTTATAGTATTGATTAAAAGGGTTTTATAATTTAAAATTGTTAAACTTATTATTTTTTTGTTAAACTTATTAGTTGTAACTTTGCGCCAATAAACTTAATAAATATGACGAGAAGAACTTTTATTTTCGCGTCTTTATTGGCAATGTCGATTACAGTGTCACAGGCAGCCCAGAAGAAGGTGTCAATAAAGATAACTCAGAAGAAGGATGTTTCTGACAAAATTTTGCGCTCCCCGATTAATCTACCTATAGAGGTTACGTACGACGAGGATGTGAATGTCATCGAAACCTTCTGCGTGAACGATGTAGATGCAGAGGTATCTGTGTATAATGCCTCCGATGAATTGGAAGGCTATTCCCCAAGCCTGAATTCCGTAATATCTCTGACGGAATCAGACTATCATACCATAGTGATTGAAGGTGATGACTGGATCGCAACCGGAGTGATAGAATAAAAAGTCTTGAAAAAAAGAAGAAATATTTTGCATTTAAATTTTGTTTGATTATCTTTGCAAATGTAAAGGTAATTTAAGAAATGTCTTGCAAAATGTTATTAATAATTTTTAAATACATATTAATATGGAACTAAAACAAATTGAAAGCTTACTCTTTCAGGAAATGGAAGAAGTAAAGGGTGGAAGAAGTGGAATGAGGGATTGAAAATATGTACTTAATACTATAACCTATGATGAAAGAACTACTTACCTGTTTAGCTATCCTGACATCAATTGCATGTTATGGAATAGAGATAACGTTCGTTTCCGAGGCAGAGCAGCCCCTGAGGGAGGTTAGGAGTGTAGGATATACCGCGGCCAATGATTCTATAGGAGAATGGATTTCAGATGCTCGCGGCATTGTGAATGTCAATAATTCGGAAGTCAACTATATCATATCTTCAAAATCCGGATATTCAACACGGCTTATTAAGATCGACTCAATTACCGACTCAAATTCAAAAATAATACTTCCGCAGGAAATGGATCTTAAGGAAGTGGTGATAACCCCGGCTGATGTCGAGGATTTCGACACACATACATCCTATCGTCTTAGTCAGAAGGACATGGCCCGATACAGCAATGTCCTTCAATCGCTCAATATCATACCCAATCTCACAGTGTTGCCCAGTGGGGCGCTCTACTATCAGGGAAATGAGAATGTCAAGATCCTCATAGACGGTGTGGAGGCCACAATGCAGGAAGTGCAGACGCTTTCAAAAGAGGATATAGCAAAGGTGAACGTCTATCAGAATCCACCGCCCCGGTTCTTGGCGCAGGGTGTTTCATCTGTAATAGATATTCAATTGAAATCAAATATATATGGAGGAAACGTGGCATTGGAGGTGGATCAGGCCTTTCAGTCGCTTAAAGGAGAAAATTCCGCTTCGCTCTACTACAACTATAAACAGTCGAGATTCACGCTTCTATATGCCAACGAGAACATGCATTACAGAAAATACCGTCATACAGAAGTTCTGGATTATGATTTTGACGGCGTAAATTATAATAAGGTGAAGGAGGGACTCGATTCCCATAGGAACCTTGACGACAATAGTCTTAACCTGACTTATCAGATCAACAAGCCACAGAATTTTCTGTACAACGTCAAGGCAGCCATAGGATTCAACAGGGATGGGGGAACCTACAATCAGCGGGTGCGTTCCAACGATGACTCCTTCCTTGCCACAAACTATCTCCATTCGGGATATACACAATACCGGGTGGGAAACTATTTTGAAAAGACCCTGGGTGAGAATGCCGGAACAATCATTGCTAATATCAATTATCAGCATTACGCTACGAAATACAGCTCGGCGTATCAGGAATTACGTGAGAACATGGAAGGATTCACCGGCTCACATTCAGATTACAAGACAAATCTTGACGGGATATTCTCCGAACTGCAGTATCAGTTCCCCTACAGCAAGGCCGGCTATTTTTACCTTGGCATTTTTGAGGCTTACAAGCACAGCAAGTATGTCGATACCGCTAATCCTTTCTTCCAGACAGTCAACGGCATGGGCGGCTATGGATACTGGATGGGGAAGAAAGATAAAATCCAATGGCGTGTTTACATGGGTTTTAGCTGGCTGCATACAGCTTCAACCTCATTGGAAAGATCGCATAACGTATATCTCCCCACGCCGACAGTCTATCTTTCATGGTATGTATTGAATAATCTGCAGCTGGTTGCCAACTACTCATTCTCAGGAGGAGCCCCGGACATTGCACAGTTGAGCGAGACCGACCAATGGCTTGACACTCGTCTTGTGTATCATGGAAATTCCACCTTGAAACCCTACAAGCAGCATTATGCAGGATTGAACGTGATATTCAATTCCAAATATGTTTCATTCGCTTTCCGCCCATCATTCACCTCATCGCCGGATATGATCTGCGACATGTACACGTTGACAGATAACTATATGCTTCAGACCCTCGTCAACCTCTCTTCCTACCGGGATTTAGGTGCAATGCTCGATATAACAATCAATCCTCTTGGTAATGGGAAGCTGGCATTCTGGAACCGTATCATTGCCTCGGATGTTAAAGGAAAAAATGCGGAGTATTCTTGGAATGGACATCGCTTCCAGTGGATGTCAAATCTTTCCTTAAACCTTGATCATTGGACATTTGAATTGTTTTACCAATATCCCGGGAAGGTAGCCCATGGACAGTTGATCCGTCCGAGGGCACAGTTCTGGTCGGCATTGGCACAATATCGTCCGACGACCAATCTTTCCGTAGGGCTGCAATGGTCGATGCCATTCGGTAATGGATTCAAGGAAAGTGAATACACGGTCAATGATGCACCTGTCTTTTCTTCCACGGAAACAAATGTAATGGATAGGAACAATCTCGTTTCCGTGAAGCTCTCTTATAATTTCAGTTTTGGCAGGAATCGGAACTCGACCCGTCCCCGGTTTGACAATGGCGACAATGATTCGGGCATCCTGCGAAAATGATATCCATGGCCTTCCCTTTCGTAAAGCAGCTTGACTCGATGCAGTGCGGCATATCATGCTTGAGCATGATATGTCGTTTTTATGGAAAAAAATTCCCAATAAGAGTTTTAGAGCAACATTGTCAGCCTTCAAAAGATGGAGTCTCTTTTAAAGGAATTGCAGATCTATGCGAAGTGTTGAAATTAGATTATGCAGCAGGAAGAGTAAGTGTAACTGATCTTTTAAGTTGTCCCTTACCTTGCATATTGCACTGGAATCAGAATCATTTCGTGGTTTTATATAAAATAGACAGAAAGGGCAAACGGTTCTGGATTGCCGATCCTGGCAAAGGAAAGTACAAGCTTACTCTTGAGGAGTTTTCACAGCATTGGCTTTCGACATGTTCAGATGGGATGGAAAAGGGTGTGGCTATGTTTATAGAGACAACCCCTGAATTTCAAAATTTCAAGGAAACGGATCTGGATAATCGTCGTTCATTCCGATTTCTTTGGGAATATGTCGAACAATACAAGCGGTATTTTTTACAGATAATATTAGGGTTGGGAGTGGGTTGTATCCTGCAATTGATAATGCCGTTTCTGACGCAATGGATTGTGGATATAGGTATAAGGCATAGGGATATAAAATTCATATGGCTTGTGCTCCTTGGGGAGCTGATGATTGTTGTAGGAAGGACTGCCACCGATTTCGTTCGAAGGTGGTTGCTCCTGCATATATCTATGCGAATAAATATCTCGATTGTAAGCGATTTTTTTATAAAGCTTCTTAAGCTGCCAATGTCTTTTTTTGAGACCAAATTGTTAGGCGATCTTCTTCAAAGAATGGGTGATCATTCCCGCATTCAAAACTTTCTTACAAATCAGGTTCTTGGGATTATGTTTACACTCCTTTCATTCCTGATTTTTGGGGTGATTCTTTTATTTTATGACAGAGTCGTGTTCTGTATATTCCTTTGTGGAAGCATTGTTTATGGACTTTGGATTATAAGGTTTTTAAACCATAGAAAGGTTCTGGATTATCAGCTTTTTGAGCAGCAAGCAATCAGCCAAAATGTCACGTATCAGTTTATCACTAATATCCCCGAGATAAAACTACAGGATTGTAAAAGGCGCAGACGTTGGGAGTGGGAGGATACACAAGCTGATCTTTTCGAAGTTCAGATGAAATCAATTAAGCTTCAACAAACCCAAGAGGCAGGGAGTGTGTTCATTAATGAGATTAAAAATATATTGATCACTGTCTTTGCTGCAACGGGCGTAATTAATGGGAATTTGACCTTGGGAGCAATGTTGGCCATTCAATATATAGTAGGACAGCTCAACTCGCCGGTGGAGCAATTAATGCAATTCATATATTCTCTTCAGGATGTTAAAATATCTTTGGAAAGAATAAATGAGATTCATGAATCTAATAATGAAGAGAGCCGCTCTAACCAACGTCAAGAATTTCCCGGGAAACCAGACATTGTGTTTGAAAATGTTGGATTCAAGTATGATAAACATTCGTCAAGATATACTCTGTCGGATATATCGTTTAAGATTCCTGAAGGAAAGGTGACAGCGATTGTAGGTGCAAGTGGAAGTGGAAAAACAACTCTCATCAAGCTTATGCTTGGCTATTATCCTGTGTTGCATGGAAGGATAAACATTGCAGACGAGACAATAGATACCTATGATTTACAATGGTGGAGAAAGCGGTGTGGGGTTGTGATGCAGGATGGAGCAATTTTTTCTGAATCTATTGCAAGAAATATTGCTATTGATGACGAGGAAATAGATATAGAAAGATTAGAGAATGCAGCTAAAACAGCCTGCATACATGATTTCATTATGGGGCTTCCTTTAAAATATAATACATTGATTGGAAGAGATGGTATTGGACTCAGTCAGGGGCAGAAGCAGCGTATTCTTATAGCAAGAGCTGTTTATAAGAATCCGGAGTTCATATTCCTTGATGAGGCCACAAATTCCCTTGATGCCAAAAATGAAAGAGAGATAGTTGAGAATCTTGAAGATTTCTATTATGGAAAGACTGTGGTGATAGTGGCCCATCGTTTATCCACCGTTAAGAATGCGGATAATATAATTGTTCTTGAGTCTGGTAAGATTGTTGAGATAGGAACTCATAAGGAACTCTTGAAAAAAGAAGGCACTTATTATAATCTAATAAAAAATCAATTGGAATTGGGAAATTAAACAAGAATGAAGGAGAAGAAAGCAACTACATATGATAGAATCGAGCTCCGTTCCCCGAAGGTAAGACGTATTTTAGGGGAGGTTCCATATAAGTTGGAGAGATGGGGGATTATAATAATCGGTGTAATTATTATTTCGTTAATTGTAGCTGTTATAAATATTAATTACCCCTACGGAGATGGAGAGTCTATCCTTAAACACATATTTTCTTTTTTGATTTAGGATGGTCGCATAGCAGAAGAGATTAGCACTCACGATGAGTTAGTGAGTCTTAACGGGGGAGTATTGGAATCTTGTGAAGAATCAGCTTGCTCTGTCGGTATAGGATTAGGATTGCGTCAATTATTGGCGCGATCCTAATTTTATTCGGGCGAAGAGGATTGGCTTCTCTTTCTTAAGGGAATATAGAGAGAAGGAAGATAAATCATCCGGATGATTGAAACGGCGTATTTCAACTGTCTCGCCGAAATTGCCTTCATGAAGGAATGATAATTCCAACCGAGACAGGAAATGACGGTCGAACTCTTCAAGAGTGTAGGAGTTGAGAAGGAGAGTGACGTATCTCACCGTATTGACATGACGATAGAAATCTATGTCATTGTATTTGAATGTATAGTTGCGTTCCTCCGTATTCGCTTTCAAGGCAGATGCCGGAACTTCGTTGCTGCAGGAAGGATGGATATCCACATGCTTCTCCTGACGCGAGATAGGGCAAGCACGTTTGGAGACGGCTCCTTCGGGAAGAGTGAGGTGAGAGAGACCAAAATTCTCGTGGGTCTCAGTATTGAGCACCATCCATATTGATCGGGCGAAGCCAACGGCATTCCCGTCGCAATCCTGAATCTCGAAATCGCGCACAGAGAAATGGCGGTTCCAGCTTTCAACCCATGTGATAATTTTGTAATGGGTGTTGACTTTAGGATAAGACTTCATCTCTATCGTGAGACGCGACAGAACCCATCCTGCATTTAGATGTGCCATGGTGGGATTCCCGATCCCTAATTCCATGGCTGCCTGAGTGGCAACCATGATAAGGTCGGTGACAAGGACATTCACTGCAAGCTCACCCTCCGGGTTAGCTTCATTTGCAGAGATAAATATTTTCTGAGAATATTCGGGGACCATATTTGTAAGGGGCTTAAGGGGATTAGGGGGCTTAAAGGGATTAAGGAACTAAGGGGACTAAGGGGACTAAGGGATTCTCCTATTGCTCAGCCAAACGGAGGATATCAGAGGGCTTATTCACTATATTATCCGCGTAGGCATTGCGCAATTCCGACACGGGGCGGAAACCCCAAGTCACGCCCACTGATTCCACACATGCACGACGCGCCGTCTCCATATCCACGGCCGAATCGCCCACATATAGAATCTCACGCTTCGGCGTGGGGAATTCATTGAGGAGCGAGAATACAATAGAGGGATCCGGCTTTGTGGGGCGATCTTCAGTCTGCCCCAAGAGAGCCACAAAGGGGATGTCGGGGAAATAATGAGTCACTATTTTCTCCACTGCCGCCTCATACTTATTAGAAGCCACACCGACGGCTATACCGCGGTCGGTAAGATCTTTCAAAAGCTCCGGAATGCCGGGATAAGGGAGGGTCTCATCCGTGCAATGCTCATCGTAATATTCGCGAAAGTGAGCCAAAAGTTTGTCAACAGTTTCCTTGTCAGCATCCGGCACTGCACGCTCCACAAGTTTTCTGACACCATTCCCCACCATATAATTATATGTGGAAAGAGCGTGTTCGGAGAAACCCATCATTCGAAGCGCATAATTGCACGCATTGCCGAGATCGGCTATAGTATTCAGCAAAGTGCCGTCGAGATCGAATATTATAAGTTTTTTCATAAATTAAAGATTCAAAGTTATAACAATCATCCTCATCATTTTGTTGGATACCAATTAGAAAGGATATCCGATTGAGAAATGGAAAGAATGGTCTCTTCCCCATTTCGGATGTATGAGAGGCCACGGTTCGGCATTGATAGCCGGATTCCGGGCCTTCATGCCCATATCAAAACGAAGAAGGAAATATGTGAAATCCAGACGAAGTCCCACGCCATAGGCCGCCGCAATCTCCTTATAGAAAGAATTGAAATGGAACATTCCATAAGGCTGCGTAGGATAATTATGGATGGTCCAGATATTTCCGGCATCCATAAAGAGTGCTCCTTCAAGGAGCCAGAACAGTTTGGCACGATATTCCGCACTCAGTTCGATGCGGATATCGCCGCATTGATTGATGAAATCGCTCACAGAGTTAGTGCCGGGGAATCGTCCCGGTCCGAGAGTGCGCACATCCCATCCTCTCACCCCATTTGCTCCGCCGCCATAGAATCGTTTTTCAAAGGGGAGAATAGTGGAATTTCCATAAGGCACTCCGATTCCGAAGCCCGCATGCCACGCCAAGGCGTTGCGTTGGTCGAAGATATGGAGGAAAGAGAGATCGGCCTCCATCTTGGCATATTGCGAATATCGGATTCCGAACACTCGATAGGGATTGGAATGAAAATCCGATCGATGAGTGAAAAGCGAATTGAGGGCGAAGAGGAGATTGCCCGCAACCTCTGCATTAGCGCGGATGGTGAAGATATTCCGTTGCAATCCGCGAGCCCAGGGACGTTCCTGGCGCTTGTTGGTATGATAGAAATTATATCCCAAGCGCATGATGAAATGATCCTCATAGCTATATCGCAGCAGAGGATTATCGGGTGCTATCTGATTGAGGAAATCATTTGTGCTTTCCGGGAGATAGACATAGTTGATGTCGATCGGGGTGAAGGTGTGACGGTCGCGGTTGTTATGTTCCGACCATTTATAGCTCCATCCGGCTGTGGAAATGATGCGTGTGTATTCCGGCCTCTCCTGATAATTCATGGATACATTGAACTCAGTGGAGGCCATTATTCTCCGCTTGAAACTCTCCCTGAGAAAAGGAGCCTTGAATTTCGGGAAATTAATCCCCACCTCCATTCCATACTCCATATATCGGTTGTGGATGAGTCCGCTGAGATTTCCGCTAAGCGATTCGTAAGAACCACGTAGCTTCCCCGACAATGTTTCCGATCCCTTCGCGATATTTCGATGGGAATAAGTAAGACCTACCGCCACCCCGAGATCCCCCTCGGAGTTGGTGCCTTCAAGTTCGACGGAGAAGGTCTGGCTTTTGCCTCTTGTGAGCAGAACGTATGCATCCACAAAAGCCACATCGCTTTTTCCCGGATTTCCCACCGGGATGAATCGGACATTGATGAATTTGAGAATCTGAAGACGGGAGAGCGCCGAATAGGTCTTATCCACATCCCGCTGGCGATAGAGATTGCCGGGGGTGAGGAAACAGTTTTCCGCTAATACTCCCGGACGCAGGTAGCGTTTATCGCCATAAAAGATTCTTATCCCCTTATAGTTTACTGTATCAACAGAACGATAGTTGGCAATATCCTCTGTCACTCCCGGGTCGTAATCCATAATGAAATTCACATTCCTCACAATATATTCCCTGTGAGTGTCGAGAAGGGAGGTCCGATTTTCAAAAGGGTATGGAGGATTGAGTTCCAATGTGAGATCCACGTCGCAGCTCCCTTCGGTGGTGTCGGCATTGAAGGTGATAAATTCCTTTCCAAAGGCATAATAGCCGCGGTTTTTCAAACGAGAAGTGATGAGATCTCGTTCTGTCTCGAGAGCCGAGCGATTCAGGAAGTCGCCGTGGCGCACCACCATTCTTATCGAATCCAGCATCACGAGCCGACGAAGAGTATCGTTGGGGAAATGATAATCTATATTGCGGATAATATAAGGCTCGCCGGGATTGAGGGTATAGGCCACCTTCATCTTTTTCTTCTTATAATTCGGGATAGTGTCGATATACACCGTAGCCTTCAGAAATCCAGCATTCACCATCGCCTTGCGGAGCTGTTCGGCATCCGAAAGAGTGTTGGCTTCGGAATATATCACAGGGGGTTCGCCGAGTTTGCGCACCCAACGATTCCACCATTTTGTGGAGTCGCGTCCACTGAGGTTATATATTCCGAGACGCAGTTTCGCGCTCCATAGCATCCTGTTGTTCTCCTGATGGCGCACGAAAGTCATCATCTCGGTCTCATCAAGAGTCTTGGTGGAATCATTGATCTTAAGCGCAACATCATCCAATAGCAACGACCCCTCAGGAAGAAGACGAGTGGAGGAGCATCCTGCCGAAATCAACAGAAGAAGCAGGATGGGGAGAACGCCAAGGAGGGCGAAATATCTTTTTATACTTTCCTTCATGCCCGTTTTTTACCGAAAGAGGGATCAATTTTAACTTTAAGACAGACGGCAAACGTGGCAAAGCAACATATCATCACCGCCCAGAAGAAATTGATATATCCTTGAGGTCCGTTAAGTCCGAAAATATTTATCTCCGCCAATCGTTCATGCAGCCACCCCGCAGCCATTCCCGGAAGCATCATCCCAAGAGCCATGAAGGCTGTGCAGAAAGCATAATGCGAAGTCTTCTGTTTCCCCTGTGAGAAATAGATTAGATAGAGCATGAAAGCTGTGAAACCGAATCCATATCCGAACTGCTCGAAACCGATTGCACTGCATATTAGATAGAAATTCTCCGGCTGAGCCATCGAAAGAAAGCAATACACTCCGCAAGGGAGGGTGAGGCTCAGAGCCATAGGCCATAGCCATCGTTTCAAGCCCCCTTTAGCAATGGCAAGCCCTCCAAGGATTCCTCCTGCCAAGAGAGCTATAACTCCGACAGTGCCGTTAACGAACCCCACCTCTTTGGTGGAGAGCCCTAATCCCCCTTCTGCAATAGGGGAAACAAGAAATGGCTGCACCAATTTTATGCAAAGAGCCTCCGGGAGACGGTAGAGGAGCATAAAGCAAAGAGCCGCCACGATGCCCGGCTTATTGAAGAAGGTGACGAATGTCATTGCGAAATCCTTCACAATGGTCCGTGCCGTGACTCCCGGCACAGGATGGTCGGCAGCGGCTTTAGGCATGAAAAAGCTGTGATATAATGTGATGATGAGAAAAAACGCAGACAGGATAAGGAAAACTATCCTCCATGCGTTAGCCACATTCCCCATCCTTTCTTCAAGCACACCTGCAAGCATCACCAACCCTCCTTGCCCGATTATGCTTGCGATGCGATAGAATGTGGATCTGACTCCTACATATGCCGCCTGATCATGGTCGGAGAGTTCGATCATATAATAGCCGTCGGCGGCTATGTCATGGGTTGCCGATGCGAAAGCCATCAGCCAGAAGAAAACAAGAGTGGCACAGAAAAAGAAAGAGAAAGGGAGCATGAAACCGACCCCTGCCATTGTGGCGCATAGAATCCCCTCCATAGCTATGGTCCAGCTCCGTTTGGTTTTGAAAAGATCTATAAAGGGGCTCCAGAATGGTTTTATCACCCATGGGAGATAGAGCCATCCGGTGAAGAAAGCCATATCTGCCAAGGACACCCCCATATTAACATACATCAGCACCGTCAGGGTGTTGACGGCGAAATAAGGGAGACCTTCCGCGATATAGAGTGTAGGAATCCAAAGCCAAGGGGAACGGCTCCTGTTTTTTATTGCGTTCATGATGAAATCGAGTTAAGGTTTTAGGTCAAATCTCCGGTGAGGCTTTCGAAGGTTATGACTCCGGTAGAATTTCAGAAGGAAGATTATTTTTGAATGCCACTTCCTCATAAATCTCCCGGGCCGTTTTCTCCGACATCCTGTCGTAATCTTCTTGAATAGGAAGGATAAGGAGACCGGCCATATCGAGAGCCCCCGGGGATACTGTCATATGCGTATCGTCATTGGCATAGAATCGTTTTGGCCTGTGGGCGCGACGCGGGATTACAACTATGCGCAGGTATCCTTTAGAGTCGATCCAGAAGAAAGCGTTCACAAGGTCGGGATCCGGCAGACCGGTGGTGCTGTCGATCCCTCTTATGCGGGTCATGGTGTGGAGGGTAAGCATTCCGTTTTTATCGGGAGTGACGATTGCGCTCAGAAAAGCGAACGGAAGGTCAATGCCGAAACTATCGGAACTCACTATCGGAGCATTGTCGAGAGAATGATACTCTTCCGCCAGATGCAAGAGAGGGAGCTCGGATTTCAGCACGGCCTGACAATGACGGTGATCGGGAGCCGATGCACCGGCCTTCGCACCATTATAAAATATAGCGAGATCAGGAGCCTGCTCAGCCATGACAGCCATATCGAGAGGGATTCCGTCTTGGGGACGATGTTCCTTATCCACAATCGTGAAATGAATCGGAAGAATAGGGTAGGGGTTTACGAGAAATTCCCATCCCGGAATCCATTCGCGGCTTAATTGCTCGGCCGGACGATTTGACTTGCAGAGAAAGCAAGCACGATTTCTGATAGATTCCTTATCAATCTTAGCCCCGGTGCTTTTAATGCGCGCAGGGTTATGCTGTGCAAAAGCCGGGAAATCGCCTAAGGCTAATCTCTTGCGTCCGATTTGGGAGAGCGCATCGAAATTTCGCTTAGCTTCGGGCCATGCGTCAAGCTGATGTTCCACAATGGAGTTGACCTCTTCTATATTCATCTTGCAAATGGACTCTAAATTATCACAAAGGAGAAAGACAGGCGTTTTAATTAATAAAGATCTTCGTCATCATCCTCGAAATCCTCTTCATCCTCAGGATTGTCAAAATCATCAAACTCAGAATTGATTCCGAGATTGCTGAAGAAATCCTTATCGAATATATCAGAGGGGAGCGGAATATGTCGATCGCGGGTGGCTTCCTCAAAGGAGGCTTTAACACGCGCCATCAATTCTATAGATCGCAGACAGTCTTTATAACTGTTGTTGGCATTGACTTTCTCGATTGAGAGAGCGGCATCCGAATTGCCATCCCAACGGCGACAGAGATATAGAGGGCGGAAGATACGTCCCACACCATATTCGCGGCATATACGGAGAGCCATTGCATAATCCTCACCATAGCTTACGTTGGGGAAGAGGAAACGGCGTGCCACGGGAGTGAAGAATGCTCTCGGCGCACCAAATCCATTGATGCGCAAAGCATTGTTCGGTCCGTTCTCATCGGTCCATTCCGTGTGGGAAATCACACCCGGAGGGAGGGGATTGCCATCGAAATCTATCATGGCGTAGCTTCCGATCACCATTCCGTAGTTGCCCGAACGGAATTTATTCACTATCGACTGAAGCACGGTAGGGGAATTATATAGGTCGTCGGAATCGAGCTGCACGGCAAATCTTCCGCAATCTTCCGAAAGGAGGGCGCGGTTCCAGCAGCCGCCTATCCCTAAATTCTCGTCGGCAGATACCTTGATAAGTTTTAAGCGTGGATTCTCTACGCTTTCGAGTGCCTCACGAGTGCCATCAGTGGAATCATTATCCACAACAATCACGTTGAAAGGGAAGGTGGTTTCCTGAGACAGGGCTGAATTGACAGCATCCATCACGGTGCGGACACGGTTGCGGACAGGAATAATCACGGATGCCTCGACCGCAAACTCCTGTTCGTCATAATTCAATTGCTCAATATTCCCTTGCCATAGACCGCCGATCATTTCGAGATGATGTGTCAAGACCTTTTCCATCTCCACTTGATATGCGCGGTTGCGCGGATCGACATAATCATGCTGTTTCTCGCCGCTCTTGCGATAATCGCGACGCTCCACAGTATAGAGATATTCAGGAATCATAGCAATCATCTTTCCGATAGTCATACGCAGGCGCAGCGCATACCATCCTCCGTCGAGCATGGATGATTCCTTTTCAGAGAAATGCTCTGTGGCTGAAAGCACATCGGCAGCATTGAGAAGCACCAACGGACCGAAGTCGAAATCATCACGCACCGATCCCGGCTGATAATCATTCACGGGATGGTCCAAGAGCGAGCCATCCTCCTGACGCTCGCGAAACCAGCAATATGTAAGCGTAGCGTCGATATCGGAAGCCGTGTCCACCACACGGTTGATATATAGCGGATCGAGTTTGATTTCCCGGTCGTCGAGCTGAACCAGCACGTATTGCTCAAGAGGGGAGCGGAAAATCTCCTCTCTGAGAGCGTTTACATTTTTAAATCTTATTATATTCATTTGTCAATAGTCTAAAGGGATGATATGATCTGAGGGGAGAGGCAGATGGGTTTGAGATAAGAAGCCTACTATCCTTTATTTAAGGAAATCCTTAAAAATATGGTCTCTTTCCGCCTCATCATATATGCTTTCGATAGGCACGGAAAGGAGGGTGAGATGTCCCTTGCCGCTCTTCATCGAATATCCGGCGCCCATATTATTGGCGGAGAAAGTCAGCACTCTGTCGGCATTGTCGGGGTTGAGAGGCACGAGAATATCAGGATTCTCTACAATATAAAGACGATCGTTGAGAGTGTTGCTGTAATTCAAGCTTCTGCCTGAGGCAGTGAGAAGACGTCCGTCGGGTTTTCTTACAGCCGGAGTGGAGGTGCGGGCAGTGGCAGCGGAAGCGTTTGACGCCGGCGACTCGGCGGTCTGCTCCGCCTCTTCTCCGTTGGCTTCCATCTCTGCTCTGCGTCTCTCTTCATCCTCTCGGCGACGCTGCTCATAGGCGGCACGTTCACGATTCTCTTTTTCAGTGAGGGAGATCACTCCGAGCACTTTCTCAGCAAACTCTTTATCTTCATGGTTGGAACGCATGTCGAAAAGATCCGACACCACATATTGACCGCTGATAATGAGGTTGCCTCCCTTGTCGAGATAATGCTTCACCTCTTTTTGAAGCTCTGCGGGGAAAGCACGATAGTTGATTCCGCTTTTTCCATTTCCGACTACGGTGGTTTTCTGTTTGCCTAAGATAAGATCTACATTGGGATAGTCGGTGAGTTTCACATGGCCTTCCTCCAAAGCTCCGAGAGAGCAAGACACAAACCCATATCCTGCCTCTGCAATGGCATCGCCATGCACAGCGGGATAATCAAAAGTGTTTCCGGCTATCACCTTAGTGGCATAATTGCTTCCGCTCACGCCATGGTTGTTTCCGGCATTGCGATTGAAATTCTGCTGATATCCGGTGAAAGAGATATCCTTAATATATGGCACACCGAAATCCTCTTCAGCCTTGAATCCGGCTGTATTGGCATCGCGCACCTGCGCCGGGCCGCTCACACGGGTGAAGCCGTTGACGATAAGCACCGGTTTCTTGGAGTCGTTCTCCCCTTCGCAGAGAGCAAGAGTCTCCGAGGGGAACGAGAGTCCGCCCTCATTGGCAGCGATCACCCGGAAACTATGGATCTTATGATCCTTCACTTTCAAGTCGAAATGAGTGGAGTGGGTTTCAGCAATCTTATGAAAGCCAAGGTCGCCCTCATTTCGCTCCATAATCACATATTTATTCGGCATCGCCGTCTTCTCAAGTGGATCCGGGGTGGGTTCCCAAGCGAGACGGTAGCTATCGTTGCCGGTGCGCTTGATATAGAAGTTCTTCACAGGGAGAGGCTGAATCACCACCTCGCGACCCTTTCTTTCAGCCAGGAATCGGGCAAGACCTTTATAAATGGCACGACCCACAGTGAAACGGAAACTCGGGTCAAGACCATACATCATATCTGCGAAATTCTGATGGCTCATAAGCTCGATCAGAGTGGCAGGCACTTCAGGCACACGCGCCTCAAGATAAGACTTATCCCACATGGATCGGCGAGTCCATCGCGGTTCGTATTCTTGACGGATATCATTGGTGATCTGACGCATCACCATATCTGTAAGGATGCGTGAATTCATTCTCGGAGTGCCATCCTCATAAGATGCCCCGCCATTAGTGTAGTAGATACCTAATGTGCCGACAAAACTGTCATCCTTTCTCACTCCGGCATCCGAATGGAGGGCGAAAGATAGATCAACAGGGAGATTCAACCCCGGCTCATCGGGAAGGACACGGGAGCCTCCGGCAAGATAATTCACCCAATGACCGCGGTCGGTGTAATCATCCTTGTAATCATCCTTTCCGTGGAAAGGGGAATATACTGATTCCGGGAAACCTGCCCAATGGAGCCAATAGCGAGAGCCCTCCACCCATCTCGGCATGCCGGAGGTGGAGAATCTCGGAGGAGTCCCTTTCTTGGGAGCCGGAGCGGTGCTGTCGTTCTTCTTAGTTTCCTGAGCCGGCTGCCCATCATCTTGATTGTCAATATCGCCGGATTCGTCATCATCGGAGCTTTCATCATCAGCATCCGCATCTTCTTCATCCTCATCGAGCGATGCAAGATCGTTTTCCGGAGTGGAGGGGTCGTAATATATATCCGATCGGTTATTGCTACGTGCAATATTACCCATTCCTCCGCCGATCTTGACAGCATCAGCAGTTACGACCGATCCCTCAGAGGAGGAGACATTAGTGAGAGTCACGATAGGTTCGGTGTCGCTATATCCCTTTTCGAGAGGGAAGGTGCCGAGATAGATCCATGTGCCGCCCCCCATTGTCTGGTTGACGATAAATTCCTTGGTTCCTCCGGAATAATTCACTGCGTAGCGAGCATCCTTAGTGGAATTAGGGAGAGTCTTATAGCTTACATACACAGCATACTCTCCATCTTCCGGAATATCAGCATACCATCCCGCCACGGAAGGTTTGCCCCCCACGGTGGTATTCACCTGGCGATAAGTTCCATTCTCAAAAGGATTCTCAGTGTCGCGGAAATCGGGGAGGTCGTAGATGAAGCCCTCAAGTTCGCCTGTGGTCCATTGCTGAGAGCCGTTCTGCTCCTTATAATAAGGTTGAGAGAAAATCTGTCCGCCCTCGTTGGTGTCATTATCCACGATCACCTCATGCACATTAGTATCACGCTCGCGGGGAAGGAAAACGTAGGCTCCGGCATTCTCAACCATCGGCACAACAAATGGATAGATATATCCCATTGTATATAAATCCTCTATAGTCTGGAAAAGGAAGCCACGTTGCCAGGCCCATCCTCCGGACCCTGTGCGGAAATAGCGGCCATGCGACGGCCACATAGCCACAATGTCATTGGGCATCCCTTTTGTAGGATTGACCGACGGGTTAACCTCAGTGACAAATGGAGGATTCTTGCGATATTTCTCCGGAAGGACATCAATTCTATTTATATAGGAACTATACGCACGATTGTTGACATTAAGCGTAACCCTATAATTTGAGATAGAATCAGGGAGAGCTTTCGACACACGACGCGAGATTGAATCAATAAGATTCCGCGTCACCGGCATATATGTAAAGTTCTCGTTGAGATTTACAGTAGCGATTCTCGATTGATTATTTGGCTTGACACTGTTCACCCTTAAGCCTCCGGGATTAATATCAGAAGGGATCCATCTCACCACAGCATCGTTCACAGCTAATGTGAGGGAATCGTTCTGTGCCGTCTCCTTCGGGGGCGCCGGCGCAGCAGTCTGACGGGAAGAACGTTTAGCGGAAGTGCGGGAAGTTGTAGATTTCGAACTATTTTTCACTCGGCTGCTCTTTTTCCCCTTGGCGGAAGTGCCGCTTGATGTCTTCTTAGAGCCGCTCTTTGATTTTGAAGAGGATGACTTAGTGGATTTTTTCTTGGATTTACTTGTGGTGGTCTTGGTGGTTTTAGCCTTTGCCTTAGCTTTGGCATCAGCGTAATTTGAGGGAACACCAATTGCCAGCGCAGCAATGATTATTGCCGACAAAAAATATGTGAATCTGCCTAACTTCATTTTTTATAATATTCTCTTTTCTTATATTAGAATGCAAAATTAAAGAAAAAATGGGGGTTCGGCAAATTGATAACTTAGGAGCGAGTGTAAAATTTGTTAAAATCTTTTCTAATTGTCGGTAAATTTTTTTTGTGGTTTAGCAATAAATATTTGGGTTTATCAATAAATATTGGTAAATTTGCTGAGAATGTTTGAGGGGATAACCCCGAATCAGAATCCAGACAGATCAGAACAACAAAACTGAAACAATAACATATCAACTATGGCAACAAAACCTTTTCATTACCAGGAGATGTTTCCTCTCGGTCCGGACACTACCGAGTATGAACTCATCACCAAAGATTATGTAAAAGTAGAAAATTGGAACGGACACGAAATGCTTGTGGTGGATCCGGAGGCTCTCACCGTGATAGCAAATGTGGCTTCACATAACTGCTCATTTATGTTGCGTCGCGAACATAATGAGATGGTGGCAAAAATTCTTAATGATCCGGAAGCATCTGAAAACGATAAATTTGTGGCTTTGACAATGCTTCGTAATGCGGAGGTTGCCTCCAAGGGTGTGCTTCCTTTCTGTCAGGATACAGGCACATCAATCTGCTCTGCCTACAAAGGTCAGCAGGTATGGACCGGTTGCGACGACGAGGAGAAGATTTCTGAAGGTGTGTATAAGACATATACTGAGAACAATCTTCGTTACTCTCAGAATGCACCCCTCACTATGTATGATGAAGTGAACACAGGCTGCAACCTTCCTGCTCAGATTGAGATTCATGCCACAGAGGGAATGGACTATAACTTCCTTTTCGTGGCAAAGGGTGGCGGATCGGCCAACAAGACTTACCTCTATCAGGAAACAAAGGCAATCCTCAACAAGAAGACTCTCGTGCCTTTCCTTATCGAGAAGATGAAGACTCTCGGCACAGCCGCTTGTCCTCCTTATCATATTGCTTTCGTGATCGGCGGCACATCTGCCGAGGCTAACCTTGCAGCCGTGAAGAAAGCATCTGTGAAATATTACGACAATCTCCCTACAAAGGGGAATGAATATGGTCATGCATTCCGCGATGTAGAGCTTGAGAAGGAACTTCTTGAGGCAGCTCATTGCATCGGCCTCGGCGCGCAGTTCGGAGGAAAATATTTCGCTCATGATATCCGCGTGATCCGTATGCCTCGCCATGGCGCTTCTTGCCCTGTAGGTATGGGTGTAAGCTGTTCTGCCGACCGCAATGTTAAGGCTAAGATCAATAAAGATGGTCTTTGGATCGAAAAGCTCGACAAATTCCCCGGCGAACTTATCCCCGAAGAGCTCCGTCAGGCAGGTGAAGGAGAGGTTGTGAAGATCGACCTCAACCAGCCGATGGAAGAGATTCTCAAGACTCTCGACAAGTATCCCGTATCCACCCGTCTCTCATTGAACGGCACAATCATCGTAGGCCGCGACATCGCACACGCCAAGATCAAAGAGCGTCTTGATGCAGGCGAGCCTATGCCACAATATCTTAAGGATCACCCCATCTATTACGCAGGCCCGGCTAAGAAGCCGGAAGGAATGCCTTCAGGTTCATTTGGTCCGACCACTGCCGGACGTATGGACCCCTACGTGGATCAGTTCCAGGCAGCCGGCGGATCTATGGTGATGATTGCCAAGGGAAATCGCAGCCAGCAGGTCACTGATGCCTGCAAGAAACATGGCGGTTTCTATCTCGGCTCAATCGGAGGCCCCGCGGCTATCCTCGCCCAGAACTCTATCAAGAACGTAGAGCTTCTTGAATATCCTGAATTGGGTATGGAGGCTATCTGGAAGATTGAAGTAGAAGACTTCCCCGCGTTTATCCTCGTTGACAACAAGGGGAACGACTTCTTCAAGCAGCTCAAGCCCCGCTGCCCGATGGACGTTTGCAAGAAATAATCGTTTCATAATTTATATATTTGAAATTAAGAAAGCATCTGCATGTGAATGTAGATGCTTTTGCTATTTATTCGGCGACTGTTTGTCCATTTGTTGCTGCTTTTACTGCTCCTCTTTTAATAATCAGAAATTTTCGCTAATTTTGTAGTCGGAAAAGAAAAAGGAAATGAAAAATATCAGAAACTTCTGCATAATAGCGCATATCGACCATGGCAAATCCACTGTGGCCGACCGTCTGTTGGAACGCACCAACACTGTCTCTGCAAAGGATATGGAGGCACAGGTGCTCGACGACATGGATCTTGAGCGCGAGCGTGGAATCACAATCAAGAGCCACGCCATACAGATGGAATATGTACTCGACGGCGAGAAATATACTCTAAATCTAATCGACACTCCGGGGCACGTCGATTTCTCTTATGAGGTGTCTCGCTCCATCGCTGCTTGTGAAGGGGCTCTTCTCATTGTGGATGCATCGCAGGGGATTCAGGCCCAGACCATCTCCAATCTTTATATGGCAATCGACAATGACCTTGAGATAATCCCGGTGCTTAATAAATGCGACCTTGACAGCGCGAAGCCCGATGAGGTTTCGGATCAGATAGTGGATCTTCTCGGGTGTGATTACGACGATATTATCCGTGCGAGCGGCAAGACAGGTATGGGAATGGATGATATCCTGGAAGCGATAGTGAAGAGGGTTCCGGCTCCCAAAGGGGATCCTGAGGCTCCGCTGCAGGCTCTTATCTTTGATTCCGTGTTTAATCCTTTCCGGGGAATCATAGCATATTATAAGATTGTAAACGGCACTATCCGCACCGACGATTTTGTGAAATTCGTTGCCACCGGAAAAGAGTATCACGCCGACGAAATCGGAGTGTTGAAACTCGATATGTCGCCCCGCAAGGAATTATCCGCAGGAAATGTGGGATATATCATTTCCGGAATCAAGAATTCAAAGGAGGTGAAAGTGGGCGATACGATCACTCATGTGAATCGTCCCTGCGATAAAGCCATTGAAGGATTTGAGGAGGTAAAACCGATGGTCTTTGCCGGAGTATATCCCATAGATACGGATGATTTCGAGAATCTTCGTGCTGCGTTGGAGAAATTGCAGCTCAATGATGCATCGCTCACGTTCCAGCCCGAATCTTCGGCAGCTCTCGGATTCGGTTTCCGATGCGGTTTCCTTGGTCTGCTTCATATGGAGATTGTTCAGGAGCGTCTCGGACGTGAATTTGATATGGATGTTATCACTACGGTGCCCAACGTTTCATATCGTGTCCATGACAAGAAAGGGAATATGACAGAGGTGCATAACCCCTCCGGTCTTCCCGAAGCAACTCTCATCGACTATATCGAAGAGCCATATATCCGCGCTACCGTAATCACTGCCGCCGACTATATCGGACCGATTATGACTCTCTGTCTCGGAAAGAGAGGAGAGCTGGTAAAGCAGGAATATATTTCGGGCAACCGCATGGAGATAACATTCGATATGCCTCTTGGAGAAATTGTGATCGACTTCTATGATAAGTTGAAATCAATCTCAAAGGGATATGCCTCTTTCGACTATCATATCCATGATTTCAGAGAGTCGAAACTCGTGAAGCTCGATATTCTTCTTAATGGAGAAAGCGTTGATGCCCTTTCCACTTTGACCCATGAAGCTAATGCAGTGAAATTTGGTCGCCGAATGTGTGAGAAACTTAAGGAGCTGATTCCTCGTCAGCAGTTTGATATCGCTATCCAGGCTGCGATCGGCGCAAAAATCATTGCCCGCGAAACAATCAAGGCTGTACGAAAGGATGTGACGGCTAAATGTTATGGCGGTGATATTTCCCGAAAACGCAAGCTCCTTGAAAAGCAGAAAGCCGGAAAGAAACGAATGAAGCAGATCGGTTCGGTGGAGGTGCCGCAGAAAGCTTTCTTGGCAGTGCTTAAATTGGATTAATCTTGAATTAAATAATAAAATATATGGGAGGCAAGGATTTTTTCCCTTGCCTCCCATATATTTTTATAGCAATATTTTTCATAGCATTTTATCATATTCTATAGCAATTTATCATTGAAGTAGATACAATGGGTGGTTTGCTTTGTCGCGAAGCTGTTTCCGCCGGGAGCTGTGCTCCCAATGAATAATAAATAATAGCTGATAAGATCTATCTGAACAAATCCATATAAAAAAGCGTATAAGAAATAAACACTATAAACAGAAATTACTATGAACATTGGAGATAAATTCCCTGATCTTCTCGGAGTGGATGCTCAGGGCAACGAAGTGAAACTTTCAAATTACCCCGGAAAGAAATTCATAATCTATTTCTATCCAAAGGATTCAACACCCGGATGCACAGCTGAGGCGTGCAACTTCCGTGATAACTACGATGTGCTAAATAATATGGGTTATCAGGTGATCGGAGTAAGCCGCGACTCTGCTCAGAGTCATTGCCGCTTTGCTGAAAAGAACGGACTTCAATTCCCATTGGTATCTGATGCAGACGGGAAGCTCTGCGAGCTTGCCGGCGTATGGCAGGAGAAAAAGATGGCCGGTAGGAAGTATATGGGGATTGTACGCACCACATTCATCACCGATGAAAACGGCACCGTGACCGATAAAGTGGAAAAAGTGAAGACAAAAGAGGCTTCCGAGCAGATCTATGCCCTTCTTGACGGGCGAGATGATATTAACCCTGCTTAAAATTTTAATAGCATGTCAGTATTTTATACAGCCCGAAAAACCATAAAGAACTATGCAAACGGCGGCAATGTGCTCATTGCCGCCACTGCTTTAGCCCTTCTTGTGGTGAATATCCCTTTCACTCGGGAGATATACAGTTCGTTGTGGGATCATCAGATTGCCCTTCAGGTGGGAGGATTCAATCTGTTCAGTCATCATGGAGAACCAATGTCGATAATGGCATTCATCAATGATGCCTTGATGGCTCTCTTCTTTTTCACAGTAGGTCTGGAGATAAAACGAGAGGTGCTTGTCGGCGAGCTGTCCGACTTCCGAAATGCACTCCTTCCGATCATCGGAGCGATTGGGGGAATGGCAATTCCTGTCCTTATCTATTGGCTTATGGCAAAAGGGACACCCTACGCCGGAGGAGCCGCCATACCTATGGCCACTGATATAGCCTTCTCCCTTGGGGTGTTGGCGATGCTCGGCAACAGAGTGCCGATAGGATTGAAGGTATTTCTCACCACTCTTGCTGTGGTGGATGATATAGGGGGAATCCTTGTCATAGCTATCTTCTATAGTTCGCATATCGATTACATGCTCCTTGTATATGCCGCTATCTGTCTGCTTGTTCTATTTCTTGGCGGAAAAGCGGGTATTCAGTCGAAACTGTTTTATGTAATCATCGGTGCATTTGTATGGTTCTTCTTCCTCAACGCCGGAATTCATCCCACAATAGCCGGGGTGCTTGTAGCGTTCTGTGTGCCGGCCAAGCCTGTGTACGCACCGAAGAAATATGTGCAGAATATCCGAAAGAATATAGCATTCTTTGCCCACGAAAATGATGAAGCGCTCAATAGTCGGACCATTCTCAACAAAGATCAGATGAACTGGCTTAAAGAGATTGAATCATCATCCGATAAGGTGATTTCGCCATTGCAGGATATGGAAGACTCCCTTCATCCATTGGTGAACTACCTCATAGTGCCGATCTTCGCCTTTGCCAATGCCGGAATCTATTTCGGAGATATGGAGATAGGGCAGTTGTTCCATGGTATAGCACCCGCAATCATCGTTTCGCTCGTATGTGGCAAATTCTTGGGAATCTTCCTCTTCTCCGCAATAGCCATACTTTTGAAATGGTGTCATATGCCGGAGGGAGGCAATTGGTGGAGTCTTGGATCGGTTGCTTTGTTGGGAGGAATCGGATTCACCGTATCCCTTTTCATAGCCAACCTTAGTTTTGGAGGAGGAGATGTATTATCCTCTCAACTTCTCAACGATGCGAAGCTCGGCATTCTTGTAGGCTCGCTTCTTGCCGGCATTCTCGGATGGCTCACCCTGCATATCACTCTTCCTAAAGAGCCGCAAGATCAAGGGGAGCAGTAAGGAAAATATACAGATTCAAATAAATATTCGTAACAGCCTGGAGCAGAAATGTTCCGGGCTTTGCAATTTTATATAGATATAAGGTGCAAGATGTATCAAAAAAGGAAGTAAAACATATTAAGACGAACAAAACGATTTATTTGTTACAAGAAAAGTTGTCAAAAAAATATTTTTAAAAAATTTTCACAAAATTTGATATTTTCAATTAAGAATATTAAATTTGCGTTATTAAAGGCAAGATTAGAGGCTGTAATGTTAAATTGCTAAAAAAGTCGATGCATCTTGCATTTAATAGTGTTAAGATATGGCCTGACTTAAAACTAAAAGGATATTTTAACGGATCATCTTATTCAAATCATTCATTATCACGCGGAGAGCGCGTGACATTAGTGAGACGAATCCCTTGAAAGGGGCAACAACGAGATACATAATACTATTATAACTTATCTCTAAATTATTAAAAGTATGAGAAAACTGTTTTTAATCATTATGACGCTGGTAGCGTGTAGCTGGGCCGCCATGGCACAGACCACCTATCGCGGCACAGTGGTTGACGCCGAAAACAACGAACCGTTGGTCGGCGCTACCATCATGCCAATCGGCGGCGGTCAAGGAGCCGCAACCGACATCGATGGTAAGTATTCAATCTCAGTTCCGAGTAATGTGCGTCAGGCCAAGGTGACCTACGTAGGTTACAAGGAGCAGGTGGTGAATCTAACCAACAACATGACAATCAAATTGGTTTCCACAGAACAGAACCTCGATGATGTTGTAGTTGTAGCTTATGGTACGGCAACAAAGGAATCTCTTACCGGTTCGGTAGCAGTGGTAGGATCTAAAGAGATTGAAGATCGTCCTGTTACATCAGTAACTGCGGCGCTTGAAGGTAATGCACCCGGTGTGCAGGTGAATAACTCCACCACACGTCCCGGTGAATCTCCCGCAATCCGTATCCGAGGCTTTAACTCATTCACATCTACAGCAATGAACCCGCTATATGTAGTGGATGGCGTTGTTTACGATGGCGACCCTTCAGATATCAACCCTGCTGACATCGAATCAATGTCAGTTTTGAAGGATGCTGCATCTTGTGCGCTTTACGGTAACCGTGGCGCAAATGGTGTAATCCTTATCAATACCAAACGTGCAAAAAGCCAGGGTAAGGTAGAGGTGTCACTCCAGGTACGTCAGGGTATGTACAATCGTGGTCTTCCTTTCTATGACACCTTGGGTGCAGACCAGTGGATGGAAACAGCACTTGCAGGATGGGCACGCGGTCGCTACACCGGCGGATCACAGTTTGCTTCATATCAGGATGCTTTGGCAGCCAGTGGTGCAGCCTTCGTTACTTCCGACTATATGTTGGGTACAAACATCTATGACTTGGCTCCCAATGAGCTTTTCAGCCCGGAAGGTAAACTCTTAGGAAAGATTCTTCCCGGATACACCGACCTTGATTGGTGGGATGCCGTATCTCGCACAGGTCATCGTCAGGAATACAATGTGAATGCAGCAGGCGCAACAGAAAAATTTGACGCTTTCGCTTCAATCGGTTATTTGAAAGAGAATGGCTATATGCTCCAGACCGACTTTGAACGTTACAATGGTCGTGTGGTAGCTAACTATCGTCCCGTTTCTTACTTCAAGATGGGTACAAACATCAGCGTTTCTTACACCCGTAACGAACTTGGTAGTGCAGATTCAGCAGATCTTAATACTATAAATAACCCTTTCTTGGTAGAGTTCCTTCCTCCTGTTCAGTCCTATTATGCTCACGAGGCTGATGGCAGCATCATGATGGAAAACGGCAGCCCCGTATGGAATACAGCCAACTTTAACAAGGGTAATAACGTGGCATGGTCAATGCGTCTTGACCAGAACGACTGGACTTACAATGTCATCAATGCATCGGTATATGGAACTGCAGTGATTCCTTACGGCTTTGAATTGACCTTGCGTGGATCAATGATGCGTCAGAAAGGTACCGGTTATGAATATAGCAACAACCTTGTAGGTTCTTTACAGGGTTCAGGTGGTGTGGATATGACCAATCAGACTATTGGATCAGACACATTCATGCAGACTCTTACTTGGAATCATGATTACGGTGATCACAACGTAGATGTTCTTCTTGACCATGAGAACTATGAGTTCTTCTACGACATGACTATGCTCCGTAAGACTAATCAGCTTCTCCCCGGCAACTACAATCTCAGCAACTTTGAGAATAACGACTATTCAAGCCAGAGCAAATCAAAGAACCGTACAGAGTCTTATCTCGGTCGTGTTCGTTACAACTATGATGGTAAATATTATGGAGAGGTTTCAATCCGTCGTGATGGAACATCAAAATTTGCAAGCGATCGTCGTTGGGGTACATTCTGGTCAGTCGGTGGAAGCTGGGTGATCAACAGAGAGAAATTCATGCAGAATCTTAACTGGGTGAATTATCTTAAGCTCCGTGCAGCATATGGTGCGGTAGGTAATGACGCGGCTGCATCAGCATATGCTTACTGGCCTCTCTATTTGCAGTTCAATTATGGCGGTGCCGGTCTTCTTATGCCTGCACAGCTTGCTGCAAACAACATCAAGTGGGAGTCAACCAATACTCTCGATATAGCATTGGAGGGTTCGTTGTTTAACGACCGATTCAACTTCAGCATCGGTTACTTCGACAAGCGTAACTCCGATCTTCTCTACAACGTAACCCAGCCTCTTTCTTCCGGTATGAACCAGAATTCCGGTAACAATGCATCAATATTGACAAATATCGGAACTATGAGTAACCGTGGTTGGGAGTTGCAGTTTGGTGTTGACATCCTCCGTACAAGAGACTGGAACTGGAACTTTAACATTGATGCATCATTCGTGCAAAATAAGATCTTGAAACTTCCTAATGGCAAGGATATTCCCGGACAGGCTCTTTTCCAGGGCAAGTCGATCTACGAGAAATATACGTATGAATTTGCAGGTGTTGACCGCGTGACCGGTAATTCACTTTATTACATGGCTCCGGATTCACCCGATTATTGGATCATTGCTGATGATGGTTCTCATACCTTCAACCAGGCTGCTTACGAGACAAATGTAAGATTGGCAAAAGCGTCAGGTCACTATTTCGAATATAACGGAATCCCGATGACTGACCGTACAGATTATGCAAAACGCAGAACTCTCGGCACATCATTACCCACAGTTTACGGTTCATTCGGAACAAACCTTAGCTGGAAAGGTATCAATCTTGCCATGCTCTTCACCTATGGACTTGGTGGTAAATCAACTAACGGAAACTATCAGTCTTTGATGAGCAATAACACAGCAGGTGCACTTCATAAAGATATCTTGAATTCTTGGACAGAAGCAGATGCTATCCCGGGATATTATGACGAGGCAGGCAACGCAGTTTATTTCGAACATGCCACTCTTGAAGACGGCACTCAGATCATTAACAATGGCGACATTGACGCAAACGGCGTTCCTGTGAATGATACCTATCTTTCAAACTATAATAATGCCTCATCAAGCCGTTGGATGGTTAGCAACAATTATCTTACTTTCAAGAACCTCAACATCAACTATAATCTTCCTATGAAATGGGTTGATGCATTGAAGCTCCAGGGAATCAATGTAGGTTTCTCAGTAGATAATCTTTTCATTGCTACACGTCAGAAAGGTTTCAATCCACAGTATAGCTACAGTGGCGGTCAGGGTGCCTACTATGTTCCTTCACGAGTATTCTCTTTCCAGCTTAATGTGAAGTTCTAATTTTTCTATCAAGTAAAAGAAATTAATTATGAAAATAAATAATATAATCAGGATTATGGGCGTTCCTGCCATGCTTGCCATGATGACAGGATGTTCGTCCGACTATCTTGACCTTGCACCAGAGACCGTAATCAGTGCGGACGAGGTTTGCTCTTCCACCACAGCTGCCCAATTGGCGGTGAATGGTATTGCAAGTTCAATGAATACCCAGTATCAGGGCACAAACTACAACCAATATAATGGTGAGTCTTATCTCAATACTCTCTTTAATGATGCCCTTGGTCAGGACTATATCAGCGGATTGCAAATTGGATCTTTCGGTCCCGGCGCGTTGACAGGCGAGGATTGGAATAATGATAACTATGTGCTCAACACTCTGCCATGGGGCTACTGCTACAACATCATCAATCAGGCAAATGGTGTGATTGAAGGGATCGATGAGGCAGAAGGCACAGATTCAGAGAAGAATTTCGTAAAGGCAGAGGCTTTGACTTTCCGTGCATTCGGTTATTATAAGGTTTTGATGTGGTATGCTCCACGTTGGGAAGATGCAGAGAATGGAGATGTCTATGTGGCTCCTCTTCGTCTTGTGCAGAGTTCTGATCCATGTCCTCTATCCACAATGGGAGAGATCCTTGACCAGATTTACGCCGATCTTGACACTGCCATTGAGTGTTTCCAGGCATCAGAAGAGAAGAGAGCATATAAATGGCTTCCTGATCTTTCTATTGCGCAGGGAGTATATGCTCGTGTAGCGCTGCTTCGTCACGATTGGCCTACCGCACAGAAAATGGCTCACGATGCTCGTCAGGGCTATACCATCATGAGCAATGATACTTATCTTTCCGGATTCTTCGAAGATAATGATGATTTTATGTGGGTATCAAGTGATAATGAAGAAGATATCTATTATTGGTCGTTCGGTTCTCACTATTCAGTGAATGGTTCTTACACTAAGAACTGGGGTGTTGGTGCCGGCGCGATCGACTATGAATTCTACAAACAGCTTGATCCCAACGATATCCGTCGTCAGTGCTATTTGACTCCGGATAAGGTGAAGGTTCTTCCTTCATCATGGAATCCCGGCAAGATTAAAGAGGAAGCATTCTGGAATCCTTATCTTGTGGATCAGACTTCTAATGTGAATGTGGCATTTGGTCCTTTCAATAGGGCTACAGCTGAAGCCAATCAGGCAAAGGATCCCAACTATGACGGAACATGGGGTACGTACAACGTAGCATTGCGTTATGGTATGTATTATGAGTCTCAGGTGTTCAAGGGTGATGCTGCGGCAATGGTGGATAAAGATAATGATGACTATTCTGCTTATTATTATGTGCCGAGCAAGAACGGTGATGTGTTGATTAGCCCGGGACGTTATGCAAAGATGACCTGTACACCTTTCGGCGCACAATATAAATTTTGGTCAAAACCTCCATTCGGAACAAGCTACTATCCCTATATGCGTGCATCAGAGATGTGTCTTGCCGAAGCCGAAGCTGCTTATGAGAATGGCGATATTGCTACTGCCAAGGCTTGTTTGACAGAGATTAATGGAAAGCGTATCCCAGGTTACACATGTACTTCTTCATCCACTGCACTTCGCGATGAGATCCGTCTTTGCCGCCGTATAGAACTTTGGGGTGAAGGTCACAGTTGGTCGGATTTCAAACGTTGGAATCTTTCTATCGAAAGAAAAGCATGGAAGGCAAACGATCCTACTTCCGGCAACTGGATGGACGATTGCGCTTGCGTGCTCAGCCCGTCGGATATGAATGGCTTTACTTTGCGTCTTCCTTATTCTGAATACGCATTCAATAAAGCAATTGATATTAACCTGCTTCCCTATAATAAAAAATAAATAAATAGAGAAATATATAATAGAAAGACGGCAGTCGAAATTTTTTCGGCTGCCGTCTTTATTTTTATTAGCATAAAATTTGTATTATTCAGTTATTTTTTGCTATTTTGTGGAAAATAACAATAAATCATGCCAAATGATAGTTATTTTTTTAGATGTTTATACAAGTGAATTGCATATATTGCATCTATTGTCTATATGTCTATATAAAGCGGTTTATTGCGATTAATAAAATAATCATTCAAATATTTGAATTAAACTAATAAGAAATGAATAAAAGATCCATTCTGTTTATTGCAGGGGGAATGTTCGGGTTGGCATCCATAGCCGCTCCGCTCACCCCTGATCAGGCCTTGGCAAGAATCAAGGTTGATGGACCCCAAAAGGTGTCGGCTCATCTTTCATCCGGCCCTCGTCTTGTTTATACAGCAGAGACTGATAAGGGTGTAAAAGGTGCTTACCTTTTTGAATTTAATGGCGGCGGATATATGATTCTTTCTGCCGATGATGTGGCGTCTCCCATACTTGGATATAGCGATAACGGAAGAATCGATGCTTCCAATATCTCTCCTGAACTTAAATGGTGGATGGATGAATATTCCCGCCAGATAGAATGGGCTGCAAAAAATAATCGTCCGGCGTATAAATCGGTCGCTACTCGTGCGGGAGAGGAAAAATCTGCCATCGCTCCTCTTGTAAAAACAAAATGGAATCAGGATGCCCCATATAACGACCAGTGTCCGATCCCGACGAAAGTGAATGGAGTTACCTATACCGGCGGTCAGCGAGCATATACAGGATGTGTGGCTACGGCTATGGCTCAGGTGATGAATTATCATAAGTATCCGGAAAATGGGGTAGGGATGATTCAATATACACCCAAACGTAACGGATACACTTTTGATCAGCTCACATGGAATCTTGAGCGTCATCCTTTTGAATGGGACAAGATGTTGGATGTGTATGTCAAAGGAGAATACACAGATGAGGAAGCGGATGCAGTGTCAAATTTGATGAAGAGCTGTGGCGTATCCGTTGAGATGAGTTATGGTCTGGATGCGTCAGGAGCATCCGGGATGGATATAGCCAAAGCATTCCGCAACTATTTCAATTACGATCAGAATTGTCGCTCGGAGTCACGCAATATATATTCAAGCCAGCAGTGGGAGGATATGATCTACGATAACCTTAAGAATGTAGGTCCGGTGGTGATCAACGGTCAGTCCCCTTCAAATGGAGGTCATTCATTCGTTTGTGATGGTTATGATGGCAATGGCTACTTCCATTTCAATTGGGGATGGGGAGGCATGTCTGACGGTTATTACCTCCTTCAGGCTCTTAATCCTGATGCGCAGGGTAT
Source organism: Bacteroidales bacterium (assembly GCA_014800245.1). GTDB lineage: Bacteria > Bacteroidota > Bacteroidia > Bacteroidales > Muribaculaceae > Lepagella. Next base: position 28,505 of record JAAVGM010000011.1, on the reverse strand, counting down.
TGGCGGCTATGCCGGCGGCTTCAACTTTGCCCAAAATGCAATTATTGGAGCTCAGGCTCCTAAGGGAGACAACAAGGGGTATGATTTCCCGGTGAGAGTGTTGCAGTATGGGGCTGCAACAGCAAGTGTATCGAATTCTATACTCATTTTTAATGTTGAAAACTATTCAGTGCTTGGATGGGGCAATACAGGCGACAGAACAATGAACTGTAATATTGGAGCAATCTTCACTAAGGTTGACGATACACAGTTCAATGAAGTGGTTGAAGGTTATATGAGTAACGGAGTCACTAAGATTGAGACTCTCACTTTGCAACCAAGCAATTACTATTCACCCGATGTGTTACGCCCCAGGATTCCGCTGCCCACTCTTTCAGACGGAAAATATGTTGTAACATTGGCATCATACGACAATGATTGCAATGTGAAAGAGTGGCTTCCTGTAGCATCAGTATGGGGATATCCCAACTATATTTACCTCACTGTAGAGAATGGCAACTATAAAGTAGAGAATGTTCCTGTGGCTAAATTGATCCTCAATAGTGTTGAGATCACTACAGAACTTTATTACGGAAGAAATTTCAGAATTAAGGCAAACATCACCAACCCCAGTGATCTTGAATTGATAGGATACTACTCACCCGGTCTTTATAATGGATCGAAAATTCAATATTCAGGGGAGAGTGTTGGTATCACAGTTGGAGCAGGCGAGACTATAGATTATGAATGGATCTCTCGTTTTGCGGCAGCATCCGGGTCGGCAGCTCCTACTTCAGCCACAACATTGACATTGGGAATGTTTAATCCCGATTATTACGCAAAGAATGAAGTGTACGGATATTTCGGACAGGTTACGATCAACCCTTCTCCCTCTACTACTCTTAGAATGTCCGCTACATCGTTTGAGATCGAAGGAGAGAAAGGAACAGTCAACGTTGGAGGATTTGATAGAAGTGTAACTTATGTTAAAGATGCCAACGATATAAACGCACACCTTGAATATAGAGACATCGCCGGCTTTTTTGACGGGCAGATGAAGCTTTCAGTAGAAAAGAATGTACCGGGATCTAATTCCACAATCACAGTGATTGATGAGGTGGCTTCTCAATATCCATTCCTTTCAGGCGGTGAAAGCTCGGAGATGAACGCTAAGTTCGCCATTCCTGATGCAGAAGAGAATGCATTATATACTTTGAGGGCTGATTACACCTTATTCTCCCAGTGGCGCAATCTTTCTTCTGTTTATTTTATAATAGGGGATGAATCCGGCGTAGAAGATATAGAGATAACGGATGATAATTCTGAAGCCGTATATTATAATCTTTTAGGTAAGAAGATTGATACTCCTCAACCGGGCGAGATTGTAATTGTAAAGAGAGGTAATAATGTAAGCAAACAGATTTGGAAATAAGCAAAGTGGTGGGATAATCTCAGATAGTCTCGACGATACAGATAATCTCGACGATATAGATTGTCTCTATGTAATATTATAATCAATAAAAGGTATGAGTTAAATTAACTCATACCTTTTATTGATTATAATATTAATGAAAAATATTTCCTAAAATCTATAAATATAAAAAAAGAAGATTACAATGTCGGAAATATGATAAAAAAATGTTGTTTATATAAAAAAAATAATATAACTTTGCAATAACTCAATACAACTATTCGAAAAAGTATTGTGATTTCGAATTATCAACAAAAATAAAACGAATTAAAATGAAGAAATTTTACTCATCTTTGATGCTCGCATCAATCTTTGCAGCATCTGTATCTGCAGCCGCTCCCTTGGCTACAGATTTGCAGAGAGTGTCTTCTGTCTCTTTGGAGAAAAAGGCTATGGTAGCTAATGCTTCCGATGCTGTTAAGAGTGTTGCTACAAGAGCAGACGGCACACGTGCACTTTCAAGTGTTGACGATATCTGTGGTCCATACACAATTAACAGTGATTGGTGGTATCCTTTGGAGGGTAACAGTGGTGGCGATCCTTCATTCTTCATCAGCAAAGTTGCTGATGATATGGTAGAGATTAGCGTAAGCGAAATGGCAGGTACAACTCCTCTTCTCGCTACGGTGAATTTGTCTGCAGGAACAATCACTATTAAGGCTGACGACAACAAGAATCTTTACTCTGAGGCTACGATGGATCTTGAACTCAGACGCATCGACTTCAATAATAATGGTCAAACAGTTTCGGTGGCAAGTGTCACAGGAACTGTAGAGGCAGACGGTCGACTCAATTTCCAGGATGCAGTATTGCTTTGGGGTGCCGGCGACCAGAAATACTATTATGGCATTGGCTATATTGTGCTTAGCCCGGTATCTTTCTTCTCATATAACGCATCTGATTGGGCAGCTGCCGGTAAGGCTAAGTTTACCGATGGTTTCCTAAACCCCGCATTCCCGGCGGAATATCGCCAACCTGCGATGGATGTAGATCTCTATAAGAGTAAGGTGACAGATGGAGAATATCTCCTTATGAATCCTTATGGAGGTGGTGATTGGCCTCAGATTCTTGATGGTTCTGTTCCGGGTTATATTGTATTCAACATTAGCAATCCTGACTGCGTTACAATGTCTCCGCTCGTAGGTTCGGGTGCTATCCTTGATATGAGACAATCCGCAGAAGCACCTGCAGATCTTCAAGAGCTTTTCATGTACAACAATGAAGGTTTCAGACTCTTCGGCGGCATGTCAACAGAGGCTCAGGTTGAGGAGGTTGAGGAAGCAATGAACCCCTTCACAGAAACTATCGCTGACTATCTTTCAGTTTACGATGCAGATACTCGCACTGTAAACTTCCGCAACGGTATGTTCGGCCTTGGAAATGATCCTTTCGCAGCTTATCTCTGGACTTCTACTGATAAGTCAACCGGTTTGACAGGTACGATTGTTCTTCCTGATGAGGCTGGCGTAGCGGAAGCTATCGCTAATAGCGACGCTCCTGTTAAATTCTACAACCTCCAGGGTATGGAAGTTGCTAACCCCGAGGCTGGTCAGATTGTGATTAAGAAGCAGGGTGGCAAGACTGTTAAGGTTATCGCTGAGTAATCTTAAAAGTCGGTAATATAAGAATTTAATTATTATTAAATAAGAGAAAGGCAAAATCTTAATTAAAGGGTTTTGCCTTTCTTCTTTTTCCTACTTTCTTTTATTTCAAAGAGACTAAACACTATAAATCCTTGGGGATACGCCAATATGATTATGTCAATAAGATTTCAAAAAGCTTTATTACTCGCTTTGAGCTGCATTTCGTTAGCATCTTTTGCTGCTCCGATTTCTCCGGAGCAGGCGTTAGAAAGAGTTGCACGGGAGAAGAGTTTGCAAGCTGAAAGACGTTTGTTGCTGAAGGCTACAGGTAATACTTTTTCTAATTCCTTGATTTTTACTGAAAAGAGAAATAATACACCAACTATATATCTATTTCATCTGGGAGAAAAGACTCTATGCTTATCGGCGGATGATGCTTTACCACCCGTTTTGGGCTTTGCCGATGGTTATGTCGAACCTAAGGATTTTCCACCTGCATTTACAGCTTGGATGAATACAATCTCGCAGGAGATAGCTTCCGCACGCGAGGGAGTAGTGGCGATCGAAGATGAAACAGACTCTGATAAAGAAGACTTCGAATCGATAGCGCCATTATGCCAGACTAAGTGGAATCAGGACAATCCTTATAATTTGTTGTGTCCAAAACTCTCTGGAGCAGCCAATAGGTGTTATACCGGCTGTGTGGCCACTGCAATGGCGCAAGTGATGAAATATCATAACTGGCCTGAGGTTGGGGAAGGATCGATCTCCTATAAATGGGAGATTGGCAACCTCTCTTTGAAAGCGGATTTCTCTAAACAAATCTTTGACTGGGATCATATGCTTGACTCGTATGATTCAAAAGTTGAATATACTGAGGAGGAGGCTGTGGCTGTAGCTTCGTTGATGAGGAATGTTGGAATATCAGTCGAAATGAGCTATTCAGATACGGCCAGCGGGGCTATGTCGCAATACATTGCCGGAGCCTTGGGTAAATATTTCAAATATGACAAGGGGACGATACGATATGTGATGCGCGATTACTATTCCCTTGCTGAATGGGAAGAGATGATCTATAATTCGCTTAAGAATTATGGGCCGGTGATTCTCGACGGTCAGAGCAATCAGGGAGGGCATAGCTTCGTATGCGACGGCTATGACAAGGATGGCTATTTCCATATCAACTGGGGATGGGGCGGTGTAAGCGATGGCTATTATCTTCTCAGTGTGCTGGATCCATACAACCAGGGTATCGGCGGATCGGGCGATAATTCCGGCTTCAACTTTATGCAGGATGCCATTATTGGGATCACCCCTGCTAAAGAGTCAAACCCGGATGATGCGTGGTACACGCAGCTTTATGGCTATGGTGAATTTGGTCTTGACACATCCTTGGAATATGCTCCGGGCGACGGTGTAGGCCCGTTGTGTGAAGACGGTATATATAACTTCGGCCCGATGGCTCTGCCGGCAGATGCAAGCTTGGGAATCCTATTCAGAGAAGCAAACGAGGATGGGGTAGAGGAGAAGAAGATTAATAAAGCCGGAAAGGAATATGTCTGGGGAATTAACCTTGAGCAGGAAGTCGGAGTTCTCTATGGATTCGGCGAGTTCGAGCTTCCTTTGCCCGAAGAGATTCCCAATGGTAACTATAATGTGACCTTAGCTTATCAGTCTCCTTCATTGAATTGGGGCAACTGGATGGATGTTTTATTCCGGGAGGACACCAACAGCACCTATGCAGCTATTGTAAAGGATGGTGTTATCCGATTTAATGCTTCCGATTGGCGTCCGACCGACGTAGAAGAGATCGAGATGGCAGGAGAGGCTCAACCCAAACTCTATTTCAATCTTCAAGGAATGCCGATACAGAATCCGGCGAAAGGGGAGATTGTAATTGTGAAAGAAGGGAAGAAAAGCTATAAGAGGGCTTTCTAATTAAAGCTTTCTAATGAAAAAAGAAGAAGCACCATTTCAAATAGTGCTTCTTCTTTTTTTCATTAGATCTTAGAAATTAGAAAGGAACATTCATCTCTCCCGGCGATGGAGTCAGATCCGGACCATCCGCAGATATATTCGTAGATGAGAATGTAAAGCCATCGGAAGATCCCCCTCCGGAGTTTGAATTTGAGGATGAAGTGACGCGCTTGGTTTCCATCCCTTCCAATGCTTCCTGCATAAGATTATAACCCTCATCCCAATTTTCAAAACGGGCAAATTTGGATACGAACCTTAATTTTACGTCGCCCACCGCACCCGAACGATGTTTTGCAACGATAAGTTCGGCGAGACCACGAATATCATGCCCATTGCCGTCATCAGTGCTTTTAGTGTAATATTCCGGACGATGAATGAAGCAAACGATATCTGCATCCTGTTCTATCGCTCCCGACTCACGAAGGTCGGAAAGCACCGGACGTTTATCCTCGCGAGTCTCAGTAGAACGGTTAAGCTGCGAAAGGGCTATGATAGGGATGTTCAATTCCTTAGCCAATCCTTTTAGCGAACGAGAGATTGTAGAGACCTCCTGCTCTCGCGAACCGAGCTTCATGCCGGAGGCTGTCATCAGCTGTAGGTAGTCGATCATAATCATTCTAACGCCACGCTCCCTTACCAAACGTCGGGCCTTTGTACGAAGTTCGGTGATAGATAATCCGGGAGTCTCATCAAGGTAAAGAGGGGCGCTATAGACATTTCTCAGGCGGCTGTTAAGTCGATCCCATTCCTCCGGAGTGAGTTTGCCGCTCTTAATCTGTTCACCATTCAGGTCGGCTACATTCGAGATAAGACGTTTCACGAGCTGCACATTCGCCATCTCAAGGGTGAAGATAGCGATAGGGGTGTTATAATCTATCGCCATATTCTTTGCCATAGAGAGCACGAAAGCAGTCTTACCCATCGCCGGACGTGCAGCGATGATGATGAGGTCGGAATTTTGCCATCCGGAAGTCATACGGTCGAGTTCGGTATAACCGGTCTGAAGACCTGAGAGACCTGTTTCTGTATTGGCTGCTGTCTGAATCTGTTCCAGAGCAAGGTTAAGCACGGGGTCGATCTGAGTCACCTCGCGCTTGAGATGCATCTGTGAGATTTCGAATATCTGACCCTCGGCTGCCTGGAGGAGATCGTCAACATCATTGCTTTCATCAAAGGCATCAGTTTCGATTTTTGTAGCGAAAGTGATGAGACGGCGTGCGAGATATTTCTGGGCGATAATTTTGGCGTGAAACTCCACATTGGCGGCCGAATAGACTCGGCCTGTAAGTTCGGTGATATGAAGGGCACCTCCGACCTCCTGGAGCGTACCATTCTGACGGAGCTGCTCGGTGACAGTCATCATATCGATAGGACGCTGGTTGAAACCGAGAGTGGCGATAGCTTCGTATATTTTCTGGTTCTTTGGTTCGTAGAAAGCGTCCGGAGTAAGGATATCGCTCACATTCATGTAAGCATCCTTCTCGAGCATGAGCGCACCGAGCACCACCTCCTCAAGCTCCGTGTCGTGAGGAGGAACCTTCCCTGTGGGATCTTGTATCACAGGCTGTGGCTTCGGCTTACGTGTATATTTCTGTTCAGGCATAGTTCATTTTATAATATTGCGATTGCAAATTTATCTATTTTAAATTTCTTGGAAAGTTAAAATTTGAGAAAATCTTCTTCTATATTATGTAAATCTCTCACAGAGAAGCACAGAGGCACAGAGAAAAATTAATAATCTTGTGTATTCCCACAGAGAGAGGAATGCTCCGCATTAAGCCCACAGAGCTTAGATTGGTATTTCTCCATTTATAACTCTTCTAACACCATCTGTTAATTTTTCCTTATTAAAATTAATCAATAGTCCAATTCTCTTATTTGATAGTCTTAGATAAGTAAGAAGTTGTTTGTAAAATATATCTTTTTCTTTTTCTGTGGCCTTAAGTTCAAGAATTACTTCATCGTTCACAATGATATCGGCTCTGTATCCTTTATCTAATTCAATATTTTTGTAAATTATGGGGATATGAACTTGTGTATTGGTTTTAAATCCTCTCTGATTCAGTTCATAAGCTAAAGCTGCTTCATAAGCTTCCTCAAGAAGACCAGGTCCCAAGGTACGGTGAACTTCTATGGCAGCTCCAATAATTTCTTTTGTTAAGTTATTGATTTCTGATAGTTTCATATTTAAAATGAGTATTATTTTATTTGATAATCCTCTCAAATCCCCAATATCCTCAATGACTTGTAAGGGTCTCTCACAGAGAAGCACAGAGGCACAGAGAAAAATTAATAATCTTGTGTATTTCCACAGAGGGAAGAATGCTCCGCATTAAGCTCACAGAGCCGTGATGCACATTAAAGGGTGCTTATTACGACACCTGTCTCAGCTCCGAGATCTCCATGCCATGGCATGTAAACCTCTGTGGTAATGAACTCGAAGTCGCAAAAACCTCTGTGCCTCAGTGACTCTCTGTGAGAGCAAATTACTTTAATGTGTCATCTGTGCCCCTATATGATATCCATTCTTCATTATTTAGGTCAATTCATCCTCGAATTTCTTCTTAATGAAGGGCTGTCATTGCTATCAGCCAGAGGGAGAGGGCAAACATAAGGATGGCTGTCTTCCCGAGAAGAGGATTCAGCTCCGATCCCTCCGAATGGCGCATGCGAGTCCATAAAAGATAATGGAAATTCAGATAAAGAAGAGTGCCCGCCTGCCATAGAATAGGGAATCTAGCGATTGTGACCCATACGAGCAAGATGCAAGCAATAACTCCATTGAAGAAATAAACATTCGACATGGTCTTTCTGCCAAAGATAACCACTGTGGTATGCTTACCGGCTGCCCTGTCATCTTCGACATCCCGGTAATTATTTACGATAAGTACGTTTGCACCCATCAATCCGATTGCCATTCCCACAGGGAAGGTGAGCGACCAAATATTCTCCCAGTCGCCGGTCTGTACGAAGCAGGTGAAACATACGGGCACTATCCCGAAAAAGATGATCACAGCAATCTCTCCCAATCCGTGATGAGAGAGAGGGTAGGGCCCTGCCGAATATCCCAAGGCAAACAAGGCTATGGCAATCCCTACCGGAATCAGCCACCATCCTCCCCAATAGATGAGCGATAGACCCAACAGACAATCGAATGCCAAGACTCCTAACGTGGCTCCAAGCATAGCCTTGGGAGGAATATCTCCTTCAGTCACACCACGCCGAAATCCCGCACGCCCCTTCTTGTCGAGTCCTTTCTTGAAATCGAAATATTCATTGGCAAAATTAGAGGCAATCTGCGCCAATATTGCAAAGAATAGGGATATGATAAAAGGGAGGGTGTTAAACCCTCCACAATATATTGCACAAGCTGTTCCAGCCAAAACCCCTGCCACCGACACCGGCAGCGTGCGCAGGCGCATGGCCTCGATCCAAACTTTAATCATTTTATTAAGTAGCTACTGCTAAGATTGACTTTCCCCAAGTCCAAACCTTAATTAATTTTTATTTTCAATTTTTTCTTCACCAAAGCTGAAAGACGATCCGCCATTTCATCGAGACGTTCTTTCCCGATTACCTTCTCCTTGAGAGCAGGAAGAGCCGAATAGCCATATTTGAATCCGGCAAGCATCAGAGCCAATGAAGCATTAGTATCGGCATCCCCTCCGGCATTGACCATCTTATATAGCATCTCCTCGGGAGTTTTGCAATGCCATAAAGCCCACATTGCCACTCCGAGCGACTTGCGGGTGTACCAGCAAGTGTCTTCATCATCAATATGGAAATCTTCAAGTTTCCCTTCATACGACATTTTAAGGAAAGCCAACGCTCTTTCATCGATATTGCGACAAAGCTCATAAAGCTCTTCATAACTTGGAGCCCTGTTTTCGTAAAGATAAGTGCTCACTAAATGCGCGGCCATAGCAGTTGTGGCAACACAGCGTTCGTCATCATGGGTCATATTGACAAGACGTCGCGAAAGCTCCTCGATTGTAACATCCTCATTAGCAAAAATACCGATAATCAGAGCGCGGTTGAGAGCTTCATTTGAAGCGCCGAGCGTCTTGGCATTTTTCCATGCGCGGTGGCAAACCACGATAGGATTCTTCACCCATCCTTCAGTCGGAATCACCACGCGATATGGTTCATTCATATCCATATTATCCTCAAGATACCAATCGTGAAGTCGTTCGGCTATTTTTACCAGGTTGATGTTCTCATCCTCAACGATAGGATCGAGCATACGCAGAATCACCTCCGTATCATTGGTCCATTCTCCGGGCTTATATAGCGATCGGTGCATATCGTGGATGAATTGGGAGAAGTCGGTCAGGCCATCAGGATAATAAGACATCACCTCCTGGCGTGTCATAAATTCAGTTCCAAGTCCGAGGGCGTCGCCCAAGGCCATGCCATAGAGGGCTCCTTTGATTTTATCGTCAATATTCATTGGTAGAGAGTATAAGTGCCGGCTCTCCCGGCTTATGTTGAAAAGAAAGATGTAATTTGTGTAAAGTTATAAGGTTATAAGGTGATAAGATTATAAGATTATAAGCCTTAACTTTATTTCACCGCAAAAGTATAAAAAAATCCATTCTTTTCAAAATGGATTTATCTACAATTTATCTACTTTTCTACATTGTCGGAAATTTCTGCATTTATGGGAAATTATCTTCTGAGCCTTTTGAAGAAATCCTGCATCAGCTGTCGGCATTCTTCTTCAAGCACTCCCGATACAATTCGCGTTTTGGGGTGGATAGGGGAGCGCTGAGGAGAATAATAGGAGAAGAAACCACGTTTGGAATCAGACGCCCCATACACAATCCTTCCTATCTGGCTCCATCCTAAAGCCCCGGCACACATAGGGCAAGGCTCCACAGTGACATAAAGGGTGCAGTCGGGGAGATATTTGCCACCCAAATTCTCTTCAGCTGCTGTTATTGCCATCATTTCAGCATGAGCCGTCACATCATTCAAGGTTTCGGTAAGATTATGACCGCGTGCAATCACTCGGTCGTTGACCGTGATCACAGCCCCCACCGGTATCTCCCCTTGATCAAAAGCTTCCATAGCCTCTGCCAAAGCCATTCGCATGAAGCGTTCATCCTTTTTATCCTGAGATTCCATATCTGATTATAATTTTTCTTCTATTATCTCCGCTATGCGCTGCATAAGCCATCGCGGAGTGGAGGTGGCTCCGCAAATACCGATCCGTTCGGCTCCTGCGAGAAGAGAGGTATCGAGATGCGATTCATCGCTCACCAGATATGTACGGGGGTTCACCTTACGGCATTCCTCAAACAAAACTTTGCCATTCGAGCTCTTTGCGCCGCACACAAAGACCACTGCATCATGAGAAGCGGCAAATTCGCGAAGACCATCAAGACGATTCGCTACCTGGCGGCAGATAGTGTCGAAATATTGGAATTCACCTGTCTGTTTCCTTCTCTTTATCTCAGCCACAATCTCGCGGAAACCCTCCAAGGATTTAGTGGTCTGCGAATAGAGATATATGTCGCGCGAAAGATCCAATGAATTTAGGTCTTCCACTTTCTGAATCACCTTTGCTTCCCCATCGGTCTGCCCCACGAGACCGTTCACCTCCGCGTGTCCCTCCTTACCATAGATAAGGATAAGGGGCATAGCAGAGATTTCTCCGGAGTCGAGCTTGCGTTTATTCTCATCGTAGGCATTCTTAATGCGGCGCTGCAATTGAAGCACCACCGGACATGTGGCATCAATCACCGTAATGTTATTACGAGCTGCCACAGCATATGTCGAGGGGGGCTCACCATGCGCACGCAAAAGCACGGTGGCATCATGCAGACGGTCGAGGTCACTATGAGTGATAGTATCCAACCCTCGCAGGCGCAGTCGCTCCACTTCCGAAGCATTATGCACTATATCGCCAAGACAATAAAGAGAGCCGGAGCGAGCAAGCTCCGCCTCCGCTTTATCAATGGCAGTGACAACCCCGAAACAGAATCCGGAGTTGTCATCAATCTCAATAAGAGCCATTTCCTTAGTTTTTGCTTATAACCTTATAACCTCATTATAAAGATTCATCAACCATTCCATTTGCTCCGGAATGGTCATGTTGTCGTTATCAAGCACATGAGCATCCGGCGCCTTTGCAAGAGGGGATTCCTCTCGGTGGGTGTCGATATAATCGCGCTCGCGGATATTATTGAGCACTGCATCATAATCCACATCCTCGCCCTTCTCGCGAAGTTCTTTGACACGACGGTCGGCACGCACTTCAGGAGATGCATCGACAAACACCTTCATTTCAGCGTCGGGGAAGACAGTGGTTCCGATGTCGCGGCCATCCATCACGATTCCGCGCTCCTTGCCGAATTCACGCTGGAGATCCACCAATCTGTGTCTCACCTCCGGAATCACAGCCACAGGCGACACCATCCCGCTCACCTCCATCGTGCGGATCTCGCGCTCCACATCTTCACCATTAAGAAGAGTGTGTTGCACTCCATCCTCACCCGCCGGAAGGAAAGAGATTCTTATTTCAGGAAGATCCTTGATAAGAGCTTCCGTATCCACTTTCCCGTCGGCTGCCATGCCGTGGCGGAGGGCATAAAGAGTGACGGCGCGATACATAGCCCCTGAATCAACATACACATATCCGATCTTGCGAGCAAGATCGCGAGCCATGGTTGACTTTCCTGAAGAGGAATAGCCGTCGATAGCAATTATGATTTTTTTCATCCTTACTTTTCAGTAGTTTTTTTAGCGGTAGTTTTCTTGGTTGTGGTTCCCTTCTTGGAGGTTGTGGTCTTCTTGGCAGTTGTCTTCTTGGCAGTTGTCTTCTTGGCAGTTGTCTTCTTGGCAGTTGTCTTTTTGGCCGCAGGCTTCTTGGCAGTAGCAGTCTTGCTCTCTGCTGTTTTCCCTGCGGCCTTCTTAGGGGCCGCTTTCACCAGACGGAGCACCATGGCAGTGCGGGCCGGGATATAAAGCTTAAGCCATCCCTTTCCGGAAGGTGAATAGAGAGGATCGGGGGTGGTGAAATGACGCACACTGTCGTCGATGTTCCCATATCCTCCGAATTCAGGGCGGTCGCTGTCGAGCACCACCTCATATTCCCCTGCCGGAGCAAGGAAACCATAATCAGAGAACGATTGGGTTGGACTCCAGTTGAACACAAATATCAAATCTCCGCGACGGAAAGCGAGCACCTGGTCGTCGTCTTTCTCCCAGAGCTTATCCACAGGGAGCGACTGGAAATTATATTTGGAAGAAACCACCTCAACCATTGCATTATCAAAAGCATTGAGGAATTTATATTTAAGATCCTCACGATCCACAAGATCCCACTGACGGCGGGCATACTTATAGCTCCATCCGTTCCCTTCGCGCGGGAAATCGATCCATTCTGGATGACCGAACTCATTTCCCATGAAGTTGAGATAGCCTCCATTGATTGTGGCGAGCGTAACGAGACGGATCATCTTATGGAGAGCCATTCCGCGATCCACAGTGAAATTATTGTCGCCCACCATCATATGCCAATACATCTCCTTGTCGATCAGACGGAAGATAATCGTCTTGTCGCCCACGAGAGCCTGATCATGGCTTTCGCAATAAGAGATGGTCTTCTCATCGGCGCGACGGTTGGTGAGTTCCCAGAAAATAGAGGTGGGGTGCCATTCCTCATCCTTCTTCTCCTTGATCATCTTGATCCAATAGTCGGGGATACCCATAGCCATTCGATAGTCGAAACCAATTCCTCCCTCATCGAATTTGAGAGCCAACCCCGGCATGCCGCTCATCTCCTCTGCGATGGTGATGGCTTTGGAGTTGACCTCATGTATAAGGATATTGGCAAGCGAGAGATATACGAGAGCGTTCGTGTCCTGACCTCCGTCGTAATAATCGGCATAGCTTCCGAAAGCCTTCCCCAAACCATGGTCGTAATAGAGCATAGAGGTTACGCCATCGAAGCGGAAGCCGTCAAACTTATACTCTTCCAGCCAGAACTTGCAGTTGGAGAGGAGGAAATGAAGCACACTGTTCTTTCCATAGTCGAAGCAGAGAGAATCCCAAGCCGGATGTTCGCGACGCTGGTCGCCATAGAAATAGAGGTCGTAGGAACCGTCAAGACGGCCAAGACCCTCCACTTCATTCTTCACGGCATGAGAATGCACGATATCCATTATCACGGCAATCCCCATCTCATGCGCTTCATCAATCAGACGCTTAAGATCGTCAGGCGTGCCGAAACGTGAAGAGGCTGCATAGAAGCTGCTCACATGATAGCCGAACGAACCATAATAGGGGTGTTCCTGAATAGCCATGATCTGGATTGCATTATATCCATCCTTGGCAATTCGGGGAAGAGTGAGACGTCGGAACTCATCATATGTGCCGACCCCTTCCTCATTCTGAGCCATTCCGATGTGGCATTCATATATAAGGAGAGGTTTTGTATCAGGAGTGAATTTCTGAATCTTGAATTCGTAAGGGTTCTCGGGTGCATATATCTCAGCTGAGAAGATGTGTGTCTGCTCATCCTGCACCACGCGACGTGCATAGGCCGGAATACGCTCTCCGCATCCGCCGTCCCATTCCACAAACATCTTGTAGAGATCGCCGTTCTTCATGGCATCGGCAGGGAATTTACCCTCCCAGTTGCCATTCTCCAGACGTGTGAGTGCGTAAGCGGGATCATCTTTGCGCCAGTCGTTGAATGTGCCCATCAGATGTATGGCCGTAGCGTTCGGCGCATATTCGCGGAACACCCATCCATCCTTCTCCTTATGCAAACCGAAATAGTTGTAAGCATTGGCGAAGCGTTTCAGCGAACCGCGAGTGTTGGCCGTCAGCTCCTCTTTCTTTCTTAACACATCCTCATGGCGTCCCTCTATTGCCGCGGCAAAAGGCTCAAGCCATGGATCATCGCGAAGAATCCCTAATTGTTTTTCCATATATGTATGTATTTATAATTATTTCTATCGGTTAATTATTTCTATCGTTGAAATAGCATTTATTATCCCGGTAAGGAAGTGTATATAGAGTTATAATACTATAACTTAATAACTTTTCAAATTGTTTCGTTATCAACTCGGAAACAATGCCTGACGGCTCTCCGTATCGTATCGGCATCCTGGCTTTTCTCGCCCAACACTTTCAACACTCCGGCTATGTAGTCTTCTTTGGTGCGGAATCCGAGAAGCTGATGAATCCCGCAATTGGGAAGCATCGGCTTATGATTGAACACACGAAGGATCCCATCGTAATCCTCCTCCTTCAACATCTTCTGGAATGATTGCCGCAATTCATTGTAATGCTTGCGGGGCTGGAGTTTGAACACGAGCGTTTTCAGATGCGTCTCCAAGGCAGTGATGCATGTGAAGCGGGCATCAATCTTGCATTCCACTTCTCTTTTCACGCGATGTCTCACATGCTGCAGCGCCTGTTGGTCGGCTTGCTGGCGGAACATACGCAGGATCTCGCTCTTCACCTTCTTTATTATCTTTTCCGGCTGCTTCCCCCGTCGATTAGCCATAACCTTGATCACGGTCTCAAGGAGGAATATATTCTCCACTTCCGCCACATCCGGCACCATAATCTCCTTCCGGCGGAGGTAATCCACCTCCTGGTCTGTTCGCCGGTCGCGATCCACAATCCCACGCGAACGGAGATGATGCATATATTTCAGGTCGTTGAATGTCCGTGTAGTCTCAATCACTTTATTGCACGAGCCTAAAGGGCGCACAGTCCAATCTGAAAAAACGAGCGAATAGAGTTTGGCGTCTATGCTGTGTCGTGAATCCCCCTCGATAAACAGCACAGGGCGGCGGCTTCCGGCCAGCTCTACGAAAAGCTCCTCTGTGAGCGGCACACCATCCATCACCTGATAATCCCATGCGTTGGCGGCAGAATCGAAACTCTTTACCCAGATGCAGATATTGTTCATTCGCGTCTGCACGAAATCCACATCCACGGAATTATAAACGAAGGTGCAATCCGGGCGCATCTTCTCAATCGCATTCCAGAAATTCCCTACAATGGAGGGGTGGAGGAAAAGTGAAGGGGAATCAATGAAGATCACGGCCTCGGGCATGGCATAAAGTACAGCAGAAGCGTAATAAAGCACCGTCTTCTCCCCCTGGCTCAGCCGGTCAAGAGGGATGAGATCATTTCCGGCTGTGGTGGCAAACATCAAGGTCCCCTTGTCGCGAGTGATTCTGCTTCCCGGAAAAACGGCTTTCCAAAGCTCTTTCACTCGGTCGAGGCGTGTGGCAGGAGGGCGTTGACGCGCTCCTTTCTCGTTAAGCCCTTCCTTGAAATCAAGAAGGGTTTCAAGTTCGTCGGCGAAGAGCATGTATGAAAGCTTGTCGAGCTGACTCACTGCATCCGGACGCATATAGATCTGACGCTGTGTGGCATCTCGATAAAGCGCATCCACCGAACCCTTCAGATTCGACTCCTCTTTCCCCGGGAAAGAGGCCGAGAGGGCAGAGAGCGCATATGCCCGTTCGCCGCAAAGCGAGGTCATCTCATCCATGAAACGGCTTTTTCCGGCGCCGTTCCCTCCGATGATAGTGATCTGTCCGCCATGTAAGGGAAGGAGATGCTTCTCTCCTTCAGTGGAGGGCGGGAGCAATATTTCGCTGCGGTGTCGAGACATATTTCTGAAGTTTATTAGCCTTAATGAAAGCTTAATTAAAAAGAGGAAAGTATTTATAGCCGTAAATTTAGCGAAAAATTATTATCTTTGCAATATAATTGCTAAATAAAGTAAAAATATGTTTTCAGGAATAGTAGAGGAAGCAGCCGAAGTTGTGGCTCTCCGCGAAGATAAGGGAAATCTTCACATCACGATGCGTTGTTCGTTTGTCGATGAGTTGAAAATCGACCAGAGTGTATCGCACAACGGTGTATGTCTCACAGTGGTGTCGCTCCCCGGCGACGGCACATACACAGTGACGGCAATCAAGGAGACCCTCGACCGATCCAACTTAGGAGGACTCAAGCCCGGCGATCTTGTAAATCTGGAGAGAAGCATGAAGGTTGACGGTCGTCTCGACGGTCATATTGTGCAAGGGCATGTCGATACTACAGCCGTATGTGAAGAGGTGGTGGAGAACGATGGCAGCTGGTATTATACCTTCCGCTATGATGTTGCGCCGGAGATGGCACGCCGCGGATACATCACAGTCGATAAAGGATCGGTTACGGTGAATGGAGTGAGCCTCACCGTAGTGGAACCCACCGACAATACTTTCAAGGTGGCGATCATCCCTTACACCCACGACCATACAAATTTCTGCCGCATCGAAAAGGGAACCCGTGTGAATCTCGAATTCGATATCCTCGGCAAATATCTGGCCCGAATCGCCGCAATCTGATTTATATAAAAGATAATGGAGCTTTCGGTAAAGAAAGCTCCATTATCTTTTTCGCAATCGCGAAGCTGTTTCCGCCTGGGGCTGTGCTCCAATTCAGAATTAGGAATTCAAAATTCAGAATTCACAATTCCTATCACTTGCTCATCTTGAATCCTACGCAAAGCCCTTCGTAAGAATTAAGGATAGAAGAGAGCGTATTGAGCGTAGAGATATTGGAGATCTTAGCCACAGTGCTGATGATAGTCATCATCTTGGTTGCATCAAACATTACATCCATCGAATTGCTTGTCTTCTGGATATAAGTCTTGACGCTTCCCATCTTTATCTTTCCGAATGCGCTGAAATTGAAATCAAACACACCCTTCTCGCCGGTCTCTGTGATTGTTCCCTTAAGCTGAACCTTCTTCACGGTCAAGGTGAAATTGCCGGTATTATCCACTTTCAACACCGCGCCATCGAGACCATACTGCTTGAAATAAGGATCAAGTTTTGATTCAATCGCAGCTGCGGCTGCCACGCCCCCGGCCTTCTCAAGGAAGTTGTCGCCCTGAAAAGAGACCGCCGGGCCCGATGAGGTCCATGTGCCCTGCAGGTCAGCCACGCTGATATTCGAACTGGAGAAAACACCTTCGAGCAGGTTCCCCAACGTGCCTCCGAGACCCGATTTCGAGCTTGATCCCGTGGAATCGGATGAGCTGCTTTGCGAGCCTGTCATGCTCCCGAGTTTGCCGAGAATGTCTGAAAGAGATTGTGCATTGGCCATATTCGCGCCTGCCATAGCCACCAACAGCGCCACGAGAATTGCTTTTAATTTTTTCATTGCTTTATATTTAGTTTTTATATGTGTCAATATTAAATTTGAGTTTCTTATTGCAAAGTTATAACAATTTTCTTTCGAAATCAGTCAAAAAATTGGTTAAATTGGAGCATTAATCCCCAAATTTTCGTCAAAATTAGTGTAAAAGAAATAAAAAATATAACTTTGCATAGGAAAATCAGCCCAAAACGGGATTCTCTTCCAAAAATCCTCTTTATGACTGATTGGAGTTCATATGGTTTAACCCTTGTCGGCTTTTCCATAATTAATCTACTTGTATATAACTCTACTTGCATGTCGCATCATCCCTTCGGGGCGATGTGCGTGCAATTGAAAATAAAAACGAGATAAAACACCTAACTTATAAAAATATGAAAAGAGTTTTTAAAGGACTCATGTTATGCAGTGCAATAATCGGACTGGCATCCTGCTCCAATGAAGAGGGATTCCGGAACGGAGGCGAGGAGGGGAGACTCCTTCTCGAACTCTCATCCGATGGACGCGTGATGATGAACACACGTGCCGACGACACACGAGTAAGCGTGGTTCCGGAGCCTTCCCAATTCGGGGTGGTTCTTGAGAAGCAGGATGGCTCTCTCACTAAGAAGTATGCCAATATCGATCTCTTCAACCGTGAGACCGGTTTTCCGATCGGCACCTACACACTCTCCGCTAATTACGGCGATATGGAGAACGAAGGCTTCGAATTGCCCTATTTTACAGCATCTGAGGAAGTAACAGTCTATGCCGGGGCTCAAAGCTCCGTGCATCTCACCGCTACTCTTGCCAATGCAATGGTGAGTGTGCGTTATTCAGATGAATTTGCAAGCCGTTTCCCGGCTTACAGCGCAAGAATCAAATCCGACACAAGTGATGACAGCCATTGGGTGGCTTTCGCTCAGAATGAGGATCGCCCGGCCTATGTAAAACCTGAGGTGATAAATCTCCGTGTAAGCCTCACCAACGATCAAGGAAAGCAGGTGGAGGTGGCTCCCGGCGATTTCACTGCTCAGCCGCGTCATCATTATATAGTTACAATCGGTGTCAGCGAATCCGGCGGCGCTGAGGACGTAAAACTTAACGTTGAAATCTCTGAAGAGATTGAGCATGAATTTGTAGATATCTCTCTTGGCGATGACCTTTTCAATGCTCCGGCTCCGATGCTGAAGCTTTACGATTTTCCTGCCGACCTTTCATATAACGAATTTGAGGGCTTCACTGCACCGGGCGATCCCCGTCTGGATGTGCTTGCCTATGGTGGTCTCAGGGAGGTGAATCTCTCCGTAGAATCCGCCAACTCTCTTGCTTTCGGCAACACGGTTCAGCTTGTGAATGCAGATGCGAGTGTGCAGGCGAATGTGGTGGCTTCCGGACTTGTTGCGGAAGGATTCTTTAGAAATCCCGACAAAGCGGGAGTGATTAAATTCAAGGACTTCTTGTCGAAATTGCCCCAAGGCACATATAAAGTGACTGTTGATGCTATTGATAATCGCACAATTGTTTCGGAAGAGCCGGTATCGTTCAACGTGACAATCAAGGGCGTTACGATCCAACTTGCCATGGCTCAGCATCCTGAATTCATGGGTGAGGAGATGACTGTGAATGTTATCACCAACCAGCCTGACGTTCAGAAAAACATTCGTTTCCAGGTAAAGAATGCTGGTCAATGGGTTGATGCTGAAATAATGGGAGAGCTCACACCGGTCCGTGCCACCCGCGCTTCCGACGATGAATATACATTCACTTATCGGCTTTCTGTGCCTGCCATTGAACTTAACACGATTGATATAAGAGCTTTCTATGGAAGTGATAGCGCTCCTAAGTGTGAGCTCAGTGATGATGGTGTAATCTTCCCGGAATATACTGTGGAGGTGGATCCTTATTCTTATAAGGCGTTGCTTAAGGTGACAGCGATGGATTCTTCAAAGCAGGATATTGTCTATAATAAATTTAAACTTAATAATACAAACTTCACTCTTAAAGAGGTGAATAAAGCGGATGGTATTTATGAGTTAAGCGGTCTTAATCCTCAATCTACATATACCGATTTTAAATCGCACCTTGGAAATACTAATAACCCCGGTCAGGTTATAGAAGGTTTCACCACAGAATCGGCGCAGGCTCTTCCTAACGGTGATTTTGGCGAAGTGAGTGAAACTATTAATTTTTCTAATATTCAGGTTGGTGGACAATGGAAAGTGTCTCCAGCTACCTATACCACAACCTCCTCTATTGTCCGCTCCACTCCCAATGGATGGGCCTCTTTGAATGATCTTACTTGTTGGGGAAATTCAAAAGCTCGTAACTCATGGTTTATGGTGCCTTCCACTTATTCAGACAATGGACGAGTTGTGATTAGATCTGTGGGTTATAATCACGATGGTAAAGTTCCTGCTACCAGTGGAGGTGCCTTTAATACAACATATTATTGTGAAAATTTACCAAGTGAAGCAGATTTCCAGAAATCACATGGTGAGCTATTTCTTGGCACTTATGTTTTTGATGGTAACGAACATCGTGCGGATGGTATAGATTGGAATTGCCGACCTTCTTCCGTTACATTTGATTATGAATTTTCCCCGGTAAATGGAGAGGAGGGTGAAGCTTATGTGAGAATCCTTGATGAATCGGGAAATGTACTTAGTTCGGGAATCTTTACTATTACTTCATCAGAACGCGGAAAAGGAGAGATTTTATTGGAAGAGTATCCATTTGGGAAGCTTGCGTCAAAAATTGAGCTATGTTTTCGTTCCACAAAGCGAGGAATTTCTCCTCAAATTGTAATTCCCGGAAAAGATGTAGTAAAGCATGACGCAGATGGTATATCTAATCTTCTTAACAGTAGTCAACGTGTAAAAGAGGCAAATAACTATTACGCGTTCGCTATAGGTTCGGAGCTAATCATCGACAATGTAAAATTGGAATATGGTGGCGGTTCTTCCTCTCAGCAGGCGAAGCGTCGCAATGCTGCCAAAAAGAATGTGGCTCGTAAAAAATAATTAAGTTTAATTTCTGGAACGAATAATAATGAAAACTAAATATTTATTAAGTTTATTGACCTCCCTTCTCCTCTTCACAAGCTGTGAGGAATTGGGATTCAATATCACCACCGACCAGGGAGCCGGTAGATTCTCCACCAGCTCAATCCTTTTGGATGTGCGCGACAATTCAAATGTCGTATATAATTCTCCTGCCACTCGTGCCGGCGAACTCGACGACTTCAAGATCCTTTTCTTCAAGGGTGATTCTCCTGCCCCCGAGGAATCTTTCACTTATTCGCAGATGCCGGATGTGGTAGTGCTTCCCGTAGGCACATATCGTGTTGTGGCCAGCAAAGGAACAGATGTTGAAGCCGATTGGGATTCTCCTTACTATCTTGGCGAATCCAAATCTTTCCAAATCTTGAAAGATTCAATCACATCGGATATAGATCCCATCGTATGTCGCTTGCAGAATGTGATGGTCACAGTGGAATTTGATCCCATCCTTATTTCCGCCATGTCGGAAGATTCGAGGGTTGAGGTGAAGGTTGGCGATAATGCCGGTCTTAATTTCACCAAGGCCACTGAGGGCCGAGCCGGATATTTCAAATATGAGGGCAACTCCCTTGCCGCCACTTTCTATGGAACAGTGGAAGGTGCAGAGACCGTAGAGACAAAATCATTCGACACCGTAGAACAGGGTGTGCATTACAAGATTCGCTTCAAACTCCATTCGCAAGACCCCGACCATAGCGGTCAGGCCGGAGGCGATATCTTTGTTGAAGCCAGCGTCACTCCTGTAAACGTGGATAGAGAGGTTGATCCGGGTGAGGATACTGACCTTGGCGACGACGAGCGTCCGATGGAAGGCTCAGATGAAGGTAAGGATCCCGAAACGCCCGACACTCCCGTTCCCGGAGATGATCAGAAAGCTCCCGATATTAGTGCCGAAGCCCCTGTTACTCTCGACGGAGTAAACGTTATTGATGATGACCTTACCTCTTGCGTCTTGAATATTACAAGCTTTGCCGACGGTGGCTTCACTAAATTTGAGTGCAAGATAGATTCGAATACTCTTGATGTTACCCAGGTAGGCTTGTCCAATCCCTTGGACCTTATCAACCCCGGAAGTGATGAAGATGCCCTCATCGGCCTGGGATTGTTGAAGGAAGGACAGGTGGTGAAGGGTAGTAAGGAAATGAAATTCGATCTTACATCCTTCCTTACGATGATCTCCGCTCTCGGACCCGGTTTACATAACTTCGAGCTGACTGTTGCCGATGCTAATGGCGAGACCACAAAAACTCTTATTCTCGAATCAAAATAATAATCTGCAGCAATGAATAAAACATATAAATATCTTGGATTCGCGGCTGTAGGTTTGTTGGCTGCCGTATCCGCATCCTGCAACATGGATACCCCCTTCGGGGATATTGAGCAGGGCGATGGAACTCTTCATCTCTCTACAGATATCAAGGGTCAGACCATAACCCGCGCTGAAATTGATGTCGAGGAGATGAAAGCTCTCCGCGAGAAAGCTATCGTATATATTGAGCGAGAGAGCTCTAATGGCGATCGCCATGAGGTGATACGCAAATATTTCGGTCTGGAGACTATCCCCGGGAATATCTCCCTCTCAAAGGGCCATTCATATATCGCGGAGGGATGGACCGGCGACTCCGTTTCCGCCTCATTCGATGCCAAGTTCTATCGTGGAAAGACAGAGGCGTTCCATGTAGAGGATCAGACCACAGTAAGTCTGAAACTCAATATCGCTAATGTCCTTGTATCCTTCGCTCCCGAAACATTGGAATTGGGCTTGAAAGATCTCACAATGACTGTGGGTCATTCGCGCGGAGAATTGACTTTCAGTGAAGCTGCCGAGGGTGGTTCAACTCTCTTCAACACCGGATATTTCATGATGCCCTCCACCGACAAATCCCTTACTTACTCAATCACAGCCACCAACGCCGACGGTGAACCGATCGAATACTCCGGCGTGATTGAGAATGTGCAGAGAGCGCATCAATATCAGGTACGCCTCAAACCTAATGAGACTCCCCAATGGGGTGCAGGTCTCATAAAGATTGAGATTGAGGATATCCCGGTTATAGAGGAGGAGGTTGAGATTTTCGGTCGTCCCTTTATCCAGGGTGTGGAATTTGATCTTGAAGATCAGGTGATAGGAACTCCCGGAACATTTGTTGAAAAGCAGGTTTTTGTATGCGCATATAAAGGTATGGCAGCCTTGACCATCGGTGGAGATAAAGCGCCGGATGTGATCAAGAACCTTGCCAACCATGAGATATCACGCAACACGGCTGCTGAGCAAGCGGAGATTGAAAACTTGGGTATTCATGTGGATCACACCACCGGCAAGATAGATGCCGCTTCCGGTGTTCTTCTCGATGAATATACTTTCTTCTTCCGTAAGGAATTCTTTGATAATCTTCCCGAAAGCAATGAAGAGTATGTAATTGAAATCTCTGCTCGAGATTTAGACGGAAAACAGACAGACGCAACTCTCCGCATCGCCAATACAGAAGAGGCAATCGTGGTAATGGCTCCCGTGGATGTTGCTCCTCTTCCCGACCCTGCAAGAGAACCTATGGCAATCACCGGATCAAAGGCCACCCTCACCGGATATCTATATGATGCCGAGGTCAATGATTACGGTATGCTTTACCGTGAGAGCGGGTCTTCAGATTGGAAGAAAATATCTGCAAAAGCAGGTGGAAACGCTGCTCGCAGAAAATTGCGTTCAATGACTCGTGCAGAGATTGCCACTCGTGCAGAGAGAGTGCCTTTCACTGTTGCACTCACCGGACTTAAGCCCGGCACAACTTATGAGTATAAGTTTTATGCCGACGATTATGAGCAGAAATATGTATCTACATTCTCCACTGAATCTGTTTATCAGATTCCAAATGCATCTTTTGAGAATTGGAGCACATATTCCGCTAAAACAATGTTAGGCACAAAGAATGTTACGCTTCCGGGGGCTGAGGGTGATAAGACCCTCTCTTTCTGGGGTTCTGGAAATGAGGGAGCTGCTACTGCGAGCATGACGCTTACCGATAAATCCACAGATATGAAGCATAGCGGAAGCTATAGTGCGCGTCTGGAGTCGAAATCAGCAATGGGAGTGCTTGCCGCCGGTAATATTTTTGTTGGTGAGTATGTCAAGACTGATGGAACAAACGGTGTTCTTTCGCTCGGTCGTAGTTATGATGGCACACATCCCGCAAAACTTAAGGTTTGGGCAAATTATCGTCCTGCATCAGGTGCCTCAGTAAAGTCGGGCAATGAAGGATTTGTGCCTGAAGGATTCAGTGGCGGTAGCGATCATGGACAGATTTATGTGGCTTTGACCACGGAACCTATAGAGATCCGCACTAATCCGTCAAATCGTAAGCTCCTTGATAAAGATGAGGCTGCTGTCCTTGCCTACGGTGAACGTACATTCACAAGCTCTTTCGGTCCTGATGGATCGCTCGAATCCTTGGAGATTCCGATTGAATATAATGTTCGTGCCAACACGCAGCGTCCCAAGTATCTCGTAATCGTGGTATCGGCATCCAAATATGGAGATTACTTCTCCGGAGCAGCCGGATCGGTTATGTATGTTGACGATTTTGAATTGATATATTAATGTTTAGCCGTCGTGAGAAATAAAGCTAAATTTTTAATCTCGACTATATTGACTCTGTGCGCTTTCTGCGCACAGAGTCAAACTGCATTTGTAGAGTCGGCCGACAGCATAGGAGCATTGCCCCGTCCGGTCGTGGCTGACACCATGAGGATCACTCCACAAATGATCCATGAGATGCAGCAGCAGAAGCAGGTAGAGGAGTTTAAGAGAGATGTAGAGTCTGTGGTGTTCGTTCCCAAAGGGCAGTGGATAACCGGATTGTCCGTTTCCTATACCCAATCCAATCAGAATAACTATCAGTTCTTCGTTTTGGAGAACCTGACGGGCGACACTTATTCTTTTAAGATCACTCCGAGTGTATGCTTTATGTTTCGCGACGATATGGGAGGCGGTCTTAAATTTGCCTATCAAAGATCGCTTTCCAAACTTGAGAGCGCCAATATTGTATTCGGTGAAGACGCCAACTATGGAGCAGACTATGTCTATTCCCTCGCTCATAATTACTACGCCACACTCTTCTTCCGCAATTATTTCTCGATAGGGCGTTCAAAACGTTTCGGCTTTTTCAATGAGATTCAATGCCAGTTGGGTGGAGGCCAGTCGAAATTCACAAAAGGTATTTCCGACGATATGACCGGAGCATACGAAACCAATTTCTCTCTTGATGTCGGTCTTGTTCCGGGTTTGTGTCTGTTCCTCAGCAATTATTCGGCTCTTGAAGTGAATGTCGGAGTTTTGGGTTTTAGCTATACAGGCACGAAAACGCTGACCGACCGCATCTATGTGGCGCATAGAAAGTCGAAATCGGCTAATTTCAGGATAAATCTATTTTCTATCACCTTCGGAGTTTCATTCTATCTATGAGAAAGTTATTGTTGATAATAATTGCGGTAGTGTCCGTAATATACGCAAAGGCGGAGACAATGGAATCCGCTTTCCCCGATTCGGTGGCTCCTGTGGCTGATGGAAAATATATCTATATCCCGGATTCATTGCAAAATGATGTGATGCAATTGCTGATGGGCGGGAAAAAAGTGGTGGAAGACAACGGCACCTACTCAATGTCTGATGTCACGATTGTCAGGGGCGACACCGTGCCAATGATGTTAAAAACTCGTACTCTCGGAAGAGAGCGTTACAACCGGGGGCTTTTCAATCATCTTTTCATCCCCAAAGGTAACTGGGCATTCGGATTGACAGCTTCATATGGGGAATTTTCCACCGACGACCTTGAAATGCTTGGGCTTCTCACAGATATAGATCTGAATATCCATACATTTTCGATAAAGCCTTCCGTTTCATATTTTATAAGAAATAATACTTCCGTAGGTCTTCGTTTCGGATATAGTTCAATGAAAGGAAATATTGATTCATTCAATGTTGATATTGATGATGATATGAATTTCTCTCTGAATGATGTGATGTATCGCAATGAAGGCTATACTGCTGCTTTCACTCTTACATCATACATCGGACTTTCGCGTCGAGGAAGATTCGGCATATTCAATGAGGTGGAATTGGCTTTCTCCTCCGGAAATTCCGATTTCCGACGTCCATATGCAGGAGAGGCACGCGAAACCCATACCACCTACATGGATGCCGCTCTCAATTTCTCTCCCGGAGTGTGCGTATTCATTATGGATAATGTGAGTTTCAATGTGTCATTCGGTGTGTTCGGCTATCATCTTCGCAATGAAAAGCAGCAGGAGAATGGAGAGGATATCGGAAATCGTTTCACATCAGGAGCTAATTTCCGATTCAATATCTTTAATATTAATTTCGGGCTCGGAATCCATATATAATTATGAAATCAGTAAAGAATATTTTCCGATTGCTGCCGATAGCGGCTTTGATATGGCTTGCGGGATGTATCGAGAACGATGTGCCGTATCCGAAGATTCCGCAGATCATCACATCGCTTGTGGCAGAAGGGGAGTTGAAGCCCTCCGTAATAGATTCAATGGCTTATGATGTCACTGTCTATCTCGACGAGATAGTGGATATCGAGAATGTGCGCTTCACTCAATTCACCACCACCCCCGGCGCCGAGTGTGATTTCGATATGCTCGATGAGACTCACAATCTTTCTAACCCTATGATTGTGGCTCTTTCAAAATATCAGACCTATTACTGGGTGATTTATGGCAAGCAGGATATCGAACGTTATTTCACTATTGATGGGCAGGTAGGGGAGAGCGTGGTCGATCCTATCGGACGCCGTGTCATAGTAACTTTGCCCGAAGGCACCGACCTTACCGATCTTCAGCTTGAAAGCGTCAAACTCGGGCCAAGGGATATAACCACAATGACCCCCGACCTCAAACCGGGCAAGATTGATCTTTCTTACCCTCTTCGGGTGGAGGTTACAGCGCATGGGCGCACTGAGGTATGGACTATATATGTGGTCTTCACCGATCTTGTTGTCTCCACTTCTTCGGTAGATGCCTGGTCGGAAGTAGTATGGGCTTATGGTTCATGTCCGTCAGATTTAACAGGAGGCTTCGAATATCGCGAGAGTGATTCAGGAGAATGGATCTCTCTCCCTCAGGAACGTGTGATACAGACAGCCGGTAATTTCTCAGCATCCATCCCGCATCTCAAACCACTTACGGAATATAGTGTCCGGGCAGTAGCAGGGGAAGATAAAGGAAATATTGTAAAGGTGACAACCCAAGGCACCACCGATATCCCTAATGGTGATTTCGAGGAATGGTGGAACAACGGCAAGATATGGTACCCCTATGCAGAGGGCGGAGTGCAATATTGGGACACCGGCAACACCGGAACCTCACTTACAGGGCAGAACAATGTTACGCCGACCGACCATACCGTTACCGGACAAGGACGCGCCGCGCAACTCGAAACTATATTCGCAGCCGTGTTCGGTCTTGGTAAGATTGCTGCCGGATCTATATATACCGGTAAGTTTGCCAAATTGGATGGGACGAATGGTGTGCTCGACTTCGGTCGCCCGTTCGGACTCCGGCCAACATCCTTGAAGGGGTATTATCAGTATCGGACTGCAAATATCGACAGGTCGTCTAACGAGTATAAGGATCTTATCGGGCGTCCTGACACATGTCATATTTATGTGGCCCTTGCAGATTGGACTGCGCCATTTGAGATTCGTACAAATCCTAATAATCGACAGCTCTTCGATAAGAATTCCGAATCGATAATTGCTTACGGCGAATTGCTATATAGCGGCACGATGGATAGCTATCAGGAATTTGAGATAAAACTCGAATATCGCGACACATATCGCGTGCCGACATATCTGCAGATCACATGCTCTGCCTCCAAATACGGCGACTTCTTCACGGGAGGAACCGGTGCCGTGTTATATGTGGATCAGTTTAGCTTCGGATGGGATTTGCCATAATTTATTCCGGCATTTGCAAAAAAAAGTGAATGCCGGAATAAATAATAATTATCCAAGCATTTCATTCTAATGAATATGAAAAAGATATTAGTTCTGTTTCTCGCATTTCTCTTGCCGTTGGCATGCGCTGCGCAGGAGTTTGTGCCTTCTAAATCTCAAAAAGGGGTAGCCACTTCTACCGACGTGCTTGTCATTGCATTGCCGGCGGCTGCCTTGACAGGAGTATTAGTTCAGAAAGACTGGAAAGGTTTGATCCAGGGAGTTGAGACAGCCGGAGTAACGGCTGCCGCCACCCTTATTCTAAAATATAGCATTAAGGAAACTCGTCCCGACTATTCCAATCGGCATAGTTTCCCTTCAGGACACTCAGCTATAAGTTTTGCAACAGCCGCCTTCCTACAGCGCAGATACGGATGGGCATTCGGAGCGCCGGCATATGCGCTATCCTGCTATGTGGCATGGGGGCGCGTCTATTCAAAGAAACATCATTGGTGGGATGTATGTGCTGGAGCTGCTATCGGCGCCGGGTCTGCATATATCTTCACCCGTCCTTTTGCAAAAAAGCATAACCTGCAGATATCTCCCGTGGCAGATCTCAATCATTGGGGGGTATATGCTTCAATGGAATTCTAATCATTCAAGCATTGATTTTCACCATCCGTACAGTGTTGAGGGCGGAAGCCCGAAATAGAATTAATTTTATGAAAGAAAGCTATTGGAAAAAGAGAGTTAAAGCCTTCGGCTACGCTTTTCAAGGTATTAACACGCTCTTCAGAAAAGAAGCACATGCGAAAATTCATCTTCTGGCTGCCATTCTTGTTGTGGCAGCCGGCTTCATATTTAATCTTGAGAGATGGGAATGGTGTGCAATTCTTATCTGCATCGGCGTGGTATTTATGGCCGAAGCAATAAATACTGCGGTTGAGCGAGTCTGCGATCGCGTCTCTCCCGAAAAGCATCCGCTAATAAAAGATGCTAAAGATATCGCTGCCGGAGCAGTTCTGCTCTTTGTTTTTGCAGCCATCGCCGTAGGTCTTATCGTCTTTATTCCGCATTTTCTCTAATTACCCCTCTCCATAGAAATTTGCTATTAATAAAACGAAAGATATTTTAACATTTATTGATTGGATTGATATATAGAATAATAAAGATATAAGGAGAGAAAATCTCCAAGAAATTTGAACAAAAACTTGCGCATCGCTGAAAAATGTTATAACTTTGCAACCGCAAACGAGAAACGAGCCACGCTCGCAAGAGCGGATGAGCCGCGAGATTTGCAAAAGAACAATGACATACT